>CAYPSX010000044.1:0-22459 GCA_964413185.1 uncultured Bacteroidales bacterium
CAAGCCTTGAACTCGAACATTATGAACCAGACACTGACTTTATGGACAGTATCTATCTAGTGTCAAGTCATGAATACCTAATTACCAAATAGTTAGCTCCTCATGCTGATAACGCTCTTTTGTGATATTAGTACGCATTCCATTGGCAATATTAACGAGTTGCTTTCTAAAAACTATTTCTATAATTTTATGAATCCAATCGCTATAATCATCAATCTGGCCGGAATAAAGCAAGTTAACCAGGAGTCGCTGATCACCCAATGACTGAAGACTCCATTGTGCAGTAAATGGCTTTACGCTGGTGTGTTCAAGTTTATACCCAATTGAATTATCGAGTTCCATTTTACATTGCACCTCTCGATAGGGTTTGCGCGAAAATGTTACTTTAACTATTGCATCGCGGTTTATAACTGGATCCAAGCCGACGTTGATGTAATAAAACCGCACAGAGTCGTTCTTTTTTTCGACCAGTTTCACTTTTTGAATATTACCTATCAGATCACGAAAACCCTGCTCATCTATCAGAAAGCCAACCAAGTCAGGCAAATCAGCCTCTACCTCATAAACAAGCTTTATATCCTGCATATTTTTATCGCCGGGTTGCTCAAAGAGGCGAATCCCGTCTTCGGAGTAAGCTAATTCCCAGAACTCCTGCCCATACGTATTTAAGCTTAAAGTTAAGCCTAAAAAAACCAGCAAAACTGACGTATATATTGTAATTATCTTATTTGTCATGAAAAAATATCATAATGATATTGACCTGCAAGATTAATACCATGTCCTGAAATAAAACAATGAATGAGATTAAATTGGATGGAATTAAATTGTACGCTCCGCATCAAACTCTTCCAGATACTCACCTACCCGGTTGAGGAACATGCCACCAAGAGCTCCGTCAACAATGCGATGATCGTATGCCATTGAGATAATCATAATTTGCCTTATTCCGATTGTGTCGCCCGAGGGAGTTTCAATTACAGCCGGTTTCTTTTTTATTGCACCAAGTGCCAGAATGGCAACTTCCGGTTGGTTTATAACAGGAGTGCCGGTTATATTATTGAACGTTCCCACATTGGTAATAGTGAATGTGCCTCCGCGAATTTCATCGGGTTTTAGCTGGCTGCTTCTTGCACGATTTGCTAAATCGTTGACGGAACGGGCCAGTCCGACGAGATTTTTTTCATCGGCTTGTTTAATTACGGGCACAATAAGGTCGCCACTCGGCAAAGCAGTTGCCATTCCAATGTTTACCTGTTTGTGATGGATAATTTTTGTTCCGCTAAGGGAAACATTTATCAGGGGATAATCGGCAATGGCTTTCAATACAGCTTCTATAAAAATGGGTGTATATGTTAGTTTTTCATTGTGTCGCTCTTGAAAAGCCTGCTTATTTTTTGTGCGCCAATTTACGATATTTGTTACATCGACCTCTACGAATGAAGTTACGTGCGGGCTGGTTTGCTTACTGGCTACCATGTGTTCAGCGATGAGCTTTCTCATGCGGCTCATTTCAGTAATTTCATCGCCCGGGAGCGATGGAATTTGCGGCGCAGATTGCTGAGCCGTGGTTTGTTTATTGGTTTGTCGCACTTCTGCCTGAGGTTGTGTTTGTGTATTTTTTTGGCTTTCGGGATTTTTAAGCCAGCCGATTACATCATCTTTGGTAATTCTTCCATTCAGGCCGGTACCGCGAATTTGCATAAGCTGATCGTACGAAATATTTTCTTTTTTTGCTATGCTACGCACCAATGGAGAAAGAAACTTTTCAGGAGTTGATGATGATTGCGAATTGGTATTTTGGGCAATTACTTGTGAACTCAACTGCTCTCCGGATGGCTCTTTAACGGCATCCGTCTGCTTTTCTTCAGTGGCTTTTGCAGGTTCGGCCTCATCGTCGTCTGTCAATATAAGTGCCTCATCAACATCTTCGATTGATTCTGCTTCTATAACTGCTATAAGATCGCCAACTTTTGGCACCTCGTTTTCATTAAAAAGCTGACGGGAAATTTTGCCGCTAACCGGTGCAGGTATTTCGGTATCTACTTTATCTGTGGCTATTTCCACAATTGGGTCGTCTTCTTCTACCTGCTCTCCTACTTGTTTTAACCATTGAGTGATTGTAGCCTCAATAACTCCCTCGCCCATTGCAGGAAGGATTACTTTTATTTTTGCCATAACTATGTTGTTGAATTTTTTGCATCGAAAATCAACAGTAATACAATTTAGTGTCCTAAATGTTTCCACAAGCGGAAAACAATAGCTAAATCATTAATTAACCGGTAGTCTTTGGCATAAATAACATTGATTCGTTGGGCGATATCTTCGGTAATTCTGCTTTTTTCCTGCAACATTGCCGGGTTGAGCACTCCTTCTTTTATAGGTGGCAATTCATGCAAACGACTTGTGGGAGCGAATCCCACCCACGATTTCTTTCCCCAGAGTACGGACCACGCGTTTCCAAAAAAATTCTTTTTATTTTTCACTGTAAGAACAGTAATTGGGAATAAAACAAGTAGAAAAAGTGCAATAAGAATATCAAGGGTACGTTTGAAACGCTGATTACCGGGGCGGTTCACGGCGTTCACTTCAACACTGTAAATATCGTCAAGTGAGAGAATTGTGCTGCTGCCTATAACGGAAATGCCATCGGGCGATACAATTTTAAAGCGTATTTGCGGATCGCCAAGCTTTATCATTAAACGTATGATGATGCGTGCAGACAATTGTTGCGCACTAAAAATGATCTCAGAAACATTATTTACTCTGACCACCTCTTCGATGTTCTCCAGGCTGCCCAGAGCATTCCCCGGTTGCTCATTACCTGAAGACACGTAACCTATTATACTTTTGTATTTTTCAACATCGAGTATTTTTTGTAATGACTGAATATCTTCTTCCTGCCCCACAACCAGTGTTGCTTCTTTTTGACTTGCTTTTGATCCTTTCCAAAATTTTCCATATATCACGCGAAACAAAGGCAAAACAATGGCTGACCAGGCTGCCCCAAGGAGCAACATTACGCGCGAATAACGATATATCTCCGGGAGGAGAGCATAAATTATCAACAGCAGCAAAGCTCCGCTACCAACGCCTTTCAGTACATTTAAAATTTTGTATGGCCTGTCGTAACCTCCACTGTAAACCATTGCAATTATCCAAAAAAGAGCGTAAAGAGGGACTACTGTGGTTAAGTAATAATCGGGGAACCAATTGGTGTCGCCAAACTGGTATTCCTCCCAAATCGGTGTCAACAGCCAAAACCCAGCCCAAATGGCCGCAAAATCAATAACCGGAAACACCATCCGTTTCAAAAGTCGTTTAAAAATGGCAAGTCCGGCACTCATCATGATGGCCATTCGAATAAGAAAAGAAAACAACGAAGCATATTTTTTCGCAAAATGTTTTTTCGCAAAAATGATCATGGCATTATAGAAAACCACAACGTAGTTTATACTTTCTTTTTTTGTACTTTCTCCTTTATAGTGGATTATTGTAGTTTCCGGGAAGTAATAGTTATTGTAGCCGGCTTTTGTAATGCGATAACTCAGGTCGATATCTTCGCCATACATAAAAAAAGTTTCATCAAGTGCCCCTATTTTTTCAATCACATTTTTCCTGAGCAACATAAAAGCACCGGAAAGCACATCAACTTTATGTGTTTTTTCATTATCGAGGTATTTGAGATGATAGCGGCCAAACTTTCGTGAATGTGGAAACAGGGTGGCCAGTCCTGCAATTTTATAAAAAGCCACCATTGGAGTTGGTAAACCCCGTTTTGATTCCGGAAGAAACTTCCCGTTACCGTCAATCATTTTCACGCCCAACCCACCAGCGTCGGGAGTTTTGTCCATAAAATCGACAATTTTGACAAAGGTATCCTCCTCAACAACAGTATCGGGGTTTAATAAGAGTATATACTCGCCGCGGGCTTGTTTTATGGCCATATTGTTGGCCTTTGAAAACCCTACATTTTCCTGATTTGCAATAACTTTAACATCGGGAAACTCCTTTTTCACCATGGCCACAGAACCGTCGACCGAATTATTATCGACCACAAAAACTTCAGCGTAGGTTTTGGCTACTGCATTTTCGACTGATTGCAGGCATTGTTTCAAAAAATGCTTTACATTATAATTAACTATGATGATGGACAGCTTCATTGACATAATTCTACATTGCTGATTTGGCATCTGGTCTTTGCAAGAAAACTTCGACAACTGCGTTACACTCACTATCTAAAATCTCAAAAGACACTTAATGAGCAAAAATAGAAAAAGCTGGCATTGCTACCAGCTTTTATTTAGAATTTATTTTTATGCTTAATGCCTGAGCACCCAAACCTGAACATCCTGATTTTTCATTCGCCTGTATTCATTGAATGCTTTTTGCCGATCTACATAACTATTGTAAGAAACTCTGTAGAAACCTCTTTTCTCCATAAATATTTCTGAGTTATAACCTTGCTCATTTAATTTATCGACAAACATTTGGGCGTATTTCTTGGTTTTAAAACTACCTGCAACGAGGTAATATTTTTTCTGGTTTTTCTTTTTCAGTTCTTCTGCTTTCCGAATGCTGGCCTGTCTGGCCTGTTCGATACTGTCCTGGCGCATTTGAATTTGCCTGAGGGAATCGCGGCGGGCTTGCTGTGCTTTTATTGCTGCGCTATCTACCACTTGCTCTTTAGGTTCGTCTTTTCCGAAGATCGATCCGCCAAACCAACCCTGAACCGTATCCCAATTCAGATAACCAATTACTGCGGCAGCACCTACAACGACAACTATTGCGGCAACAATGATAATTGGACCTGAGTTACTTTTCTCCTGTGGCGGTTTTGTTTGTGGTGCTTTTGAAGAAGGCGGCACGCCTCCGGGTTTTGCTTTTTTAGCTTCCGGTGCCCCGGTTTTCACCTGTGCTTGCGCGGTTGATGAAGTTGATTTACTGCTGCTCAACTTTTCGTTAATTGTTTTTGCCCCCTCTCCCGGTTTTTTATCGGTTGTTTTTTGGGGTGTCTCTCCTGGTTTTTTCTCGGCAGGAGTATCAGTTTTTTTAGTCGATTTATCATCGAGTGTAACTGAAGCTTTTGGTTTTTGTTCGTCGGGTTTAGGAGTAGCTTTTGGCTTGTCACCAGGTTTTTCTGTAGCCGGAGGTTTATCGGCAGTTTTCTCAGAAGTTGGTTTTTCTTCTCCTTCTTTAAAACGAACGGAGCCCCGCGGATCTTTATACAAGTATCCTAAACCTTCTATTTTATAAGGTTTATTGGCTTTAAGCTCTTTTTGAATTTCTTCGACAAAGGCTTTTACCTTTTTTTGCGCATCGTCTTTATCAACGCCCTCTTTTTTGACCACAAAATTAACTAAGAGGCCATCATTATATTTGAGGAAGTCGTTAAAAGATACTTGTTTATCAGTACTACCCGGTGAGGTTTTTACCATAAATGCACCAAAATCAGGTACAATTACCCTGGTATTTGTTTTTAGTAACTCGGCTATGTATTTATCAATCATGACAAAAGAGTTTTCTTACAATTTGGACTAATATATTGCTTTTTTTTTGTTTCAGCAACAAAGATCGGTTTTTATTTTAATTTACTTGCGTATATATTTCATTAGCATGGGAAACTCTTTTTCAAAATTCGGGGTAAAAAAGTTCTTACCCAAATTTTTTTTCACTTCCTGAATGCTCATGAATTTCCCATCGAGCAATTCTTTCGGATTTGGTATGGGTTCAATTGATGTTTTATAGGCAAAAACATATATCATTTCGCGTTCAATATCGCTTTCCCAAATGTAAGAAAATAAAAACTGCGGTTCAGAAATTTTGAGCCCGAGTTCTTCCTGTGCTTCCCTGTATAATGATTTTTGCGGAGTTTCTTTAAAAGCCACATGCCCCCCTACTGCTGTATCCCACTTTCCCGGCTGAATTTTCTTGTTTTTTTGCCTTTGTTGCACATAAAGTTTTCCCTGGCTGTTGAAAACATGAAGATGCACGACCGGATGTAATACTTTTCCTCCGGAATGAACCTGTTCGCGTGTTGCTTTTCCAATTACATTGGCTTTTTCGTCGAGTACAGGCAACCATTCTATGTTTGCGGCGCGAATTTTTTGCCGGGCAAATTCTATTAGCAACCAAACTCCGGCTACGATGTAAAACAACCCGCCGCTGATAAAAGCCCAGGCCTCTTTTGACATGAAAAAGGCGCTGTAGTATACGAGTAATGTATGCGCGAGGAATAGCCAGAAGAGCGCGCGTGTTTGCTGTCGCATTTGCCTGATTTGCTCATCATTGAGTTCTTGTCCGGGCATATAGCGCCTGGCCATATTTAGCATTAAATTCCGGGGGGAATAGGCGCTTACTCCTATAACGGCGACCAAAATTGTTTGAATTATACCCGGTTTTAGCTTGAAAAATATTTCATCGTGTAATACAATGCTTATTCCTCCAAAAATCGCGAGTAAAAATGTGTCGATGAGTACAAATTTGTCTGGTTTTTTGTTTCTGATCCAGGTAAAAACAAAAACGATAATTCCGGAAATAATTGCCAGTATTAAAGCATTCGTTGTACTGGTAAATTCATCGGCGGCGACAAATACTAAAAGTGGCAGTAGTGCCGGCAGCAGGATACCGAGATATTTTAGTTTGGATTGCAATTTACTCGGCTATTTTATCGTCATATTGTACGGGAATGTTTATCACCATTCCTTCTTTGATGCTATCGGGGTTGTCGAGTTTATTGGCTTTCAGGAGGTCTTTTACCGGGGTTTGGTATTTTTCGGCAATAACGCTTAAACTCTCGCCTTTACCAACGGTATGCGTGGCTTTTACGGGGATTCGCACGCGTTGCCCGAGGCGTAATCTTTTTGCCTGAACATTATTGATGCGTTCGAGAAGTTGAACAGTAACATTAAACCGGATGCCCAATCTATAGAAATTGTCTCCTTTTGCTATTTCATAAGGGATGTATTTAACCTGTACTTTTTTTTCGACCGGTTTTTCTTTTTCGACTTCTTCTATTTCGGACTGTTTGGGTTCTTCCTTTGGCTCCGAAATTATTTCTTTGGTTTCGACGGGGTCTTTTTGTCCGGTTATTTTTTCGTGGGTAAATACCATTTCATTTATACCAAAAAGCAATGCTACCAATGCTAAAACTCCGATGATAACCCAAACGAACCGGGGAATTTTTTTGTTTGCCCCTACTATTTCGGTGGATTCATTAATTTCCGGTGTAAAGGGCACACTGCTCTTATCAAAAGCGTGTATCAATGATAGTGTAATATTATCACTGCCTCCTGCTTCGTCTGCTTTTCGGGTAAGGTTATCGGCAATAAAATCGACAGATGCGTCGGGATTGTTGAGCAGCTCGGCTATTTGGTCTTCGGATATTTCGCGGAAAAGCCCGTCTGTTGTGAGCAGCAACAAATCATTTTCTTCGAGCGCAATAGGTTGCTTACATACCGAGAAGTTTACATCTTTTTCGAACCCCAGCGCTCTGTCAACCTCGTAAAACCCTTTGTGGCTTTCAAGTTGATCTTCGTTGATTTTTTTTTCGGCCAGTGCAGTTTGTGCTTTTGTATGGTCGCGGGTTAATCTGTAGATAACATTATCGCGATAAAAATACACCCTGACGTTTCCAATATAAGCGTAATAAACGAGTTCATTAATAACCAGAACGATGCCGCAACTGGCTCCAAAACCTTTGAACCGGTCATTTTTCTGGGCATGATCGAATAGCTGAAAATTTGCCAAAGTCAAAGCGTTGGTCAGTGCTTTTTGCGGGTTCTTGAACTGACTATTGCGAAATTGCCTTTTAATTGATTCGATTGCCATTTTTGAGGCTATTGCTGCGCCTCCTTCTTTTCCATCGATCCCGTCGCAAATGGCAAATCCATAGCCTCCGGGTACTTGAAATTCGGCATAAGCATCCTGATTATGCTTTCTTTCAGAACCTATGTGCGTAACTGATTTATATTTTACGGTAAGTTGTTGCTCTTGAGCCATTGATTATGCAATTTTCACAAATTTAACGCTAAATATTTAACATTTATTAAAATCAACCATGAATTTACAAATTATATTTTACAATAGTACAAATTTAATGTTCTATATAAAACAATTTTCAGAAATCATGCACATCAAACTAAATTGTTAGTAGCAAAACTTTACATTACTGAAAAAAACACTTTGGTATCGTCCCGGTTTTTTAATGTATAACAGTAACTGTTCCTTTAACTGTTTTGGGTTTTTGGTCAGTAAATTTGTATGTTGCCACGTAGAGATAAGCTCCCGGCGGGACGGTATTTCCCTTGTATGTTCCATCCCAACTTTCTTCCAGGTCATTGGTTTCGAATAAAAGTTCGCCCCATTTGCTATATATTTTCAGGTTAAATTCTTCAGGGATCGTTCTTTGCACAAAAGCCCTGAACTTACCATCTATACCATAGTGGCCGGCTATTATGGCATTGGGCCACAGCAAATCGTCCTGGATATTAACACTTACCGGATTTGAATGGATGGTTGCAGTATTCTTTTTTGCTTCAATATAATAAGTTACAATTGGATTTTCGAGTGTTATATCCATTATGGCAAAATCATTATATTCTACCGGTGGGGAAATATTGAAAGATTCCCAATTTCCATTTGCTTTTCTGTAAAGAGTGTAGGTTGAATCGTATCGTAATTCTTCATTAGCATCGAGGTCGACGAATTCCTTCTTTAGGTCAGCTTCCAGAATAATGGTATTAAGGGTATCTGATTGCACAGGGCCTGAAAGGCATGCATCTTTTGCAACGAGACTATAATATACAACATTTTTACCGGTTCCCGCATCGGTATAACTGACATTGTTCCCGGAAATATTTCCGGTGCGAAAAATTGTATCGTAGGTTCCATTCTCAGAACCTGACCGAAGAATAAGGAGTTGGCCTGTCGTTTGTTCATCGACATGCGCTGTTATCTCATTTGAAAAACTTCCTGTTGTATAAAGCGAATTAAAACAGGGCATTGCGGCAGGGTCAGGGGTTCGAATAAGGCGCGAAACAGGGTTTGATGTTGAACTATAGCCGGCTCCATAAATGCGTACGAAAAACGTATACGTTTCATTTTTATTAAGCCCTGAAAATGTATAAACATTTGTATCAGAGACAACTTCTCTTTTATCTGTTGATGATACGGCTACAACATGGTACGGCGGGTCATTGGGTGCTGAGGGCTCTTCATCAGTGAAATACGTATTCCAATTCAGCTTAACAGCTCTTTGGCACGAGTCGTATTCACTAATTTGCAAGCGCATATTTCTTGAAAACTGGTCAGCAATGTCAGACTTTAAGAAAAGTCCGTCGACAATGGAATATGCAACCAAACCATAGCCATAAATCTGGCTTGCAGGAGTTGTAGAGTAATCCATATAAAAGGTTGCAAACGGATCACGAATTGTGTCCGGATTAATATAGCCCACCCCGACTATAACTTCCCTGATAATGAATCCCGATGAATCTGTGTCGTAGCCCGTCCAATCATAAGGTTCCCATCCAATTATTGTATGCAGAATTCCATTATTCGATGTGTCAACCGAAATGGAGTCAATAACAGGCGGATCAGGGATTACCTCTTGCGTGAACCCGCAAAATGGGAACAAAAATAACACAAAAACGACCAAATGTCTCATTTTATAACAATTGCTTTCTTCAGTTTCGTATAACAAAAATAAAAATTTGGATTCCCTGCCTATCTGTTAAACAAAGGCTTTAATAAAGAGCTAATTATTTTTTGGCTCCACTATTACCGTTGCTAATTTATCAATTCTGAGATATTTTCGGGCTATTTCCCGTATTTTTTCAGGAGTAATACGATCTAATTCTTCACTTATTGCCTTAAAATAATCCAGTTTCAGCCCATAATTATAAGTTGCCATAAAGGATGCCTGCCGTGCAAACATTCCATCAAAAGATGATAAAATTTCTCCTTGCAGATAATTTTTTAACCGCTGAAGCTCTCCGGGTTCTACCAATTTTTTATGTAGAACAGATATTTGCTTTTTCACTTCATCTACAACCAGATCAGCTTTATCTGATTTTACATCGGATGATATTTTAAATAATCCGGCATGCTGGTCAGATGTGAGGGAGGCGTGTATATCGTATGTCAATCCCATTTTTTCACGTATATTTTGCATTAATCGAGATCCCAAATACCCGCCAAGCAAAGTCACTGTTATTTTTAACGGAATATAATCCGGATGTCCTTTGAAAATTGTAGCAAAACCCATTTTTATATGAGCCTGATGCGAAGACGGATTTTTCAATCTTTCCAGTCCAGGATTGGTATTAATTTCATGTGTTGAGAATTCTTCTTTTAAAACTGATGATTCTTTTGCGTACTGTTTAGCCTGACTGAGGATTTTTTTCGTGTGGTTTTCGTTGAACCCACCAACTACGAGCAAATATCCGGTAGATAAATGGTAATGTTCTTTATGATAAGCCCTTATTTCTTCACTTTTTATAGCTGTGTAATCATCGGGCTTGGTTGTTTTGGCATAAGGATGATTTGCTCCATAAACCATGGGCAAAAATACGGTGTCAGCCAGCGGACCGTTCATTAGCAAAGCTTCCCTGCGTGTGTTATAGAATTTTTTGGCTTTTGATTTAATGTTTTTCTCATCCATTTCAGGGTAATACATACCTTGAAAAAGCAACGGCAGGGTTTCATCTAAAAATTGAGTTTGAGTAACCAATGATAAAGCAGCGATATCATTATTTAAATTATTCATCAAAAAGCCACCATATTTATCAATGGTATCAGAAAATTTTTCTCCTTCGTACCCTTGTGCCCCTTCGACCAAAAGACTATTAACCATTCGTGGAATTTGCGGTTGCTGATATTTTGTTCCTGCATTGGCAACTAAAGTGGCATACACGAGCGGTTCAGAAGCACCGGAAATAAAAAAGCATGGTGTGCCATTGGGCAAAGTAATTTTTTCTGGAAGCACCATTTGCAGGTTAGAGACTTTGTGTATTTCGGGTGGAATTTTTCTATCGATGATCATAATTATTTTGCTTTGTAGATCAGGGTGTTGGAATTCGACCTTTTGAATATTTTCTTGGCTGTTTTGCGCAAGTCTTCGGTCGTTATCTTTAAATATTCATCAATTTGTGTATTGATATAGTTGGTATCGCCAAGCAAGGCAGAAAACCCCAAATTTAAGGCTTTATTGGAATGATCGAGCAACGTTACTTCGTGGGCTGTAACCGCTTTATTTAAAACTTTATGTGTTTCCTCATCGGTAATATTGTCGACTATTTTTACCAATTCACGCTCAATTAATTCAACAGCTTCCTGCACTGTATGGCCTTTATTTATTTTTCCCTGGACTATAAAAAGGCCGTGTTCCACATGCCCGTTGACCGCAGCATGTAGTTGAGCAAAAACAGCATCTTCTTTATTGCTTAATTTATAAAACCGGCTGGAGCGATCAGATGATAAAATATCTGACAGTAAATCAGCGCAGATATATTCTGTTGACTTTCGTCCATGCATGTGAAAACTCATGAACACAGCTTCAAGCGGAATATCTTTCTCTACGGTTATACTTTTTGGTTTTGTTTGAATTGGCTCACAAAACAATGCCGCGGATGGTTTTTCATTTTTGGGAATGTGCCCAAACCATTTTTCAGCCAAATCAAAAACTTTTTCCGGAGCAACGCTCCCTGCAACAGACAAAAAAGCATTGTTTGGGGTATAGAAACCGGTAAAGAAATCGCGCACATCTGCCAACGACATTTTATCTATATGCGCCAGCTCTTTACCTATGACCGGCCATTTGTACGGGTGCTCTTCATACGTCATATCAAGTAAATCGGGCATTGCTTTCCCGTAAGGCGGGTTCATTACCCGCTCTTTGAACTCCTCGAGAACAACTTTGCGTTGAATTTCCAGTTTTTCTTTAGTTAGGGCAGAAAAACCCATACGGTCGCTTTCCAGCCAAAAAGCGGTTTCAATATTTACCGATGGCATAGAAATGTAATAATTTGTAAAATCGGCACTGGTAAAAGCATTATTTGCACCGCCGGCCATTTCTGCGTGAAAATCAAAATCGGGCACATGTTGCGACCCTCCAAACATTAGATGTTCAAGTAAGTGCGCCATTCCGGTGCGTTCAGGATTTTCATTTTTTGAACCAACATTGTAAATCAGGTTCAGTGTGGCCATGGGCGTAAATTTATCATAAGTTGATATTACGCGAAGGCCATTATCAAGTGTTTTTTCTTTAAAATCAATCATAAAAAAATTCTTCAAGCTGTTTTTTTGCTGTTTTGTACTCCGTTATCAACCTCTTCATGATTACATCGACAGGTTCAATTTGTTTCACAAAAGCTGCGGACTGACCAATTTCCAGCTCTCCGTTTTCAAGGTCACCCTCGAAAATACCTTTTCGGGCTCTTCCCTTACCGAGTAATTCGGCAAATTCTTCGGCTATTGCACCGCGATTTTCCAACTCCATAACTTTATTACAAAACGCATTGCGCAACATGCGCACAGGTGCCAGTTTTTTTAATGTAAGTACCGTATCCCCTTCCTTCGAATCAACAACTAGCCGCTTAAACTCCTCACTTGCAGACGACTCCCGACTTGCCGCGAACAAACTCCCTATTTGTACGCCTTCGGCACCCAAACTTTGGGCAGCCAGAACGGCACGCCCGGTGGCAATGCCCCCGGCAGCGATTAATGGAATTTCAATCTGGTTTCGCACAAGCTCGATTAATGTAAAAGTGGTAGTTTCTTCCCTACCATTATGTCCGCCTGCCTCAAAACCCTCTGCCACAATTGCATTGACACCAGCCGACTCGCTTTTTAGTGCAAATTTGGCGCTGGAAACAACGTGGGCAACAATTACTCCCTTATCTTTTAAAGTTTGCGTATATTTTTTGGGGCTTCCGGCCGATGTAAATATAATTGAAACACCTTCTTCAAGCACAATATCGATAAATTGATCAGCATAAGGCGAAATTAGGGGAATGTTTACCCCAAAAGATTTTTTTGTAGCAGCTTTAGTTTTTTGAATGTGTTCGCGTAATACTTCAGGTCGCATAGAACCCGCTCCAATGAGCCCCAGTCCGCCGGCATTACTCACGGCAGCAGCCAGTTTCCAACCACTGCACCAAACCATACCACCCTGAATTACAGGATGTTGAATATCAAACAATTTAGTTATTCTGTTCTGCATAAATTTCCTTTAATCATAAAAATTACCTCATAACCCTTCTTTAACGAAGAAATATTTTTAATGTTGACTTCGCACTACAAAAGTTGCAAAAAATATATCTAATCGATAAAAAGTTGATTTTTTTTTGTTTGCCATTATATTTGCATGATAATATTTAGGTAAATACTTTAAATAATCAAATACTATGAAGAATTTCATGCTGATAATACTGGGACTTATTCTACTAAACTCCTGTTCTACAGACAACAAAGAAGACGAAACATTCCCGCCCTTTAAAATAACAGAACATAGTGCGGATAGTTCGGTGATAACACTTGAATATGAAGAATACAAAAAAAGGTTTAATAAGAACCTAAAGTATAAAAAAATAATAACACGTGGAGAGTTTTCGGATTCAGAAAAAGAAAAACTGGCGTTATCTACATTTTCAGATTTTATTGATGATAAAAAGCTCAAACATGAAACGGATTATTTAGGCATAAACGTTTCAGAAGCAGAAAAAGAAAATTATTTATGGGGTGATAATATTCACGAAAAAATCAAATCATTGCCCATGTTTATCAATGCGGAAACCGATGAATTTGATAAATCAAAAGTAAAACCATTTGTCCGGCAAATATCAGCAAACAAAACATCTTCACCTTATTTTGTGTGGCAATATTTAATAGACGAAATCAACAACGAATTGATCAAGGAAAAATATGAGTCATTACTGATTAACAGTCTCATATTCACGGAAACAGAAGAAAAATGGTATAACCGACTTTATACTGGAAAATCGAGTGCAAAAATAACAGCCATACCCTACAAAAACTATCAAAACATACCGGAACCCACTGATGAAGAATATTTGGAATATTTACAGGAGTACGACTATAATTATCAAATATATGAAAACAGGTATCTTACTGCAGCAGCAGTTCCATTAACAATCCATAAACACTTTCACGAAAAAGAATACAAATCGTTGAAGCGGCAGCTCGAGACCTTGAAAGATTTTAATAAAGTTGCTAATCAGAATAATGAGATCAAAAAATTCAGCTCTTTTTATTACGAAAAATCATTACCCAACGAATTGAAAGCGCTTTTTAAAAACGGAAAACCTGGCGATATTCACGGGCCCTATTACGATAAAAACAGTTACCGTGTAGTAAAATTTGATAAAACCCAAATGGTTCCGGACGAAGCAAAAGCCCAGCATTTGCTTTTAAGAGGTATGGACAAATCTCAAGTGAATGCCATAAAAAAAAGCATTATAACCCGGGTTAAAAATGGCGAGGACTTTCTTGCAGTAGCCAAAGAATTATCTGAAAAATATGAAGAAGATGGCAGATGGGGGGATTTAGGATGGTTCCGATATGCCAAAATGGAAAAAGAGTTCAGCGATAGCGTATTTCTCAACAAACCCGGCACATATCCCATATCAAAAACACGTTATGGCTGGCATATAATTAACATACAAGAACATAAAAACCTTAAAAAACAATTCCACTTCACTGCACTGTATTGGCCGCTTTCCCCTTCAGAAAAAGACATTGAGGCCTCATTGCAAGAAGCTTCAAGTTTTGCAGCCACTATTAAAAACCCTGATAATT
This sequence comes from uncultured Bacteroidales bacterium, assembly GCA_964413185.1. GTDB lineage: Bacteria > Bacteroidota > Bacteroidia > Bacteroidales > Salinivirgaceae > Salinivirga. The sequence goes on from CAYPSX010000044.1 coordinate 14,815, forward strand.
TTAAGAAGAAAGCCACAGATAAACAGTACCTGATAGAAAATTACGAGGCAATTGCACCGGGTAGCAGAATTGAAGGACTGGAGAACAGCAAGCAGGTTTACGACTGGGCATTTCATGCTTTTGAGGGGAACCTGTCGAAACCCTATTATCTAGAAGGCAAGATATATTTATTTAAATTAGAAAAAATTGCCGGACCGGGTACAATGCCTCTTTCTGCAGTTAAAAAACTTATTGCAGGCGACATTAAAAAGCAATACATAAAGAAAGCGATTAAAAAACAATTCAACATCGACGAGCTCAGCAAAGAACCGATTGAAAAGATTGCTCAAACAATAAATAATGATTACCAAACTGTTACAGGCATTACTTTCGCCCAAAACGAGATAGTCAACTTTGGCACCAATCCCTTTCTGATTGGGCTCATCAGGATTGCTAAAATTGGAGAGCAATCAAAAATTTTGTTCGGGGACGAAAACGCATACGTATTTCAGAAAACCAATGAAAAAAACATCGAATTATCAATAAACCACAAGAAAAGGCAAAGCTCACTTTGGAAAACAGACATATATAACGATGTATATAGGGAAGTATTCAAGCTTCATGATAACATGACAATAAATCAAAGCAGGAAACAAGACAGTTACTTTTTGGTACCGTCTTATACTGATACCTTGCCTGATGATAAATCGTTAAGCAAAAAAATGTTTGAAGCAGAAATTGCTTTCAGAAACGAAGAATTTACTGAAGCACTCGAAGGAACTGATGGATTCAAGGGATTTGCAGAGTTAGCCAATTCGAAACCTTCGAAACAGCAGCGGTTAGCCGCACTATACGGAGGCCTGAGTGCGCTTAAGGCTGCCAAATACACAAAAGCAATAGAGCTTCTGGAAAAGGTAAAAACACAGGATCGGTTCTTTTCCGTTATAGCCAAAGGAGCACAGGGCGATGCCTATTTACAGCTTGGACAACAAGAAAAAGCGATAGAAAAATATAAAGAGGCAGTAAATGCCAACTCCAACTTTTTCATCAACCCAAAATACCTGATGAAGATTGCGGCCATATATGCTCAAAAGAAAAATAATGATGAAATACTTAAGCAGCTTTATACTATTAAAGAGCTTTACCCACAATCTATAATTCAAAGAGAGCTGGACAAATATATTGCTGTATATGAATACCTAACCAACAAGGAAAAGGTTATGGCAAAGATAAAATAATACAGCATAAGAATTAAAAAAGTGTAAACCTGAAACAAAAAAATGTGAATATTATTAAATTTTTGTAACAAATATTTGCATATTAACAACTAGCGTGTTATATTTGAAATATAATTCTTTTTTTTACAACTAAAAACCAAAATTATGATTTGTAAATTACCATTAAAAAACGCAGAGGATCAGGCATTAGTCGATGATGTAGTGTATGAATATCTACTGAACCATCCTTACCTGACAAAAGTAAAATTTTTAGCGAACCTTCGTCGCCACAGCAGAGGTTATGCTTTTTTCCAAAAGAACTGGAAACAATCAGACGGTTCTTATAAAAATGAAACCATCTACCTTCAAAAAGTAGTTGCCGAAAAATTCATCAAAAAACCAGATGAAGAGAACCGTTACTGGGTACGTTTCATAAATGGAAACCCTCTTGACTGCCGCATTAAAAACCTGGAATGGTCTACATTATCGAACGTTGTGCGCAACACCAGTAAAACAGACAATCAGTTTGGGTATAGGGGTGTTGTGAAAAACTCAAACAAATACCAGGCGATTATTTACGTAAATCGTAAAGCGATAAACCTTGGATCTTTTGAGACTCCGGAAGAAGCAGCACTTGCTTACAATAAAAAATCTATTGAACTATTTGGAGTAACCAAAAGCTTAAACAAAATTAAAACCAAGAAGAAAGACAAATAATGAGAGCATCTTTATTGATTGTTTTATTGGCTGTAACATGCATAAGTTGTAACCAGGTTTCGCAACAAGAAATCAACGAAGATGTTACAGAACTGGTCAAAATCGAACGTGAAATACTTGATTTAACCCTTGAGATTCAAAAAGACAAAAACCAGCGTTTAGTGCGCAAACGAGACTCCCTGGGAGATGAATTGCAAAACCTAAGCAATAAGTATCAACAGAAATACTACAAACTGGAAAAAACCGAAGAATTTCAGGAAGCCTACAAAAAAATCAAAGAGAAGCATTTCAGAAAGAAATAAACCAAACGAAAAAACCTGCATAACGGCAGGTTTTTTCGTTTTAACAAAAATATCTTCCTTCACAATCCCCTTTTTCGCTACAACATCAATTAAAAAAAACACCTGCTAAGAGTTACTCAATCTACTGAAACACCTAAATTCATATTGATTGTAAATAAATAATTTTATCTTTGTGTATAAAGGTTGCAACAAAAGTCGATGCTCAGCATCAGTTTTATCTGTTTTCAACATGAAAAAACTACTCATTATATCAACCATTGTATTTATTGCGCTAAGCATTAGTGCTCAAAAGCCCTCAAAAGAGTACAAGAATCTTTTTATTGAGGGGTACAGCAACATGCAATATGGTGTTTATAAAAAAGCGATCAAGTTTTTTAAAGAAATAGAAGAACTCGGTCACAAAAATGGCAACATCAGCTTTAACCTGGGACTTTGCTACCTGAACCTCGAAGGTGATAAATCAAGGGCTATCCCATATTTGAAACATGCCTCAAAAAACATAACACAAAAATATAAAGAAGGCTCATACAAAGAACAAAAAGCACCGCCCGAAGCCATTTTTTACCTTGCCAAAGCATACAGAATTGATGAACAACTTGACAAATCCATTGAAAAATATAAAGAATATAAAACGCAATTGAGCGATGATGAAGTGTTTTACCATGACTTTGTTGACCTGCAAATTCAAACATGCAAAAATGCAAAGGAACTTATCCAATCGCCTGTTCCGTATAAAAAAACAAATCTGGGACCTACCATTAACAATGCTGATGACAACTTCAACCCGGTTATCACCCCGGATGGAGACACGATGATTTACACCACACTGCAAACTATTTACGATGAGGCCAACGAGCAGGAGACTTTCTATGCTATTATTAATTACGTGACCAAAGAAGATGGAAAATGGAAGAAACCACTCGACATTACGTCAAAAATTAATTCTGACGGGTATTTAACTACCGTAGGATTATCTGCCGATGGTATAAATATGTATTTCTTTCGCGATGACTACGGTGATGGAAACCTTTATACAGCAAAAAAGAAAGGTTATTTATTTACCGAAGTAGAAGAAATGGACAGGGATATCAATTCACGCGATTGGGAATCGCATATATCGCCAGCAGCAGACGGTAAAACATTCTACTTTGCCAGCACAATGAAAGGTGGACAGGGTGGTCGCGATATATACGTCATCAAAAAAGATAAAAAAGGAAAATGGGACGATCCGGTAAACCTTGGAAAAACAATCAATACACCTTATGACGAAGATTGTCCGGTTATTTCAGAAGACGGCAATACACTGTATTTCTGCTCCGAAGCCCACAACAGTATAGGTGGTTACGACATTTTTTACTCGAAAAAAAATTCTTCAGGTGAATGGACAACTCCACTCAACATCGGCTATCCCATCAACACAACTGATGACGACATTTTCTTTATGCCTTACGAAAATGGGAAATATGCACTTTTTGCTCACCGTGATCCGGATGACAGTTACGGTAAAAAAGACATTTACAAATATCAACTTAAATTTGACGAAGGAGAAGAACCGGAAGTAACAACACCGGAACTGGCTACAACAGATACTCCTGAAACAGAAACCCAAACAACCAAAGGAAACGAAGAAGAACCACAAACTACAGAAGCTGCTGAAGCTGAAGCTGTAGAAGAAACTACAGAAACCGCCCAATACGAAACAGAAGAAGAAACGCCAACAGAACAAACAACAGAAGAAAAGCCCGTACGCTATGAGAATTTCGATATCAGGGGTATCATAATTCTGCCGGACAGTAATGAAATTACCTCAGAATTTAATGTAAAAATAACAAATTCAGCAACCAATACAGCCGCAGGAACAACAACACCCAATTCAGAAGGAAAATATTCCGTAACCATACCACCCGGAGATTATATCATTACATACACCGGGCCCGGATATGAAAAACTCATGCGCACAGTAAGCATACCCCCGGACTATGGCTTACCAAAGGTTACGCTCGATGTACAACTCACACCAAAACCTGTAGCCAGGGGCGAATACGTTCTTATGCGCGGCGTTTTGTTCGATTATAACAGTACAAAACTCACAAAAGAAGCGCGTATAAAACTCGAGAAGCTTTACAATCTGATGAAAGAAAACAAACAATTGTATGTTGAAGTTACCGGCTACTCAGACCCATCGGGAAATACCGCCTACAATAAAAAGCTATCTGCACAAAGAGCCGGAAATGTGATCAACTATTTTGTAAATAAAGGGATTTCACGCGAAAGATTCATCGCAAAAGCAAAAGGTGAGAGCGAACCACTGGTTAGTGCAAACAACGAAAATCCCGAAGCACAGCGTTATAACCGCCGGGTAGAGATCAATGTTGTTCGTACAGGAGACATGAAAATTACTTATCAGGAATTCCGCGTACCTGAACACTTACGTTTTGGAGCAAAAGGAGTAAAAATGCAATACACTATCCTGCTCACTGATTCGCCAAAGCCACTATCGCCTTCACATTTTTCCAATGTAGAAAAACAGGGTGTATCCAATGTCTGGATTTTTCCTTCGGCAAACGGATATGCATACACAATTGGAAAATATGCATCAAGAGGCCAAGCTTCCACACTTTTAAACAAGGCAGTAGATATGGGATTTCCTAATGCTGAAATAATTAATTACCGCGAACTGGAAAAGAAAAAACACCGTGGACAGGTAGCTATACAACAGCGCATTGAAAAACAAAACCAGGCAAACGGAGAATTCACCATACAGTTGGCCGCACTAAAAGTGCCCGTAGAAACAAGTTACTTTAAAAACATTGAAGGCGTGGAGCGGATTAAAGGAAAAGACGGGCTTTACCGATACATTTGGGGCCGTTTCGACCACAACACAGCCCTGCAAAAGCGTAAAGAACTGATAAACATGGGACACAGCGGTGCATTTATCATGAACCTTGATTATTACGGAAAATGACAAGAAAACTTCTTGAAAATGAAGAACTCATTCTGCGTGCAGTAGAGCCGGAAGACGCAGAAGTAATTCATAAATGGGAAAATAATACTGAAAACTGGCAAGTCTCGAACACGAAAGTGCCTTTTTCATTCCATACGATAAAACAATACGCTGAGAATCCTTCACACGATATTTACGAGAATCTGCAATTGCGATTAATAATTGTAAGAAAAAAAGACAACAAACGCATTGGAGCTCTTGATTTGTTTGATTTTGATGCTTTTCATCAGCGTGCGGGCATTGGTATTCTCATAAATGATCCGGAAGACCGTGGACAGGGATTTGCTACCCAATCTATTGAAATAGTTAAAAAATACGCGTTCAGTTTTCTTCACCTCAAGCAACTATATTGCACTATTGGCGAAGATAATCCGAAAAGTTTAAAGCTTTTCCAGCAATGTGGATTTACCGTATGCGGAATCAGGGAACAATGGCTGCGCACTTATAAAGGCTGGATTAGCGAATATATGCTTCAATGCATTGATAAATAATTGTAGTCAGGGATTTGATTTAAAGAGTTCGTGCTGTGCTTCTCAAAATCAATTTGAAAAACAAAATGTTTCAGTCCATTGGTGACCATGAGAAAAGGTGCTTTTAATGAACTGTTGTACTCTCCAGCCTGATTGACAACCGACTGGGAAATTTTTACTGCGGGTGCTTTACACTCCACAATCATTTTAGGCTTGCCGGTGTTTGAATAAACAACAATATCGCAGCGCCTGTCCATTGAATTAATTTTCACGGGCATTTCCACAGCGACCAAAGACACGGGAATGTTTTTTTCATTAATCAAATAATGAATAGTATGTTGCCGCACCCACTCTTCCGGGGTATTAATGCACCAACGGCGGCGGGCAATATCAAATACTTCCTCAAATGAACCATTTTGCCTCACGGCAATATCATATTCAGGGAAGTTTAGTTCAGGTTCCATTATTCTATCGTAAGATATTTAGTGTGAGTTCGATGTAAATATTATAGTTCAGATGACACCAGGCAAAGCCAAAACCGCCTGATAGCCAGCCTCTTCAAAAATACAGGACAACCTTCTAATGAGAACGAAAAACCGGTTATTTCGACTCCAAATGCAAAGGTTTTTTACGAGGCTTTGTAAAAACCTTTGCATTTATTAAGAGAACCTCTTTTTTTTACGATGTAAAAATGAAAACTCAATACAAGGCTCGTCATCTTATGTTTAACCTGATGTCGGAAGCGCTGCAAACTAAAGATCGAAAGTGATATTTTTGGCTTCTACACTTTCAATGGCATTGAGTTTCTTTTCCATCTCCATCATCTCTTTGGCTTCGCCGGTAAGCTCAAGAATGATTAAACCGTGTGGGGCACATTTGTCATCGGTTGCTTCGTGCATGCCCAGCCGCGTTTTAATGCTGCATCCGTATTCTGTAAGTATTTCTTGTACTTTAGTAGCTACTTTTTGCCGCTCTTTAATTAGCACGCCCATTAATCTGATTTGATTTTCATTCATAGTTGTAATTTTTTAGTGATTAGAATTATGATCGATTAAATGTATTTCAATGAAACCTCTTTCAGAAACTTTTCTTCGAGCACACGGGCGATTCGTTTCACAACGGTTCGTCTTATCTCAAGTTCAACCGGTAAAGTCGGGTCCTGATGTGCAATATTAATTTTTGTACCGATGATAATGTTAATTTCATCGGATTCGAGCAGCATTTTCACGATACGATCTGCCGGACCCTTGCTAAAACGCGTATTATTATTGTAATTCTGTAAAATATTATAGGCTTTGCTCAATGTAAGAATACCTTCGGTAATGAGGTCTACGCCCTGCATTTTGCTCACCGGTGGGAGGTCGGGATCGTGAAATTCAAATTCATCGACAATTTCGCGTCCGAGTTCGCGCGCAATAATTTCGGCAGTTGTTGCGCCGCAAATAATTTTTTTACCCTCGAACTGATGCACATTCATGGCCAATTCTATATCGCGGTTCTTTTCAAATGGAGGGCCGGTAGAAATCAGCAACTTACGTGGCTCGCGGAAATAAATTGCAGCACAGCTGGTATCGTCTTTCGACTCGTAATTATCGTTCATTACGGCCATATTTAATACTTTCTGAGCCAGTTTGCGGGCAGAAATGTAGGGTGTTTTTTGAACGGTACGTTCTACAAAATCTGTAGCTGCTTCAATGCCCCAGCCAAAAGGATATTTTGGACTTCCCAAACCTGATTGAGCAATACCATCTGACCAAAAAATGATGCGGTCTTCTTTTTTTGGCCGAAATTTTACGGCACGCAATTCTTTGCCTTTATTCCTTTCACTTTCCATTACAATGTTTTGCCACCCGGGATCGTAAACCCGCTCGCCCCGCATGATGATGCAGTGCGGATTGTCATATTCCAATATGCTCACTTCGCCCGAATCTTCAACATCGATAATGGTAAAAGTGG
>CAYPSX010000045.1:0-21725 GCA_964413185.1 uncultured Bacteroidales bacterium
AATGTTGTCTTCGCCCAAAATATTGGCCACAATCTTGCCATTGATATACTCCAGCTCGTTGAGGCGCGTTACTAAATTTTTGTAATTGTAAACAGATATTTTTCTTACTTCTGTAAAGTATTCGGGATCAATAAAGTAAATGTACTGTGATCCATCACTCATAATCAGGTTTTCGCCATCGTTGGTCAATCCCCAGCCTTCGGTCGGGTACACGAATTCGTACATTTGCTTGAACGATTTTAAATCGTAAACATAGCCTGTGTTAGATTGCCAGGTGAGTTGGTAAATTTTATCTTTGAAAATGGTCATTCCTTCGCCAAAAACATCACCTTTTAAATTGATGATATTAATTACCTTTCCGGTTTCCATATCAACTTTACGCATGCTGCTCTCCTGGTATTGTCCGGTACTTTCGTAAATAAAACCGTTATGAATTTCCAGTCCTTGCGTAAATGCCTTGGGGTCGTGGTGCAGCTTACGAATAATTTTGGCTTTGCTTTTTTGCGGCTCAATATCCGATAAAATTTCTACAGTGAGATGTGCTGTACTATTTTTGCCGTTTTTATAACTTTTTAGCACAAATGATTGTTTTCCTGTGGCCAATCCATCCGGTATAATATGTTCAGATTCGTTTTTAATAATGCTAACACGCTGTTTGTCAGCAAACCAAACTACACTGTCGGCTTCTTTAATATCTTTCCATTGCCATTTTATGGTAATCTCATCGCCCGAGCGAAGTTTTGCACTGGCATTTGGCTTTACCCACTGTAAATGCTGTACCGATTTTTTGGCTATTTTTCGTTTCGCCTGTTGTGGTTTTGGCGATTTATTGTTGCATGAAATAAAGATAGTTAAACCCGAAAGAGTTAATGCAATTAGTGTGATGAATGATTTTCTGCTCATGGAAAAATTAAATTATGGTAATAAAAACATTACTTTTGAACCACAAAATTACAACAAACACAGAGACGATATCATCATTTTATACAAAAAGTTGCGCAGCAAGTGAAAATATCCGGAAAAAATATGCGGGTAATGGTCATCGCAATCGTTTGGTTGTGCGGTGTTTTGTTTTTCCTGTTTGCACATTATATGCTAACCTACCGTGAAAGCTATTCACAACTTATTTTTAGCGAAGATAAAACCCTGATGCATGCCACGCTGGCAGAAGATGAGCAATGGCGTTTTTCCCCACAGGTTGCAGTGCCCCGTAAGTTAGAAAAAGCCGTACTTACTTTTGAAGACAAACGGTTTTATCAACATGTTGGCATCGACCCTTTGGCGCTTTCACGTGCCGTGTTTCAGAATGTGAGCCAAATGCGAAAAGTTAGCGGCGCATCTACATTAACCATGCAATTGGTGCGAATGGGGCGCCGCGAATATTCACGCTCGATAGGAGAGAAGTTGCTGGAAATGTTGATTGCGTTGCGTGTTGAAATGAAATATACCAAAGATGAAATTTTACAGCTTTGGGCATCCCGTGCACCCTTTGGGAGCAATGTAGTAGGATTTGAAGCTGCTTCGTGGCGCTATTTTGGCAGGAGTCCCGGGAATTTATCGTGGGCCGAAGCCTCACTTTTGGCGGTATTACCCAATTCACCGGCTTTGATATTTCCAGGACGTAATCATCAAATATTGATAGAAAAAAGAAACCGTCTGCTAAAAAAACTATGGAAAAATAAAACCATCGACCGCTTAACGTATGAACTTGCACTGGATGAGCCGTTGCCCGATGATTTTTACGATATGCCCAGGCAACTGCCGCATTTATCGCAGCATATTGAGCAATTGCAAGGCAAGCAGCCCGGTAATCGATACACGGTAAGCATCAACCCCGAATTGCAAAAACCATTAAAACGTTTGGCAACTGGCTATCAGCAACGCTATGCAAGGCAAAATGTACGCAACCTGGCCATTGTGGTGGCTGAAACGCGCAGCGGACGGGTTTTGGGTTATGTAGGCAATGCCGGAAACACGGAAACACCCGGTGTACAGGTCGATGTGGCTCAATCGCTCCGTAGCACCGGTTCTTTGCTCAAGCCGTTTTTGTATGCAGGCATGATGACCGAAGGAATGATAACGCCTGATGAGCTGATTAAAGATTTGCCGGTCAATTATGCCGGATACAGCCCTAAAAACTACAACGCCGGATATTTTGGTGCAGTGCCCGCATCTGAAGCCCTTTCGCGAAGTTTGAATGTGCCTATGGTTCGGCTGTTGAAGCAATTCAGCGTAGAGCGGTTTCACAGGCGCCTCAAAGAAATTGGCATGCATTCACTCAAAGAAAAACCATCGCATTACGGATTGTCCCTGATTCTGGGTGGAGCCGATGCCACACTTTTTGAACTTACAGGCATGTATGCAGCCATGGGACGCGTATTGGAAGATTTTCCGGGACTTTCGGGCCAGTATAAAACCACGCATTACCATAGGCTGCATTTAGGAAATTATAAACCGCAAAACCACGTTTATGATGAGCCGCCGCTTACGGCAGGAGCTATTTGGTACACGCTGGAAGCTATGCGTGAGCTCACCAGGCCGGTCGCTGAAGGTCGCTGGCAGCAGTATACTTCTTCGCGCCGGCTGGCCTGGAAAACCGGCACCAGCTATGGTTTTCGCGATGCCTGGGCTATTGGGCTCGATCCGCAATTTACTGTTGGCGTGTGGGTTGGGAATGCCAGTGGCGAGCCCCGCAACGGACTTGTGGGTGTGCAAAAAGCCGGTCCTGTGCTTTTCGATGTTTTTCGCTTATTGCCCAAAACCGAAGGCTGGTTTCCCAGACCATGGGACGAGCTGGAAGAAGTTGAAATTTGCAAACACAGCGGAAAAATAGCCGGTGAGGCGTGCGTGCACGCACAAAAAGCTTATTTACCAATAAGGGCAGCGCGGAGCGGTGTGTGCAACTATTGCATTAATGTGTTGGTAGATAAAACCCGCACAGCTCGTTATTACCGTCAATGCGCCAATACAGAAGTCGTTGATACAAGTTGGTTTGTGCTGCCGGCGGGTATGGAATGGTTTCATAAACGTATCAGCAGCCGGTACTCGCCATTGCCGCCATTGTCGGAAAACTGTAAACAATTCAAACCCAAAGAAAACCCGTTGGCCTTCATATATCCGCATGCCGGGGCCAGGCTTGTTTTGCCTTACGGATTATCGGGCGAACAAAACGAAATCGTTTTTCAGGCTGTACACAGGTTTGGTAATGCAACCATATTTTGGTACCTTGACAATCATTTTGTTACACAAACAGAAAATTATCATAAAATTGGAATAAAACCCGAACCCGGCTGGCACACCTTGCTTATAGAAGATTCGCAGGGCATGAGAAAGCAATTAAAATTCAAAATTTTGAAAAAAAAGTCAGCATCACGCAGCATTCAGAAAAAGTTATCGTCATACTAACAGAAAAGCGCAAATAAAAAGTGGAAAACAAACAAAAAAGCATTCACTCAAAGCTGATAAAGCAGTGCCGAAAAGGCAACAGAAAAGCGCAGTTCGAGCTATATGAAATGTATAGCGGGCAAATGTACAATGCAAGTTTACGCATTGTGAAAGACACACAGGAAGCCGAAGACATAATGCAGGAGAGCTTTCTGACGGCCTTTGAAAAACTGGACACGTACCGTGGAGAAGTTCCCATAGGTGCCTGGATACGAAGAATAGTCGTAAACCGTTCGCTTGATGCACTCAGGAAACGAAAAATGGAGTTTGAAACTCCCGATGTCATCAAAGACGAACCCGACGAGGATCCTTCAGATATGGAAGTAGGCCTGAGCATTGAACAGGTAAAAGAGTGTGTGATGGAATTACCGGATAGTTACCGCACCATATTATCACTCTATTTGCTTGAAGGTTACGATCACGAAGAGATAAGCCAGATTCTGGACATTACCAATTCAACATCGCGATCGCAATACGCCAGGGCACGTAAAAAGTTGCAAGTAAAAGTGAAAGAAAAAATGGCGCTTGAAAATGCATAAAGACATCAACTTTAATAGATTAAAAATAATAAATATATCATCATGAGTCATATAGAAGATTATATACGAAAAAACAAAGAAGCGTTTGATAGTGTTGAGCCGCCCGCAGGACACAAAGAACGTTTCCTGGAAAAATTACCCGCGCAAAAGAACCGCACACTGGTATATTTGCGATACGCAGCATCAGCCGCAGTAATTGCTGTTATGATGACGCTTTCAGGATTGTATGTGTATGATAATTGGATCACCGAAGAGGTGCAGAGTGAACTGCCTACGCTGGCCGATGCCGGGCCATCGTATGCCGAAGCAGAAGCCTATTTCGTATCAACCATTGAAAAGCAGCGAACAACCATCAATGAGTTGAGTTCCGAAGACCTGTCCAAAGAAAAGGCCATGTTCGAAGAAGATTTACAAGAAATGGATAAAATGTACAAGCAGCTCCAGAAAGATTTAGATGCCAATCCCGGCGACCCACGTGTAATTAACGCCATGGTTAAGCATTACCAAATGCGCATCAACGTAATGGAGCAAATTGTAAGTCAGTTAAAAGAAGTAAAACGAATTAAAACCAATAAAACCAATAAAACCCCCGACCATGAAAAAGTTTCTTTATAAAATTACAGTACTGTCAGTAGCCCTGCTGTTATCAGCTGCTGCTGCACAAGCCGACGATCTTGTACGCAACAAGCATAAAGTTTTTAAAGTACAAAAAGGCCACACATTCATTATTGATACACGGTTCAGTGAAGTCAATATTGTAAAAAATACAACAGATGAGATAGATATTAACGTAACCATTGAAATAGATGGCAACAGCCGCCGCGACAAAGCACTTTTCGAAAAGCTAAAAGTCAATATCGGGCAAAACGGAGATGAAGTATTCTTGAAAACCGAATTTCCAACGAGCACAAACCTCAGCGATCTGGAGCTCACTATTAACGTAAAAATGCCCACATACATGCAGTTAGAGAGCGAGGTAGGATACAGTAACTTTTATATTGAGGAGCTGAGCGGTGCAAAAAATACGCTTAATGTAAAGTATAGTAACTTCAAAGCAGATGTTATTGCATCAGCAGAAAATGTTATTAACTTATCTTATGTAGACCAGGCCAATTTTGGTTATTTGAACAACGCAATTATCAACATGAGCTATTCAGAAATCAGCATAAAAAAGGCCTCAGAGCTCACAGGGCGCTCAGCATATTCGGAATTTGAAATTGAAGAAGCCAACCAAATTATGCTTACGATGACCAAGTATGACGAATGGAAAATTGGCAAAATAATTGGATTTTCGGCCACCAGCCGCTATTCAGAAATTGAAATCGGTTACTTATCGAAAACCTTGATTTTAGATGGGAATTTCGGCGAACTGGAAATCGACAAAACCGGAGCCAAATTCGAAAAAATCAATCTCGATGTAAAATACACCGATTGTGAATTGAATATTGATGAATCTGCATCGTACACGCTAAAAGCCGATGCCAGTTTTGCTGATATTGAAATGGATAAAAGCCGTTTTAAAGGAACCTATCATTCAAAAATGATGAATCTCAGTTTAGACGGCACCATAGGCACGAACCCAACCGGAAAAGTAGTTATAGAAACCGCTTATGGAGATGTAGAATTGTAAATAAATCAGCCACTAAATAACAAGGGAGGGGAGATGTGAAAGCATTTCCCTTTTTTTTGGAATAATTGTATAACTTAAATGATTGATTAAAATACCCAAGCAAGTTAGCAAGCTGTAAAACACGCAGCAACTGCGTTCTTGGGCCTGAAAGGCCAAATTAATTCAACCCGGGGCAACGCCCTGGGGAGCAATCAGGCCGGAGTTGTCGCCGCGATGCGCAGCCAAATCAGCGATGTAAACCTGCCATCGGCGAAATACAAAAGCAACACAGATATCTTTCTGTTGAGAATCAGTCCATTTCGTTTACCTGCAACAGATCGCTTTGTCGCTGCGCTCCGCGCGATGACGTCGCTGTTTTGACTGTAAGCAGTTGCCATCGGCGAAATACTAAAACAACCCAAATCGCAGCCGGGAAATCATCATTCAACCTAATCAACCCAACCTAATCAACCAACCTAAAAAAATATCAAAAATTTCTAACATTTTCCTTGCACAACTCAAACCGAACCTGTATACTTGCAAGCGTAAAAAATTACAAAACAAAAACAATTTTTAACAAAAAGACATCATGAAGAAAATCAGCTTATTGGCAGTTTTGCTCCTCAGCATATTAATGGCTGCCGCCCAAAGCACAACTACCTCGCAAATCAGCACCACCGGAACAACTTCGCAAAACAGTAATGCTATGGTCGACTGGACAGTCGGACAAACCATTACGCACCACGGCACCGATGGCAATACGGTTGTTTCCTCAGGCTTTCAGCAGGGGCAGTTGGAGGTGGTAAGCATTGCCGGGCCCGCAGCGCAAGCTTTCCCGGTGGCCGTTTATCCCAACCCGGTAGCAAACGAACTCACCATTGAAACACCTGCCCGGGATGAAGATTACCGTATTTTTAATCAGGGTGGACAGTTGATCAAACAAGGAAAAATAAAAGCTGAGAAAACACAGGTCGATTTTTCCGGTTTGCCATCAGGTAGTTATTTTTTACAACTCAACACCAATAAAACCCACAAAATAATCAAACATTAAAATCTTTGTTATTTCCCGGTAGCAATTTGGCCACCAAAAAGGAAATAACCGTCACAATTATGTCCAGACAGGGTTAAAACAGCCTGATTGAAAGGGCAGGTTATGAATAAAAACAAATCAACAACTCAATAAATCTAAGAAAAATGAAAAACGTACTTATTACACTCACAGCAATTATCATTTCCCTCACTGCCATGGCACAGGCCCCGGCAGGATTTACCTACCAGGCCGCAGTACGCGATGCCGATGGAAATGTAATCACCGAACAGGAAATCGCAATGGAGATTAAAATTTTGCAAGGTTCAGCTAATGGCACGACCATTTACACCGAAACCCATACAGCCGAAACCAGTGCACACGGCATTGTAAACCTCACCATTGGCGCAGGCTCAACATCCGACGATTTCACCACCATTGACTGGTCAGCCGGTCCGTATTTTATCGCAACCGCCATTGATGTTGCCGGTGGAACAAACTTCACCGACCTTGGAACAAGTCAGCTACTGAGCGTACCTTATGCCATGCACGCGCAAAGCGCCGGAACCGTAAACGAAACCGACCCGGTATTCACCGATTGGGACAAATCTACCGGCATCACAGTAACCGAAAGTCAAATCAGCGATATGGGTACCTATGTTGAAACCGAAGCCGATCCGGTATTTGGAGCATGGGACAAAACCACAGGAATTGAAATTACCGAGAGCCAGATCAGCGATTTTGGCACCTACCTGACAGAAGAAGTAGACGGTTCAGTGACCAACGAAATAGAGATGCCCACAGATGCGCAGGCAGGCGACATGTCATACTACGACGGTACAAACTGGCAAAAAGTAACAGCTCCGGAAGAAGATGGCCTGATATTAACCTACTGTGGTGGAGAGCCAATCTGGACAGTAGACGGAATATGCTCGGTAGAAATAGGCGATTATGCTTATGGGGGAATTGTATTTTATATTTTCCAGGAAGGCGATCCCGGCTATGTAGAAGGCGAGCAGCATGGTTTGGTCTGTGCTTTACCACATCAAAATGGTAAGCAATGGGGTTGCGATGGTGTTGAGGTTGATGGAGCTGATGGTACAGCGATCGGAACGGGCGCACAAAATACTATAGATATTGAAACCGCTTGCACAACAGAAAGTACTAGTGCCGATTTCTGTGCAAATCTCGTACTGGAAGGATACGATGATTGGTTCTTGCCTTCAAAGGATGAGTTAGTTGCAATGCTTCAACAAAAAGAGATTGTAGACTCCGCTTTAGTAGCAAACGATGATTGGGGCTTTCTCGATGCATGGTATTCCAGTTCTTCCGAAGCAGATGCCACTCGCCATTGGATTATACATTTTGGAGATGATCTAGTAGACATGGGCCCTAAAATAACAAGTACATTATTTAGGCCTGTTAGAAAATTCTAATGTTTCTTGTTAAAAAAGGATTGTGTTTTTGAGTTATCAAAAACAGAATTACAACAAAAATAGTCATGAAAACAACTTTATTTTGCATTTTTTTCTTATTTATTTTTAATATTACTCTTGTAAAAGCGCAGCAGCCAGTTATTGAAGTGAAACAAAGTGGTTCAACAATTACCTCTTTAAGTTTTGAGCCCGGTGATGTGTTAATTTTTGATGTGTATGTTAAAGAATCAGGAAGTTTTGATTTTGCTGAATCTTCAGAAAGTGAAACCTTACATAACCTTGAACTTAGAACACCAGATATAAGTCCTCTATTTGAATTATTAGATTCCAACAATAATAATAATTTTAATCTTACATTTAAGAACACAAATAATTCGGATATTACAAATATTGTAGATATTTCATTGGATGATGCTGCCCCACAAACTTACTATAAAATATACAGTAACTTTGAGTGTGGCGGCAGCGATTTTTACGATGAAATTATTTACAAAAATGTAATCGTTAAAGCACCACGAATGGTTGTGCCTGGAACTTATCAAGTGACGTTATTTGATGAGAAAGGCTTTTTAAAGAATGGCCCATCTAAAGAATCCTTCGTCCTCGACCTTGTCTTCACCGAACCCGCGGACGGTTCTTTGGGATTAAGTGCAGGCAATATTACAAGCATGGGTTGTATAACCGGAAGTACGAACATAGATTTTTCTATTTCAGGAGGCCCGCCCAATGCTAAATATGAATTATGGGTTAATGGCACGGAGGAAGCAACTTATGTCGATACCACTTTTAATACTTCGGTGCAATATGATGATAAATTAAAAGTAAAAGTGTATGGAGGATCAAACTTTTCCAATGAAATAACAATTGATAAATCGTATTTTTTTGAACCTACCTTATCCACAACATATAACGATAGTGTAATTTGTGCCGGTTTACCCATGGAATTTGCTATATATAATTCAACTTGTGGAAATCCGGTAGAAACAAAGGTGCTTTTTAAGGCAGATACTGCTGAAGCAACATTTCAACATATCACGCCCGTTGATGGGGCTGTAGATTTAAGTTCATCCAAGATTTTTGAAATTATTCCGGAAATGGACGGACTACTTAAAGTTAGGTTAAGATATGGAACGGAAGGTGACTATGTTTACTTAGAAACAAATGATGTAACAGTACCCAGGGTTTTGGAGTATCAAGAACATTTTATGACGCAGGGTGTCAGAGTTTCAGCTTTGGGCGATCCTGTTAATATGGTTCCTTTGGTTTTCCCCGGCTTTAGTTATGAAACAACTGAATCTTTAGATGTAGATGGAACCGGTGCAAAAGAATATTTGAAGAAAAGTACCAATGAGGGTTATAAATTTGGTAGATTTGAATACGAACACAGGTCAGGAGAAACTAACTCCGATTCAATTTTTGATCCTACACATGCCAATGTAACTGTTGGGGGAGGGGCAAACAGAAATACAGTTACTTTTAAATATGGTAAATACTATAACAACTCTACTAAAGTTTGTATGGATAGTTCTGAAACTCATATTACTGTAGTTCAGGATGATATATTTGTCCCAAAGGAATCTTTCTGTACTTACGACGATACCAATTACGATATTATTGTTAATACAGCCATTGGTGCTGTAGAGGTACCCCCCGACCACCAAACAACCTCAAGTTTCGACAAATGTGTTATTTCACGCTTCGATTCGCCCATTGATACTGTTTTTGATGCAACTGTAACTATAAACCCTCATAATCTTGCTATAGAAACAGAGGTAATTCCGATAAAAATTGATGCAATTGCCAAAGTTGAAATTAGTGAGATCGATCCCGAGTTGTGTCCTCCTGTATGGCAACCCGAGGAAATGCCCATTTACCAGGTGGGCGATTTTGTAACGTATAGAAATGCAGAATATGAGTGCGTACAAAATGCGTATTCTTCGGATATACCTTCTAGGAGCAGCCCAAAGTGGGATTATATCCGCGATTGTGAATTCATAATTAAACCCCGTTCTGTGAAAAATGATGGTAATGAAGAAGATGAAACTGCAGTAAACAAAGCAATATCAGATCCAACATTAACCTGCCACTATCCATTATGGAATAGCTATGGCGACCCTCTGCCCCAATTTCTAGATGGCGATAGTGTTACGCATAATGGTCTGATTTATAGATGTAATGGCGAAGCGTATTCCGATGATGAGCCTGGAGAATCTTCAGCTTGGATACAAGTCGATACTTGTAATGCTGAAGGAACTATAACGACAGTATATATTACTTACGCATCTACCACATTTTATATTTACAAGCCCAGGACAGACGGAGTTATTACAAACCTTGAAGATAAATACTGTATGAGTAATCAGGTTTATAACCTGGAATCTAACTATGGAATAAATAATATTGATATCAATGGTGGCAGTTTACCTTTAGCCGAAAACATGGCAGCATTTATTCCGGAAAACTATTTTACATCTTCATCTAATAATTTTGATACCCTCACGCTGGCTCTTGAATATACAGATGTGAACGGGTGTATCGATACAACATATCAATCTACAATTGTTGATAAAGAATATCAGGTAAATAAAAATGTATTGCTAAACTTAGAACCATTATATTGTCCACTTAGAGATTCCATAGAGATTAACTGTAGCCATACTATTGATGAAATGCTGGGTCAGGGGATTGTAAATAATGGCTTTTTGGGTTACAGTCCGGCTGTTGCATTAGGAAATAATGATGAATACCACGATGTTGTGCAGGCAGTATTTCGAGATAATAACGGATGTAGATATGACTCAACAATTAACATTGAGATTAATTATAATAAGGTAGTAGATAAATCCGGTCAATTTGCTCAGTTTTACGACACATATTGCGAAGTTGACCATAACGACACCCTTGTTATGAATGATCCTTCCAGATTCGCAATTGATACAATTGTTGGTATGGGAGTTAGTTTTGCAAACACCAACTGGATTTATAATGCCAAAGATGCTTTGGATTCTATAGGAAACAATGCAGCAATTCACGAAAAGAAAGATAAAGTAACTTTATATTATTTAGATAATAATGGTTGTCCATATCACAAAGAGTATGACGTAAATATTTCAGATACAAATGTTAACGCTACAACCGAATTGCTTTTCGACGATAAATATTGTGCGGTAGATAATTCCATAGCGATAAGCTTGAGCCATCCCGGACACCAGATTACGAGTTTTTCCGGTACAGGCTTTGATACGGTAGATGAAGGCATTCCTGTATTTAACCCTTTTGATTTTTATAGAGCCGATACAACACAAATTTATAACACAACCATATCTGAGAACATAATCTCAGTTAGCTTTAAAGACGATAGGGAATGCCCATATACCCAAAACTATACAATAAAAACATCTGGTAGCTTTGCTGATCGCAACGATGGACTTACACTGAGCGATGCGTATTGCTTTGGAAACAAAGAATGGGAACTGGAAGTAAATGAAGATTTTTCAATTGATAGAATCACCGGCGAAGGAGTATTTAAAAAACCAGCCGGAGACTATTTTTTTAATGCTTACAATATTCATGGAGCTGAACCTGCTGTAAATAAAGATACCGTGCCATTAACCCTATATTATCGCGATTCAGAGGGTTGCGCCTACTTTAAAGATTACGATATCCGTCTCGATGCCAGGGTAGTTGATGATGACTCCTACCTGGATATTGATTCTGTATATTGTGCACAAGATGAAGAAATTGGGATTCTTCTTACAAATAATGGGCATACTATCACGGAATGGTCTGGTACTGGTCTCGATTCTGCCAATGGAGTTTTTTATTACAATCCCACCGATATCTACGAAGGTGACACTACTTTGTACTACAACAACCAAAATTATTATGATACTGTAAAAATGTCGTTTCTTGATGGTAACAAGTGCCCGTACCAAAAGGAATATATTGTTTCTATAAATGGAAATAATGCCAATAAAGACGTTACGCTTAGTATTGACGATACATATTGCTTTGCCAATAAGGAGTATCCATTGTATAGCAATTGCACCATTGATACACTAATTGGTATCGGTGTCGGTGATAATGAAGATGGCTATTATTTCAACGCCTTTGAGCCGTTTCAGGGTACGGGTGTCGATAGCACTGTTGTCGATCTCTCGTTGTACTATCGCGATAATGACGGTTGCGCCTATAAAAAAGTGTTCGATGTAACTCTTGACTCGTCTATTGTTGATGCAAGTACCGAATTGTTGTTTGACGATCAGTATTGTGCCGTAGATGAGGATATTTATACGCAACGGAACCATAATGATCATACGCTCGACGATATTTGGGGAACAGGAGTGGAAGTTCGGGGCAGCGAGGTTTATTTTAATCCTTTTGACAACTACAGGGACTCAATTGAGTTAATTTATGGTGATGTTGTGCTCGATAGTACCGTAACCGCACGTTTCCTCGATAATGATTTGTGTCCTTACTTAAAAACATATCCCATAAAAATTGCCGGAAAATTTGCCGATCAGAATGCAACATTAAATGTTAGGGATGAATACTGCTTTGCCAATAAAAATTACAATTTGGAAAGCAATTACAGCATTGACAGTCTCATTGGTGCCGGAATTCGCAAACAGGCAGATGATTATAAATTCAATGCCTGGCTTCCCTATCAGGATTCAGCTATAGACTTTAAAGAAATTGATTTTTCATTGTTTTACCGCGACACTTCAGGTTGTGCATACAAAAAAGTGTTTGATGTGACGCTCGATTCATCTATTGTTGATGGGAGCACGGAGTTATTATTTGATACTGCATATTGTGTAATAGATGAAGATATACATGTGGCAATGAATCAAAAATATCATACACTCGATGAAATTTGGGGTACAGGAGTTTCAGTTGAAGATAGCGCTGTTTATTACAATCCGTTCGAAAACTTCAGGGACACAACTTCGCTTATATACGGCGATATTGTTTTAGATAGTTTAATCGTTGCCCGTTTTCTCGATGATGATTTATGTCCTTATATAAAAACATATCCTGTAAAAATTGCCGGAAAATATGCCGATCAAAATGCAACATTAAATGCCAGGGATGAATACTGCTTTGCCAATAGAGAGTATACCTTAGAAAGTAATTATAGCATCGACAGTCTTACCGGAATTGGCATAAATGAAGAAAGCGGTTTTTTTACATTCAACGCACTGCCACCCTTTCAGGACTCGGCCACAAATTTCGAGGAAGTAGATTTTTCACTGTATTATCGCGATAATGACGGGTGCGCCTATAAAAAAGTATTCAATGTAACCCTTGACTCATCTATAGTTGATGCCACTACTGATTTAGATTTTGATGCTTACTACTGTGCAGTAAATGAGGAAAAAGAAATTGGGCGGAATCAATACGATCACACACTTGAAGCAATCAGCGGCCAGGGAATAAGTTTAATAGATGATGTGGTTTATTACAATCCGTATGAAGTGTTTAACGGTTCAGCAGACCTTATTTACAGTGGAGATATTTTACAAACAAACGTTTCTGTCGAATTTCTGGATGAAGACCTGTGTCCATACATCAAAACCTACACAGTAACAACCTCAGGTTCTTATGGACAAGATGGAGTTTTACTTGATTTTGACGAGCAATTTTGTCAGTTTGATGACAGCGTGAAACTCAGGGGAACTTTTCTACAAATTGATTCTGTTGAAATTTTAGGACATAATATTGATGCTGTAAACGGATCGTTTTACTTCAATCCATCGGCAGATGAATTTGCAAATGCAGCTACTGATGTAGAAGATGTTTTATACCATTATTACAAAGACAATAATAATTGTATGGGGCGTTCATTGCATCCGTACACAGTGAATTTAAAGCCTCAGGCAGGTTTTTCATTTGAAGACTTGTGCGTTGGCGATTCCACACAATTTACTGATTTAAGTGCAATTGATGGCGAAGGTACCATAAACCAGTGGAATTGGCAGTTTGGCGATCTCGATGTTGTAAATGTAAACGGTCTGCCATCAGATATAATTGAAGAAGGCATGCATAACGGACAAACAATGGGCACTTATGCAGCACCTCGGCATCAGTATAATTATGCCGGTGTTTATAATGCATCGTTATCCGTAACCAGTGATTTTGGATGTTCCGATATCGCTATAGATACGATTATCATTGGTGGATATCCGGTTCCTGATTTTAAGGTAGAGAATTTTGTACAGAGCTTCCCGACATATTTGCAAAACAAAACCAAAGCCGAAGAATTCGATAAAGTTGAGCATTGTACATGGAAATTAAATGATAGTATAGAGGATATTATTACTGAGGGCTTTGACAGTCTTGTACATACGTTTAATCATTCGGGCATCCATCATGTAGAGCTTGTCGCTATAACGGGCAACGGTTGTGAGGCATCTGTAACCAGGGAAGTTCCTATATTTCCGTACATTGAAATCAGCAATGAAAATGTATATAGCGCCCATTTTGATAATGACCAGTTTGGTGCCGGTTGGATTAATGCATCTGAATATCTCGATACCTTGATATCGGGCTGGAGGTTAGATACAGTGTTTTCGCCTTTCAGTGCTTATCCCAATATAAGTGGAAACTTATGGATAACCGGCGATCCGGACGATAATATTCATAGCGAAAATGGGTGGGTAGAATCGCCGTCGTTCGATATTTCAGCGCTTGATTTTCCGCTGCTTTCTATTGATATTTATCAATCTGTAGAGCCCGGTCGCGATGGAGCCGTAATTCAATACACTTTAGATGATGGACAGTCGTGGCACTTGTTGGCCAATAAAGAAAATACAGTAAATCAGGGAATGAACTGGTACAACTCGCTGGGTGTTGTGAGCAATCCCGGAGATCAACCCGAAAGCCCGTTTGAAGCCTGGTCGGCAAACAATTACGAGTGGCAAACTGCCCGTTTCCCGCTGGATAACATCAGGAGCCTGGCCAGTGATTCAGATGCGCGTTCAGTACGTTTTCGTGTTGCCTACGCCAGCGATCAGGGAAATTCCCCCGATGCAGAAGTAGCCGGATTTGCTTTCGATAATTTTGAGCTGACCAGCCGGGCACGCATCGTACTCATGGAGCAATTTGCCAATACCGCCCACGATGCTAATCTGGCCAGACAAGAAGGAGAGTGGCTCGATATTCTCACACAACACGGAGAAGCCGAAGAAGCCGTAGCCATGCGCTATCATAATTATATTGATGAGTATTACGATTCGCTTTATTACCTCAATACGCCCGACATCAGTTCACGCTCAATGGAATATGGCGCTTATTTGTCACAACTCACCATGGTCGACGGCATACACAGATGCCTGGCAACAAGTGAGCAAAGCGCAGAGGAATCAGCAAAATCATTTTACCAGGTGCGCAGACTGGCTGATAAACGGTTCGATGTTGATGTGGAAACGAGCTTTGAAAACGACAGCCTGATTATTAAAGCAGAAATTCAAAAATTGAAAGATACACTGACCTACCGCCCCGGAACAGAAAAATGCGCAGTTCGAATGGCACTTGTCCAAAAAGAATATCCGCTGAACGATTCGCTTTTTCACAATGTAGTAGTTGAATTGCTTCCTGTTGGAATAGGAAATGTAGCGGGCATCATTCCCGACACATTGAGTAAAAACGGTATTGTGCACGTCCGCGGTGCCTGGCGACCCGACAATGTAACCACAATTGGTCAGGAATATCGCCTTGTAGTTTATATTCAGGGAATTTGGGGCGTAGATGAAGTGCATCAGGTTTATTTTGAAGATTTAGACAACACGCTCATACCACAGGTTGATATACAAACCCTGAAAAACCCTGAAGATAACAACGAAACTCAAAAGCCGGTATGGGAGCAACAAAATCAGTTGATGCTCTATCCAATACCTGCCTCAACAGATGTTTACCTAAAATGGAATACACTGCTTGACCGCGAACTGGAATACCGCATAACCGATGCTTCAGGCCGTATAGTAAAAGAGGGCAGGGTAGCGGATGGTATCAATAAAACCGCCATTTCGGTAGAAAGCCTTTCAGAAGGGACTTATGTGTTGATGCTGAGCGATATGCATGATACATACATAGAGAAAAAAATACTAGTTGTTTTGAGAAAATAGTTTGTGTTTTCGTGATTTTTTTTAGATTTTAGAGGAGGAGGGTGTCGTTTTTCGGCACCCTTTTTTCGTGCTGATTTTGGAGCCTTTCTTTTAAGTTTTATAAACCCGGCACACACAAATTTGTAATTCAACCGTAATGAATTGCAAGGAGCTTTCATATCGTCTTCCAGACAAAAAACAAATCCGTAAAGCTATTCTATAACACATATCTGTAAGCTTTTTTTGAGGGCTAAAATGTTAATTTTGTCGGCATTACAATAAAATTTACGTTTATGCAAAGAACATATAAAGCCGTAACGGCACAGGAAGCAGTCAAAGCAGTTAAATCCGGCGATCGTATTCACATGCACAGTGTGGCGTGTGCGCCGGCTATTTTATTGGATGCACTTGTTGAACGATCAGATGAGCTCCACGATGTAACCATTCAACATATTCATACAGAAGGCCCTGCGCCTTACGCTGAGGAAAATGGCAAATACATGGGAACTTTCGAACTGGAGTCTTTTTTTGTGGGCGGAAATGTTCGTAAAGCTACTCAGGCCGGATATGCCGATTATATTCCGGTTTTCCTGAGCGAAACACAAAGGTTGATTCGCGAAGATGTATTGCCCGTCGATGTTGCCATGGTGCAAATAACCCCGCCCGACCAACATGGCTGGGTTTCCATCGGCACATCCGTCGATTGCACACGCGCCGCCATTCAGAAAGCAAAAACCGTAATTGCCATTGTCAACAAGCACATGCCACGCGCCTGGGGCGATGCCATGATGCCGCTCAGCGATTTCGATATTTTTGTAGAACACGATAGCCCGCTAATAGAAGCACCTATGCCGGAGCTTTCCCGGCAGGATATTACCATCGGGAAAAACGTGGCAAATTTGATAGAAGACGGTGCAACACTACAAATGGGCATCGGCGCTATTCCCAATGCGGTTCTTTCGCAGCTTGACAACCACAAAAATTTAGGTGTACACACCGAAATGTTCTCCGACGGACTATTACCATTAGTCGAAAAAGGCGTGGTAAACGGAGCCAACAAAAAACTCGATAATGGCAAAATTGTAGCATCGTTCCTCATGGGTTCAAAAAATTTATACGATTTTGTGGATGATAATCCGGGTGTGCTCATGCAAGACGTTTATTATACCAACTCTGTGCACATCATCAAACAAAACCCGAGAGTAACAGCCATCAATTCTGCTCTCCAGATTGATATTACCGGTCAGGTTTGCGCAGATTCCATAGGTACGAAATTTTACAGTGGTGTGGGCGGCCAGATTGATTTCATGCGCGGGGCATCCTTCAGCGAGGGCGGAAAACCCATTATGGCCATACCATCTGTTACGAAAAAAGGCGTTAGCAAAATTGCGCCTATGCTGTGCGAGGGCGGCGGCGTAGTTACAACGCGTTCCAATATGCACTGGCTGGTAACAGAGTTTGGCGCAGTAAATCTTTACGGCAAAACACTACAAAAACGTGCCCGCGACATCATCAGCATAGCACATCCCGACCACCGCGAGTCGCTGGATAAAGCTGCTTTTGAGCGCTTCGGGTCGCACTATCATTTTATTAAAGACAAGGCTGAAATTGCTATGCAAAAAAACTAACTGAACCACGGTAAGAAAGGAAAAAGCAAGGCGGTTATCTTAATTTGGCTTGCTTTTTTTGCTTTACAGCATTATTTTCACCTAAAAATGTGTATATTTTGATGCTGATAAGCCAACTGAATTTGATCTATGAGCCACATAAATAGAAAATTAACCATATTTATTGTCCTGTTGTTTTTTTTTCTGCCGGGGAAGACACAAACCGGTATTGATAGTCTTAAGTCGGCCTGGAAAAATACTATGCTGGATGATTCTTCAAGACTTGCTGCCGTTAATGCATTAATTTTAAATAAATATTTGTACAGTAATCCGGACAGTACTTTATGTTATGCACGAAAACTATTTGAATTTGCCGAAAAGCGGAATTTAAAAACAGAAATGGCTCATTCACTGAATATTTTGGGTGTTGCATATATGGAGAAAGGAGATTTTCTGACATCAAAAAGCTATTTTGAGCGAAGTTTGAGAATCAAAAAAGAAGGTAGTGCAGATCAAAATATTGCCAATACTCTCAATAATCTGGCAATACTTCATTCGAAATTTGGCAATTACGACAAATCAATAGATTACCAAAACCAGAGCCTTTCCATTTCAGAAAAAACAAACGATTCGTTAGGGAAAGCCCAATCTCTGAATAATATTGCCACACTGTACAACAGAATGGGATCTTATGATAAAGCACTTGAGTATAATAATTTATCTTTGGAACTCAGTAAAAAACTACAACATCAGCAGGGTATTGCAATTTGCTACCATAATATGGGCGTAATTTACAGCAAAAGAGGCGATTTCGATAAAGCATTAAAACACTACAAAAAAGCCCGGGAGCTTCAAAAGGAACTCAACAACACGCAAGCAGAGGCAAGTATATTGGCCAATATTGGCACAATAAAAAATTTGCAGGGGAAACCCCGGGAGGCGATCATCTATCAAAACAAAAGTTTGGAAATCTATAAAACAATTGGGAATAAGGACGGTGTATCCGGAACGTACATCAACATAGGTTCAATATACCAATCGTTGGGGCAGTACACACAAGCCGTTAAATACTTGAACAAGGGATTGAAAATTGCAAAACAAACAGGACTGAAAAAAAATATTGCAGCCGCAGCCAATGGATTGTATGAGGCTCATAAGTCGCTGGGAAATAACAAGATGGCACTAAAGATGTATGAGCAATATACATCTGTCCACGATAGTTTACAAAGCGAGAAAAACCAACGGGAACTGATTCACCAGGAGTACAAATACAAATATTTGCAAATGCATCTTGCAGATAGCTTACGCAATGCCCAGGCGCTTGAGTTGGAGCGAAAAGAACATCAAAAAAATGCAGCAATTGAACGCAATCAGCGATATTCCATCATTGCACTTTTTCTGCTTATTCTGACCATTATAGCCATTGTGGTACGATTACGGTCTGTTAAAATAAAAAACGAAAAAGAAATTTTACTCAAAGAAATTGAAGTACTTAGGTCAAATGCAGTTATTTACACTCAGCAAAATGAAAAGAGTGACCTTGGGAAGCAATTGGAACGCGATAAAATAAGCAGCAAGATTGATGGCACACTGAACGAAACAGACTGGAATGTTTTAACCGTTTTATGCTCCAAACCAACAATTAATAACAGGGAAATTTCAGAAAAAGTCTCACTAAGTTTTGAAGGCGTACGTTCATCTTTAAAAAAAATGTACAGAATATTCGACATTCAAAAATCAAAAGAAAACCAACGAATAGCACTTGTTATAAAAGCAATTCAACTTTCAAATACCTGAGTTTCCTGCCAAAATCAAATAATTTGATATTTTTTTAACCTGCAATATATCAGGTGCTTAAGGCTTCACCCGCCCGGGTGAAACTTATCTGTAAGTTATTTTACCCTCCAACGGGTGAAAGTTGCCCCAAATATCTTACGCATATTTATCCAGAATTTATCGAAAAAAATAACCTATTCACTTTTTAGTTATGAGACAAATTTCAACTTATCTACTCATTATTGTTTCAATATTTTGTATGAGTGCAATTAATGCTAATGCACAATCGAAAAAAGAAACAG
Source organism: uncultured Bacteroidales bacterium (assembly GCA_964413185.1). Classification (GTDB taxonomy): domain Bacteria; phylum Bacteroidota; class Bacteroidia; order Bacteroidales; family Salinivirgaceae; genus Salinivirga. The sequence goes on from CAYPSX010000045.1 coordinate 19,846, forward strand.
ATCAATTAATTCGTGAGACAGTACTCACAAAAACAAATGTAAAACAGCTGAAAAGCCTGAAACAGAAACTACATCAGCAGTTTATCGAAGAAAAAAGTAAAGCTCTTGAGCTTGCCGAAGAAAAAGGATGGCCAACTCAATTGGAAAAAGACGGTCGTTTTATTGAGTTAATGAAGATAGATAAAGATGGAAATCCTGTTTATAACACGACCTTCAATTCGAATGCAGCCATTTCTACGCGCGCCACAACGCTTCACAGTGGTGGTATGTTGGGTTTAAATCTCGAAGGACAGGGCATGACTGCCCACGTTTGGGACGCCGGCCTGGCGCTTTCTACTCACCAGGAATATGATGGCAGTGGCGGCGCAGGCCGCTTTTCAGTTGGCGATAACAGTTCAGCGCTGCATTATCATTCGGCACACGTAACCGGAACCATTATTGCTTCAGGCGTGAAAGCGGATGCAAAAGGAATGGCTCCACAAGGATATGCTGTTGGTTACGACTGGAATGCCGATATTTCTGAAGTAGCCGATGCCGCAGCAAACGGCATGCTCTTGTCTAACCATTCTTACGGCTGGCAGGCTTCAAATCTTGCTGATTGGGTGTTTGGAGCTTACATAACAGACTCCCGCGACTGGGACGAAGTGCTTTATAACGCACCGTATTATCTCATGTGCGTTGCTGCCGGCAACGATGGCGACGATAATACTTCAAACGGCGCACCACTCGATAGCGACCCGAACTACGATAAATTATCTGGACACGCTACAGCTAAAAATAACCTCGTCGTGGCCAATGGAAAAGAAATTGCCATAGATGCAAACGGTGAACTCGTTTCCATGAGCATCAATACTTCAAGCAGCGAAGGTCCAACAGACGATTATCGCATTAAGCCCGATATTACCGGTAACGGAACCAATATTTATTCAACGGTAGAATCTTCAAACAGTGCCTATGAAACGCTCACTGGTACGTCAATGGCAGCTCCAAATGTCGCGGGAACTTTGCTGTTATTGCAACAGTATTACAGCGAACAATATTCCGGGTTCATGAAAGCTGCAACGCTTAAAGGACTGGCTCTGCACACAGCCGATGATGCCGGGCCTTCAGGACCCGATGCGGCTTATGGCTGGGGTTTGATGAATGCCAAAAAAGCCGCGCAGGTTATTGAAAACAATTTCGATGGTACCATCATAAGTGAACTTACTTTAAATGATGGAGAAACTTACACCATGGAAGTATTCGCCAGCGGAACAGAAGATTTAACCGCATCTATCAGCTGGACAGATGTGCCGGGAATACCTAACGAGGAAACTGCAAACGATAATACACCTGCATTGGTAAATGATTTGGATATTCGTATTACGGAAAGTACCAATACATTTTATCCTTTCCGGTTAACATCAGTATCTACAAACACCAATGGAGACAACACCGTAGACCCGTACGAGAAAATTATTGTGGGCAGTCCGACAGCCGGAACCCGCTACACAATTACCGTTTCGCATAAAGGAACTTTGGCGGATGCTCAGGATTTCTCATTGATTATTACAGGTATAGATAACTCCTCGCCAAACAGCTTTACAGCCACTTCCAACGATCCAAACCAAATTGACCTGGGCTGGAATAAAAACAGCAACAATGATGATGTACTTATTGCATGGAGCGCCGACGGTAATTTTGGAAATCCGGCCGACCAGACAAACTACAATGTAGGCGATGCTATTTCCGGCGGAGGAACAGTTTTATACAACGGTTCACAGACATCATTCACGCATAGTTCACTCACTGAAAATACAACATATTACTACAAAATGTGGTCTGTTCTGCCTTCAGGAGATTATTCAGCCGGAATTTATGTCAACGAAACCACCATAAAA
>CAYPSX010000046.1:0-21104 GCA_964413185.1 uncultured Bacteroidales bacterium
TTACTTTTTGATTAAGCAAAAAGTAAAAGTGTCATAAATGCATCAATATAAAAAATTTAACACTGATGTCGTCAGTTTGCATGTAGAAAAAAACAAAATTAATCTGTAAAGATTTTTTTTTCGAACAAACATACCCTAAGAATAGCTCCGCATAACCCAAAATATAAAAATTATTTACGTAACTTGCTGATTTTCAGTATCTGGTTTTTAGAGCATCGATGTGGTGCACAAAACAGGAATAGTGTTTCGAAATAATATCGTAAGCCTGCCTGATGTATTTTATTCAGGCAGGCTTTTTTTCGGAAAATGGATGTAACGATTCCCTGCCTTTTTCGTTAAAATGTTATTAGGATATATTAAGATTCTTTTATATATTTAAGTTTGAATGTAACTTGCTGTTAACGGAACGCTGGTATTATGAATGGACTGGAAAATATTTTACAAGAATTTGCCGGGGAAAAGAATAGTGCATTTTATCGTGCAGTTGAAGAACATTTTAGACAGCAATCTCTAGTTAAGCATGAAGCCCAGGATGGGTACAAAAATATCTTCTGCGAAAGTAACGCTGTTAACCTTTTAATAGAGCCCGACAATGGAGAAATATTAAAAGCAAATAAGGCTGCATGCAGTTATTACCAATACTCTCCGGACGAATTAATCGGGAAAAGCATAAAAGAAATTAATACCCTTACTGATAAAGAAGTAGAAGCAGAAATGCAACGGGCAAAGCTGCAAGAGCGAAATCATTTTCTTTTTCGTCATCAACTGGGCACAAAAGAAGTACGGCATGTTGAAGTATACAGCCAACCGGTTACATTTGGAGGCGCTCAGGTTTTGCATTCTGTAATATTTGATATTGAAGAAAAGGTTCGGGCCCAAAACGATTTGAATCGTTTTAAAACAGCCGTAATTCAAAATCCGGCTACCATTGTAATAACTGATTTGGATGCTAACATACAATATGTAAATCCACGTTTTACCCAACTGACGGGTTATACTGCAAAGGAAGCTTACGGAGAAAATCCCCGCATATTAAAATCTGGTCGGACTCCCGATCAAGTTTACAAAGAAATGTGGACAGACTTGGTGAACGGAAAAACCTGGAAAGGAGAATTTGCTAATCAAAGGAAAAATGGGGACGTTTTCTGGGAACAAGCTACAATTTCTCCTACTTTTGACGAGTCAGGACGAATTTCAGGCTACATTGCTATAAAAGAAGATATTACTGAAAAAAAGCGATACAAAGAAAAGCTGATTGCATTGAATGAAAATCTTCAGGTTCAGAACGAAGAGCTCAATGCGGCTTATGGAGAGCTCAATACGATCAATGAAAAAATTCATTCAACAAATGAAACACTTAAAAAAGAGCGCGAGCAGTTTTTATCTATCCTCAACAGCATTCCGGAACCAATTTATGTTTCAGACAAGGAATCCTACAAAATCTTGTTTGCCAATAAAGAACTGAAGCAAATTGCCGGCCCTGATGTTGTTGGCAAAGAGTGCTATGTTGCCATTCAGAACAGAACGGAGGTATGTGAGTTTTGTAAGCATGAGCAGGTTTTTCAACAAGAAGAACCGTGTTTCTGGGAACATTATAATGAATCGATTTCAAAAACATTTTATATTATCGACCGGGCCATGAAATGGATGGATGGCCGCGATGTGCATTTTCAAATAGCCATTGATATAACCGAGCGAAAAAAAGCGGAAGATAAATTAAGGGAGGCCGAACATAATTTATTGGAACATAGTGAACAGCTCGCAGAGTCCAATGCTACAAAAGATAAGTTTTTTTCCATTATTGCCCACGACCTGAAAAACCCCTTTAATTCTATCATGGGGATTTCGCGAATACTCCACGAAAAGATAGATATTTACGATAAAGAAACGATAAAAAAATATGCCGGTTATATCCTTGAATCGAGTGAGGGATCGTATAAATTGCTACAAAGTTTGCTCGAATGGTCCAGATCGCAAATGGGCAAAATCGCATATAAACCGGAAGTGCACAACCTTTTTGATATGACTGATGAGGTACTCGGATCGCTGTACAGCCAGATGAATGCAAAAGGGGTGAAGGTTCAAATTGATGTTAAGCCCGATTTAAAGGTATACGCCGATTGGAATATGGTTACCACTATTATACGTAACCTGCTTTCCAATGCCATAAAATTTAGCTATCGCGATGGAAGTATTGAATTGCATGCCCGTGACCGGGGTAGTTTTGTTGAGGTTGCCGTAGAAGACCACGGAAAAGGAATGCCTGAGAATGTGCGGGAGAAATTATTTCGTATTTCCGAAAAGGTTACCATGCCGGGAACAGAGCAGGAGAGAGGCACGGGGCTTGGTTTGCTTTTATGTAAAGATTTTGTAATCCGGCACGGTGGCGATATTTCTGTAAAAAGTGAGCCGGAAAAAGGTTCTACATTTATATTTACATTGCCTGATAAAAAATAAGAAGAAGGTAAGCATAGATGCTTCGAGTATACATAAAAAAAAGCCGGCAAGCGCCGGCTTTTTTGTTGCTATTGAAAAACTTTTATTCTGCGGGAACTGCTTTAAGCGTAATATCCCATACTTCAGCACTACCTGTATAAACATCATAATGTACCAGGAAAACATCGTCGATAGCCAAATCACTAAAGTTGGCCTTAAGGATGGTTGAGATTTTTTCAATTCTGACTTCTACAGATTCCTCATTGGCTCCCGGGCGAACATCAAAGTTATGATAGTTTCCGTTGCCCACCAATTCGTAATCCGATTCTGTTAGGGTGTATTCGCGTGTGTGTGGTTCCGAGGTTTCAACGAAATCAATTGGAGGTACAAATGACCAGGAAACACCATTTGAAGTGAGTGAGGCGGTTTCTTGTATTACATCACCGATAATTTCCCAACCTGAACTTTTCAACTCTAAATGCATCAGGTATGGAACATCTGTATCTTCATATATATTATAAATTATATATATTTCTGTTCCAGTTTGAGCATATTGCATGTTGAACAGGTCTGTGTTAAGTGTTTCCAGGAAAATCGGGATTTTATGTTTGGCCTCATCTTCGTCATCAAAGCTTGTGTAATTTAGACCCATGGCGTCGTAATCTTCAGCCGATAAAGTATAGCATACACTCCAGTCTTCTTCTCCAAGGTTAACAAAGTTGTTTGTAACAGTGTCTGTTCTTCCACCGCCAAAATACCAGGCATAAGTCAGATTAATTATATCACCTCTTTCTGCTGTGTAATTATCATTAATGAAGTTTGCAATTGTTGTGTAGTTATCAATATTGTAATAACTGCTTGTGTAATCTGTAGAGTCCAGCTCATAAGTATCAAGCGTATCTTCAATACCGATTGGCTTATAAAAGTTGTACGTAACTATCATTTCTTCACCGGCTTCAGCAAGAAATAATTGGTTTATTATCTCGGGTAAATAATCTTCTGCCGGGTCATATGATGAGAAATTATGATAATTAGCTACGCTTTCGTTGCTTGAAAGCTCATAATCTTCTTCGGTTAATGTATATTCTGCTACCGGACTAATCTTGTCAATGTTGGCCAAATAGGTTGAATCATTATCCGGCAGTTCATCATAGATATCCTCATTGGGTTCGCAAGCTGCAAATCCCGCGAATATCAATGTGGCCATTAGTATTTTAAATATATTTTTCATTGTATTTGCTTTTAAGGTTTGCGATTAAAAATTAATTTTCAGACCCACTGACCAGGTACGGCCATATCCGTAATTTACCCGCGCTGATTTCCAATCATGGTTACTTCCATCTTGTGCTTCTGACATGTATTCTGCATCAAGGAGGTTATTGAATTTTACGTATAAAACACTTTCTAAATCGCCCATGTCAAAATCGTATGTCAGACGTGCATCCAGCGTTTGGAAATTTGGTAGTTGCCATGAATCTGGATTTCCACCTTCAACTTCTTCATCTCTGTCTAACGGGTTAAATGATGCGAAAAGATTGTCGAAATGCATGAACGTGAATCCCGCTTTCAGGTTAGGTATAAGTTCATAGCTTGCAGAAAGAGCCACTGTGGTTTGAGCAGCATCTCCAACATGTACATCTTTTATATAGACATTGATTGAATCAAGCAGGTTTTGGTCTTCGTCGAAGATGGCTACATTCTCAACATTATTATTCCAACGATAATTTCCAAGTGTTGCCATTACTGTAACTTCAAGTTTTTCAATGGGCTGTGCAATAGCTTCAATTTCAAGTCCCTGGTGAAGTGCTTCAACACCTAAAATGTTTGCATTGTAATAGGTGGTTACTCCATCAGCTTCTTCTGCATAAGACTGAGTAAATGTTTTGTCTTTCCATAATGTATGGAAAACATTTGCCTGAGCTTTGACATAACGATTTTGGAAACCGTAACCCAACTCAATACTAAAGGTTTTTTCATTTACGGCTTCTTCGTTAACGTTATTGATATAGTTTAGGAAAATGGCATCAAAATCTGGCTGACGCTCAAAAAAACCAACGTTTACAAAAGCATTCATATTTTCAGTAAGGTTGTAATTGGCTCCTCCTTTAACTACATAGCCAAAGAAATTTTGCCAATCGGACTCCTGGCCTTGCATAGATCTGTTGAAGTCTGATTCGCCAAGAGCATCTATGTACTCTGCTTCCAAATCAGCATCGTTGTTAATCTGATTGATTAGATCGTCTGTAAAGTAGTTGAAATAATCAATTCGTTTATAACCTTTGGTCGAGGCTGAAGCTGAAATGAAAGTAGAAAGGTTTCCGGTGATATATTCTCCTGTAATATATGCTCCACCCCATGAAACAAGACCATCGTTGTAATAAGCGATTTTATCGCCTTCTGTGGCTATTTTGTTTAGATTGTTTACATCTACTCCGTCATCAAGATAAAATTGTCCACCAAGCAGATCTGTTACTTCCCGGTAATGTTCGCCTTTATAATAGCGTCCGTCTACTCCGGCAGAGAGTTTTATTTCATTTGTTAATTCTTTTTTATAGTTGGTTAGAATGCCGTACCACTCATGATTATTCATAGAGCCACGCATGATTGTTTCGGCACCTGCGTTGGCAAGTGTCATGTTTTCGTCAACAATTCGGTCGTAATCAATTTGGCCGTCAACTTTATATTCATCTGAGTAGAATTTGTCAGTGTTACCATATCCACCTGTTCCTCCACCGGTTCCAACTGAGGCGTAAACCGCTGTCATGAGTGATGAAGTTTCATCAATAGTCCAAAAGTGGTTCAGGATTGCTTGTGGCTTGTGATAGAAGTTTTTATTCAGATAATAAATCTCTCCACCTTTATACCCCCAGTCACTGTTATAGCGAATACCTCTTTTGTTGGTTTTGTAGGTTTCTATGCTTTGCATGGTTCTGCTTTGTCCGTGCCATTGCGGTGCCCCGAAAACCGACAAAGAAAGTTGCTGTTTGTCATTAATTCTTTTTGAAACATTCACATAGTATGAGTATGATTCAAATTGAGTAGCATCTACATAACCATCGCCTGTGGTTTTTGCTACACTAATGGTTGATGCCCAGCCATTCTCAGACAGCCCGGTCGCGAATGTACCTCCATATTTAAGGTAATTGTCGTGCCCTGTAAATATGGATAAGTTTCCGCCGGTATTAGCATCGGTTGTTTTGGTCAGGATGTTAATAGTTCCTCCTAATGATGGTAGTGCAAGTTTCGAAGCTCCCAGTCCACGCTGTATCTGGATTGATCGCGTTACATCTGCCAATCCTGCCCAGTTCGACCAGTATACCCAGCCGTTTTCCATGTCGTTTACAGGTACACCGTTAATTACTGTTGCCGTATTTCTGGCATCAAACCCCCGAATGTTGATACGTGAATCTCCAAAACCACCACCTTGTTTAGTTGCGTAGGTTCCAGGTGTTGTTTTCATAACTTCAGGAAATTCCTGGGTTCCAAGTTTTTCCTGAATCTCCCTTTGTTTGATGGTTGAAACTGCAACAGGTGTTTCACGGTCAACAGCTACATTGGCGACAATTTTTACTTCGTCGAGGCCCACTGAGCTTGATTTGAGTTTGATTTTACCCAAATCGACATTTTGTTTGGCAGTTACTTTCCTGATCTCGGAAATGTAACCCAGGTAGCTGATTTTGAGTGTGTAGGTGCCTGCTTCAATAGGAAGGTCAAATTCACCGTTCAATAGCGTGAAAGTACCTTCACTTGTTTCTTCTACAAGAATTGTAGCACCAATAAGCGGTTCATTCGTTCCGGCATCCAGTATTTTTCCTGTAATGGACACCTGGCTCGCTGAATTTTCTTCTTGTGCATAAGCAAATGCACTGACTAAAAATGCGAGCAAAAGGATAAATTGTTTTTTCATACGAACTTAATTTAGGTTAACTGTTTGTGAGTTTTAAAAGTGCAAAAATACTTTTGCATAGACAAAAATACTTTTAATTACGGTTAATAAAACGTAAAGTTTAGATGAATTTTCTTTTTTTCTCTTTGTTGAGGGTTGTTTTTTTTGTTTTAAATGTTTTGGGATAGAGTGCCTTGGATAGTTTTATGAAATAGCCGTGGTTTTTTTGTCTGGCAAAGTGTTTCTAAATGATTATATTTACCTTCTAATAAAAGTATTCAAAATCAACAGATGCTAATTCTACTTTGACACATTTAAAATAATTCTCAAAATCAATCCGATTTGTCCTAAACCCTGAAGGGAACGGGCTGATTTTTCGACTTGCTCCCTTTAGGGTCGGGGCAAAAAAGGCGAAAAATCAATTTTTGGTTTTAATCTGTCAAAGTAGAACGAATACCCGTTTGAAATAAGTTTGTTGATGTCAATCTAAAAACTATTAAATTGTTACTTATGAAAAAGTTACTCGTTATTTTTATTGCTGTTGGAACGCTTGGTACTATATGGCTGGGTGTGCATTTTAATAAAAACCATACTGATTTTATCAAGAAAGAAATGTTAAGATTCGGTAAAGATTTAAAACCGGATAATCCCGATTTGGCTGCATTCATGAATTTTTTACAAACCGTTGATCCGGAAACACAAAAGGTGCCGGTTGAGCGTTTGTATAACGCCCAAAAAAAGGCGGATGCTCAGCAAATCAGGCGGGCCGGACGTAATAACTGGGAACAAATTCCTACGGTTATGGGTGGCCGCACACGTGTTCTGGCGTGGGATCCAAACGATGAAACACAATCAAAAGTCTGGGCCGGAAGCGTAAGCGGTGGCCTTTGGTATAACGAAAATATACATGAAGTTACTTCTCCCTGGGTGCCGGCAGATGATTTTTGGCCAAGTTTGGCAGTCAGTAGCATTGTTTTTGATCCAAACGATCCGCAAACTATGTATGTTGGAACCGGCGAAGCAGAAACTGCCGTAATTACTTACCGTGAATCTGGCGGTCGTGGCGCAGGCATAATGAAAAGCACCGATGGCGGAGAAACATGGCAGTTGCTCGAGTCAACCGAAGATTTTTACTACGTAACTGACCTTGCAATGCGAAATGAAGGAGATCAGTCTGTGATTTATGCCGGCGTAACTTCAGGTGTTTACATGGGCGAAGATCATAATTCTGCGCCATCAAACGGACTCTACCGTTCAACAGACCACGGTGCTACATGGACGCAAGTCTTGCCCGAAACCGAAGGAACAGGCGTTTCGCCGGTTGGCGATATCGAAGTTGAAGGTAACGGACGCATTTTTATCGGTACAACGAATAACAAAGATGGGCAAAAGGGAAGCGAAATTCTTTACAGCGATGAGGGAACTGCCGGTTCATGGATACGCTACAATACCATTGCCGACCAAATTGTGCAAAACGATAGTTACAATCTCACCGGCCGCGTTAAACTTGCAGTAGCTCCATCAGACCCAAATACCGTTTATGCTGTGTACGCCGTTGGAACAAACGATGATTTGTTGCAGGGTTTTCCTACGTGGGAAGGTCGTATTTTTCAAAAGTCAATTGACAATGGCGAAACATGGACTGATGTTAATTTGCCGCCTACTTCAGGAAGCCAATGGGCGTACCTCGCATGGCATGCATTAATAATCGAAGTAGACCCTAATAATCCGGACCGCATTTGGGCCGGCGGCCTTGATTTGCACCGTTCCGACGATGGCGGCGAAACATGGGAGCATTACAGCGATTGGGCTGATATGTATTACGGCGGCGGTCCGCAATATGTGCACGCCGATCAGCACGCTGTTGCTTACCAACCGGGCTCTTCAAGTATTGCGCTTTTTGCTACTGACGGCGGTGTTTTTTATACTGAAAATGCCGATGGCGCAACTACTTTCGCCGATCACAACATGGACTTTAATACTTTGCAATTCTATTCCGGAAAAATTAGTCCGTTTGCAGGAGACGAGGAGTGTCTCGGCGGATTGCAGGATAATGGTTCGCTGCTTTATGACGGAACTCCGCTGTCAGCCGATGTGATGGTTTCCGGAGGCGATGGCGGGTATTGTTATTTCGATCCCACAAGGCAGGGTGCATTTATTTCTACAGTTTACGAAAATACTTTCCTTATTTATCAAAACAATTACAATAATAACTATATCAATAACTACACAAGCGGCACTTTTACTTCTCCTTTTGCTGTTGATTTTGAAGAAGAGCAAATTTTTGCCAACGCGGTTTCGTTCACCGGACAACATCAGGATGAATTATTGATTTTGCAAAATATTTTCGGGTATCACGGTGGCGATTTTGTTTCTGCCGGCACAGGTAGTCAGGTTCCTTTTTCTTACGTATCCAGAACTCCTTACAGTGATTCCGATGATATTTTATTCCTGGGTACAGCCGATGGGAAACTGTTTAAAGTTATTTTCGATGGTTCCAATATTACATCAACCACTGAAATTACCGGAACTGAATTTCCCGAAGGATTTATTTCCTGTATTGCCCACGGCGAAACCGAAGAAATAATGATGGTCGTTTTTTCCAACTACGGCGTTACATCGCTTTGGTTAACAGAAGATGGCGGGCAAAGCTGGACAAATGCGGAACGCAACCTGCCGGATGTTCCAACGCGGTATGCTGTTTTTCATCCGGAAGATTCACGTCAGGTAATGTTGGCAACAGAATTGGGTGTTTGGGAAAATACCGACATTTTTAACGAAACGAGCCAGTGGGAACTCGACAGCAATTTTCCTACGGTTCGTACCGATATGCTCGATGTGCGCAGCGCCGATAATACATTGCTTGCTGCAACGCACGGCCGGGGATTGTTTACAACCGAATGGGAATCGCTTTACGGTTCCGGCATAATGCAAACGCCTGTTGCAAAACTTGAGGTGATGCCCAATCCGGTAAAAGTCAATCAAAATGTTGCCATTGTTTCACCTGCAAGCGGTGCCTATAGCCTTAGAATTACAAGTACATCGGGGCAAAATTTGAAAATGCAGAAAGGCGCAATCTCGAAAGGCGAAAAATTAACTGTAAAAATGGAAAATTCAGGAATAAACATTCTGACACTTGAGATTGACGGCAGGCAATTTGTATCTAAGGTGATGGTTCGTTAGATTAATTTTTCACCCTAAATATTAGAACGATGACTAAATTTTTGTTTGTTGTAACCACTATGGGATTATTTTTGGGGCTCGATGCCTGCCGTATAAATGAAACTGTGCAAAAAGAAGGAAGCTCTTCACTTTTGTGGAAAGTTTATGGTAACGGGCTTTCTGATACATCATATTTGTACGGGACAATTCACATTCAGGATAAACGGGTTTTTGCTTATGGCGAGCCCGTTCAACAAGCCTTCGACAAGGCAAATCAACTGGCTGTTGAGGTGATGATGGATCGCGTTGATCCATCGTCGCTCATGTCCGTAATGATGATGCAAGATACAACCCTGGATATGTTGCTCAGCGAAGATGAATACGCTCGTTTAGAGTCTGCTTACCAGGAAATTACCGGTGCCGGACTGGAAACAGCCAACAGCCTTAAGCCGTTTTTCCTGTCGGCCAACATGGTACAATCGCTTATGCCACGCGATATGCCAAAACCGCTCGATATGATGTTTATTCAAGATGCCCGCCAACAAGGTAAGGAAGTTATCGGGCTGGAGACGCTTGAAGAGCAAATCGCAATTATCGACGACCTGTCGTATGCGAAGCAAATGGACATGCTGTTGGAGAGCATCGAAGATGTTGATGAAATGAAGCAGCAATTCAAAGATTTGGTGGAGGCTTACATCAATATGAACAGCGAGAAAGTTGTGGAGTTGATGGACGACCCGTCTATGCCCGAAGAGTTTATGGATAAGCTGCTCGATGAACGCAACAAACTTATGGTTAAACGTATGATTCCACGGTTAGAGGAAGACCGTACTTTTGTGGCAGTGGGCGCCGGACATTTGTTCGGGAACGAAGGAATAGTAGCAATGCTCAAAGAGAAAGGCTATCAGGTAGAGCCGGTTCGGTTTGAATTTGAGATAGAATAGAACGATTGTTTTTATGTAAACCATTAAGGAATTAAGAGAAGTTAATTTCTTAATGGTTTTTTATTTCCGTTTTTTCAATAACCATAAGAAAAGCAGGATAATAAGCACAGCAGCTATTGTGATGATGATACCTGCATTGCTTTGCTCCGAAACCACAACCATTTTAAACGGCGCACCAACAATAAACGGATCCATTTTCCAATGAGCCACATTTTTGTTGATGCTGTCCGCATTGGAGTTGGTAATTTTACCGGGCATTTCCACGCTGAACCACATTTTATCGGTATACAGGCTCATGTAAATTTCCATTTTTCGGTTTAGTAAACTATCAATTTTGTTTTTTGAAGTTTCACTAAGCTCGATGCCGGAATAATCTATGGCACTTTCCAGTAGTAATTCACTGTCTGATAAGTCCAGCTCTTTTTGTTGGTTGCTCAATTCGGGTAAGTTGAATGGATTTCGTTCTGTTGCCGGACTAACGAGGGTTTGCCGTTCAATTTTTTCGTGCATGGCCTTTACCCAGGCCGATAAATTGCGGGCTTCATCGCTCTCGTTTTCAAGCATTACTGCCAATTCATGTATGATATGAAATGCAACCCATTTTGTAAATTTTAAATCTAACAGGCTGTCTTGTAGTATGTCATCATTTCTAATGGTTTCGATTTCTTGTTGTGTAAAAAATTCTTTATAATCAACCCCTTCAAAGATGGGTTTAAAGCTTTCTGTAAAAGTATTTTGTGTTTTGAACCATTTGAATGAGCGTTTTACCGATATTTCGGGGGATATGGGTTTAAGTAAGAAGTCTTTTGTTTCGTAATATTCTTGTAAACCTTCAATATTATCAAACAGCTTCGTGTATTTTGTAATTTCCTTTTTATTGGCCGTATCTTTTTCAGCTTTTATTTCCCAGGTTGAATCTACGGGAAAGTATATATTGCGTACCATTTTCTGTTTGAGTTCAGCGTCTGTTTCAACAGAGCCTTTTTGAGCTGAATGCAGTTCGGTTATTACTTTATAACTCCTTAAAATGTTGCCGTTGTTTTTGACGATTGTGTTTACATGTATTTCACGGCATGCTGATGTGAGAACCATCAGCATAATGAGTAAAAAAAGGCTTTTCGTATGCATAACTAATTGTTTTATGTAGCCAATTTACAAAAAAAATACTAAAGGATGTATTTTACAGTTAATCAAACTTCAGCAAAACACAAAAGAGCCGGTGACCTAAGTGTCTCCGGCTCTTAAAAAAATAATTCTTATTTTTACTGATTACTATGCGGTAATCAAAGTTTTCATATCTTCCTCAACTGTTGAAATACCAGCAATTCCAAATTTCTCAACCAATACATTGGCTACGTTTGGCGATAAGAATGCGGGAAGTGTGGGGCCGAGGTGAATATCTTTCACGCCAAGACTCAATAGTGCAAGCAATACAATTACAGCTTTTTGCTCGTACCATGCAATGTTGTATACGATTGGCAGGTCGTTGATGTCTTCCAGCTCAAACACTTCTTTCAACTTAAGAGCGATCATGGCCAATGAGTATGAATCGTTGCACTGACCGGCATCAAGCAGTCTTGGAATTCCGCCAATATCACCCAGTTCGAGTTTGTTGTAGCGGTACTTGGCGCAACCTGCGGTAAGAATCACATTGTCTTCGGGCAATTGATCGGCAAAATCAGTATAATACTCGCGCGATTTCATGCGGCCATCGCAACCTGCCATCACTACAAACTTGTTGATTGCACCTGATTTTACGGCATCTACAACTTTGTCGGCCAGTTGCATAACCTGATGATGTGCAAATCCTCCAACAATTTCGCCTGTTTCAATTTCCACAGGAGATTCACATTTTTTCGCATGCTCAATAATGCCTGAAAAATCTTTGGGTGATGCGTCCGGAATGTGTTTTACGCCATCAAACCCGGCAGCTCCGGTTGTGTAAACGCGGTCTTTGTAAGAATCTTTTGGCGGGGTGATGCAGTTCGTGGTCATCAGGATAGGTCCGTTGAAACTGGCAAATTCTTTATCTTGTTTCCACCATGAGTTTCCGTAGTTTCCTACAAAATGATCGTATTTTTTAAATGCCGGATAATAATTGGCCGGTAGCATTTCGCTGTGTGTGTATACATCTACTCCGGTTCCTTCGGTTTGTTGGAGCAGCTCTTCCATATCTTTCAGGTCGTGCCCGCTGATGAGGATTCCCGGGTTGCTGCGAACGCCAAGATTTACCTTGGTTATTTCCGGATTTCCATAGGCCGATGTGTTGGCTTTATCGAGCAGCGCCATGGTTTTTACACCAAATGTTCCGGTTTCCAGCACAAGACCGGTAAGTTCATCGGCAGATAAATCTTTGGTTGTTGCTGCCAAAGCTCTGTTTATGAACTTGCTTATTTCAACATCTTTTTCACCTAAAACCCAGGCATGCTGCGCGTAAGCTGCGATACCTTTTACGCCATAAATAACCAGTTCGCGTAACGAACGTATATCTTCATGCTCAGTACTCAAAACGCCTACGGTGGCAGCTTTTGCAAGGAACTTACTTGCATCATCGGGTTGCCATGTAGCGCAATCGGGCAGTTGGGTTGGCATTACGTTGTGCTTTTCTGCCAGTTGGGCTGCTTTTTCGCGTTTTTCGCCGGCTTCTTTGATGAGTCTTTTAAATACTTCGCGATCGAAGTTGGCATTGGTAATGGTGGTGAAGATGCCATAAATTACGAAGTAGTCAATTTTTTCGCGTCCTTCGGCATTGTCGGGTACATTTTCCATGTAAACCGAAATTCCTTTTAACATGTGCATCAACAGATCCTGGTAACCTGCTAAATCGCTGTCTTTTCCACATACACCGCGTACTGTACATCCTGTGCCTTTTGCGGCTTCCTGGCACTGAAAACAAAACATTTTATCCATAATTCTTTTTTTTAGGTTCTAAAATTAATTTTATTAAAGGTAACTCTTTATTTGTTAGTTTTTTAAAGGTGTGATTGTCTAAATCGGGTTGTTTTTTTATAACTTTTTGATTTAATTCTATATGGCTCAGATGGCTGCTTTTTGGCTTACGGGAGCTGCCCAATCTTCTGAGATTACTTCGCCCCGGACATTCACGATCATTACTTTAACGGGAACGTATCTTTTTGCCTGCGATAATGCAGTTTGAATGATGCTCAACAGCCCGCCGCAACATGGAACTTCCATCATCATTACGGTTATTGTGTTTACTTTTGACTCGTCGATCATCATTCTGAGTTTCTCAATGTAGGTTTCTTTTCCGCTATCAAGTTTCGGGCAGGCTATGGCTAAGGTTTTTCCTTGTAAATGTTTGTGGAAATCGCCCATGCTGAAAGCTGTACAATCGGCAGCTACGAGCAAATCGGCATTTTGAAGGTATTCAGCCATCGGGTTAAGCAAATGTAGTTGGACAGGCCATTGTTGCAATGCGCCTGGCATGCTTTGAGGTTGTTGGTTGCCGGTATCGGCCTGAGCCATTTGTATGCCGGAACCAAAGCTCATTGCCTGTGAGCCGGGGCAACTCGTTCCATGCGCATGTTGCTTTTTCGGCGTTTCTGTTTTTCCGTGGTTGTGAACTTCTTTTATGAGTTCTTCTACATCGAAATTTACTTTTTCGGTGTTTTCGCGCAGCCACTTTATGCCTTGCTTCATAAAACCAAATTCTTTGTGCTCTTTCATGTGAATTAAGTGTGCTTTAATTGTGTTTTTTCCTTTTGGGGCCATTTCCTGCATCACTAAAATTTCATCGTAAGGTTGAGCTTCACGTTCTTCGAGTGTAATGGCATCTTGCGGGCAGTGACCAATACAGGCACCCAAACCATCGCACATTAAGTCGCTGACTAATCTTGCTTTGCCATCTATTATTTGTAGAGCACCCTCGTGGCAGTTGGGTACACAAGCGCCGCATCCGTTGCACTTGTCTTCGTCTATATGTATCATTGTTCTTTGCATCGTCTTAAACTTTTCGGGTTGGTTTTAATTTCTGATACAAAAATAGGACAGATGAGTCCGAAATGCTGTCACATTTGTTACAAACGCAGTATTTTTTTTTATAAATTTGCACGAAAAATGCATGAAATTGTCCCCATATTAGTTGAAGTCCCTCTGTTTAAGCAGGTTTCGGAGGAGGTGATTGCTGGCCTCATAGAATCGTCATCGTATCAAGTGCGTACGTATGAAAAAGGACGGCTTATTTTTCAGTCCGGTGATCCGGTAGATAAACTGATCATACTAATCGAAGGTAAAATTACGGCAGAAATGCTCGATCCGTCGGGCAAAGCTTTGAAAATTGAAGATGCTAAAGGCCCCCAAACTTTGGGCAGTGCGTTTATGTATGGAGATAAACAGAAGTTACCTGTAAATGTAACAGCGCTGACCGAATGTAAGTTTTTATATATTCCAAAAGTATCTTTTCAAAAATTGCTAATGCAAAATGAGCAGTTATTGGCCAATTATATTGATATCATCTCATCGCGTGCGCAGTTTTTATCAGACAAGGTAAAATTTATGTCGTTTAATACTATACGACAAAAAATTGCTCATTTTCTTCTTGATCGCATGCCGGCTGAGCAGGAACCATTTAAGGTTGGAATGTCGCAAACTGCCATGGCCGAGTTGTTTGGTGTGGCGCGGCCTTCGCTTGCCCGTTGTATTTCGGAAATGGAAAATGAAGGAATCATTTATAGTGAACGCGGTTACTTTACCGTTTTTGATGCTAATTCCCTTAAAAGTGAGTTGCTGGATTAAAAGAAAAACCCCGGTTTTGGCCGGGGTTCAAATGTTTTTGGGAGCTTTGGTTTAACGTACAATCAGTTTTTCAATGTGGTTGTTATTGATAACCACGTAGTACAAGCCGCGAGAAAGGTTTTCAGTATCTTCTTCAAGTTGCATTCCTGCGTTGTAAACCTGAACTATATCGGTTGAACTGATTCCGGAAATATGCCATGCCTGACCTGCTTTTGCCGGTTGTGGGTAAATGCTGTAACTGGCTTCGTTTAGTTTTAGTGCAAATATTTTTAGTATTTCGGTTGTACCGTCAAAATCGGTTTGTTGCAGGCGAATGTAAATTTCACCATTTGCTTCGGGGATGAAATTGTAGTTGTATTCATTGGCTCTGCTGCTGTTTCCGTTTCCATCAATTTTTGCTACTTCTTCCCAGTTTTCCATGTTGGTGCTTAGCAACACTGTGAAATAATCATTGTTTATTTCTGCAGCAGTTGTCCAATTCATGTTGATTGTTTCTTTTTCTGCTTTAGCTGTTGCAAAAAGAAGCTCAACGGGAAGTGGATCGTTGTAATTGTTATTGTTTCCTGATGTAAGTGTACCTGTTCCTGAATCTACTGTTCCGGTAAATGTTCCATCGACATTAACGGTTCCGTCTACTGTAACCGTTGCATTGCTGGCGTCTAAATCACCATCAATTTGTATAATTCCGTCTAACTGTAGGGTTGATCCGGTGGATGTTGATACGCTACCGCCTATGTCCATTGTTCCTGTGCTGTTTACTGTAAGCGTTCCGCTGTTTTTTATGTCCATGTCGCCAGTAATATTCAGTACTCCATCCAGGTTGATGGTTGCACTGTTTTTTGCTTCAATAGATGATGCATTTACAGTTACTCCAGATGGAATATTGAGCACAGAACCGTTGTTAAGTGTAATTTTATCATACGTGACGTCAGATGAAATGGTTCTTGTTTCACTGTTGCCAAGCGTTAAATCAGCAGCAAACAAATTTACTGTTGCAATTGTGATTAGTATTGTAAGAATAATTTTCATTTTTTTATAATTTGATTCTGTATGGTTAAACTATTATTGTACCGAAAAGTTTGCTTTAGTTACCCGGTTTTGACGAATCGATTGTAGTAACGGGTAAGTGGTTTGTTTTGAATGAAAATTATCCGGGTTTTACCTGGATTTTTAGTTAAGATTTTATTAACAGAAATTAAATAAATGTCAGTAAGATAGCTTTTTAGGGTGCTTATACATGTTTGTACTGGCATGGATGGGAAAGTTTCAATTTCTTTTTGATGTTTATATCATTGTTAGGAACTTTTTTTGCAAAAAAAACGCCACCTCCAGCATAGAAGCAGCGTTTTTTGAATCAACGTTGTGTTTATTTTGTAAACAGGCTGTTAGGTACGTCTACATTTACTTTTATCTCTTTTATTTCCAGCTCCATAGGTTGGGGAGCCATGTTATTTTTCATTACAATTTTGTGCGGGAACTTGACACCGTTTACCGATTTGTAATCTTTAAATAGTTGTGTTTGATCGACAGAGCCCTGCGGTGTTTCTTTTGATGATTTGGTCATGATTTTCAGACCCGAATTTACATCGTAATAGTCGAACTGAACATCACCGGCCGGGTTGGTTACTTTTATTTTGTAGGCTTCGTTGCCGTCAACGGTTTCTGTTCCGGCCAGGTCAAGTTTGTAACCAAGTTCATCGTATTTTAGTTCGGTGTTCATGGTTCCTTCGTACTTGAGCGATTCCAGATCGTCGCCGGTTATCTCTTTTTCGCCTTGCATGCCCGAAATGAAACCTTTTTCTCCGTCAAATACTTGTTTTTGAACGACCATGTCGTTCATTTTTGTTTCGTTGATGAATTTGTTGGGGGCTTTGTTTGTCATTTCCATGACAATTTTACGTCCCTGCATTTCCATTTCAGCTGTTTGTTTTATAGTTTTTATGGTTTGCAGCTTTGATTTTCCGCCAATGGCATCAATGTATTTGTTTACAACATCTTCGGCGGTTAGGTCTGCGGGAGCCGTATTTTTATCTTCTACTTCATTTCCCCATACATCAAAAAATTGAACTTTACCATCGCTGTCGAATCGTTTCAGTGTTTTTTTCAACGTTGTTTTATCGCCTGCCACAACGATGTAAGCGTTCTCCGGCTTGATGTATTTTTTGGCCATTTCCAAAACTTCATCTTTGGTTACGGCATTTAATTTTTTTAGGTATGTAGTGTAATAATCTTTGGGCAGATTGTAGCGCTCAATATTCAATGCAAATCTTGCAATGGTTTCGGACGATTCCATTGCGCGTGCAAATCCACCGGTATTTACCTGTTTTACGAGGTTGAGGTGCTCTTCGGTAACTTTTTCGTCGATCATGCGCTGCATTTCGTAAAGGAATTCATGAACAGCACTGTCTGTAACGTCTGTTCCTACTTCGGCTCCGGCGTTAAAATAACCGACCAGCTCATCTTTTGAGATTTGCGAGCGGGCGCCATACGTGTAGCCCTTATCTTCCCGTATATTTTTCATTAAGCGGCCTGAAAATACGCCACCACCCAAAATTTCGTTCATTACTTTTGAAGGAATAGCATCTTCGCTTCCGGGCTCGATGTCAATCGGATAGGTTATTTTGATAACAGACTGAACTGCTCCGTCTTTGTTGGAAATGCAAACCTGGTTTCCTTTTGGTGGCTCGGGTGTTTCATACTTGTGTTCGGGAACATCTGCTTTTTCCCAGGTGCCAAAGTATTTTTTGGCCAGTTTTTCTGCTTTCTCTTTGTCGATGTCGCCTACAATAACTAAATAAGCTTTATTGGGCTTAAAGTATGTGTTGTAATGATTTACGCAAAGATCGCGGGTGATGTTCTTTACGGTTTCCTGTGTGGTTAATTCACCATAAGGATGGTCTTTTCCATAGCGCATAACTTTAGCCAAATTGGATGCCATTGTGTTTGGATCGGTTTCGGCTGTTGAAAGTCCTGATGATGTGCGTTTGATGTATTTGTCGACTTCTTCTTCGGGGAAAGTCGGGTTCAATGCCACATCGGCCAGTAATTCGAGAAATTTTTCTGTATATTCGGACAGTGTCATTCCAAAAATTCCGTTTTTGTTTGTGTTCATGCTGGCACCCAGAAAATCAATTTCTTCATCAATTTCAGCTTTTGAACGGTTTTTGGTGCCGTTGCGCAACAGGCTTCCGGTTGCTTCTACATATCCTGCAGCATCTTTTTCAAGTACGGGGTCGTTTTCAAATGCCAGTTGAAATGTTACTCTGGGCATTTTGTGGTTTTCCACAATAATAACTTTTAATCCGTTATCCAGCTCAATTGTTTGTGGCGTTTCCATTTTTATTTCCGGAGCCGGGCCGGCTTCGGGGCGTTTGCTTCTGTCTAGTTGGCAGGCATTTATGCCAATTAGCAATAAGAGTGCGGTAAATATTATTGGAATATTTTTCATTTTTCAGGTGTTTATTTGTTTTGCGATTCAGGTAAATAGTATAGAACTACGCGGTTATCTTTAGTCAAATATTTGTTGGCAGCTGCTTTAATGTCTTCTTTTGTAACGGCCATGTAATTATCTATTTCGGTGTTCACCAAATCAGCGTTCTGGAAATAGGTATAATTGCGTGCTAATGCGTTTGCGCGGCCAGCTAAGCGGGCTGTGCGGTTCACAAACTGGCTTTTTACCTGGTTTTTGAGTTTCTGGAACTCACGGTCGTCTATTTTTCCATTTTTAACAGCAGCAATTTCAGCGTTCATCGCTTTTTCTAATTTTTGTGGGTCAATACCCATGTTGGGTAAGGCAAATGTGAGTGCAACTGATGGATGCTCAAACGGCATGGGGAAGAGATTTACGACCATGGCGAGTTGTTTTTCATCTACCAGCTTTTTGTGTAAGCGTGAACTTTGACCACCTGAAAGCATTTTGGCCAATAAATCTACAGCGTAATAATCATCAGCTCCGTATGCGGGTGTGCGGTATGCCTGGATAATGGCAGGAAGCTGTATTTGATCGAAAACGGTGTCTCTTATTTCGCCGCCCAATGGGGGTTCGTTGGGTTCGGGACGGCGTATTTCTTTTGTTCCTTTCGGGATGCTGCTGTAGTATTTGTCTACATATTTTTTTGCTTCGGCTTTTTCAAAATCGCCTGCAATAACTAAAACAGCATTGTTAGGCACATAAAACATGTCATAAAACTCCTGAAACTCGTGGTCTTCGGCAGCACGAATGTGCTCTTCGTCGCCAATTGTAGTCCAACGATAAGGGTGCTCTTTAAATGCCCGCTTCATGGTTTGGATTAATATGTCGCCATATGGGCGGTTATCATAGCGTTGCTTTTTTTCTTCAATAACCACCTTTTTTTGTGTAGCAATGCCTGCGGAGTCTACTTTTGCATGGAGCATGCGTTCTGCCTCCAGCCATAAGCCCAGTTCGAGCTGGTTCGATGGCAATATTTCGTAATAATACGTACGGTCGTTACTGGTACTGGCATTGAGTGTTCCGCCGGCTTTTTCTACTATTTCAGAGTATTCGTGGCGGTCGATGTTTTTTGTGCCTTCAAACATCAGGTGTTCAAAAAAGTGGGCAAATCCGGTGCGATCGGGTGTTTCGTTTTTCGATCCTACGTGGTACATTACACTAACCGAAACAATCGGGGTGCTATGGTCCTGGTGTAATATTACGTGAAGTCCGTTATCGAGCGTATATTCCTCGAATTCAATTTTGTCTGAACCCGCTAAAGCTATCATTCCGGGTACAAACAAAAGGGTTAATAATCCTAACAATTTTTGTCGCATAATTTTAATTTTAATTCATTAATGTAATTAATTTTCACTAGAGCTTTTTGTATCTTGTATATAATCGAGTATGTCGCCGGGTTTACAATCCAGCTCGCGGCAAATGGCTTCTAAAGTAGAAAAACGTATAGCTTTTGCTTTACCACTTTTCAAAATACTCAAATTGGCTATGCTGATATTTACTTTTTCGGATAATTCCGAAAGCTTCATCTTTCGCTTAGCCAGCATTACATCGAGATTTGTAATTATTGCCATTTGATCGTTTATACGGTTAGTTCGTTTTCTTTTTTAAGTTCTGTACCCAGGCGGAATATTTCAGCTAAAGCCAGAATAACCAGCCCCCAAAGTAAAGCCATTACAATATTCCAGTTGAATCGCAACTCCACAGCTTTTTGCCCCAGCTCAATGGTTTTTATGAAATAATTTGTGATGAAATGAAATGAGAGTTGCCAGGCCGACCATATAAAAAATGCCACAGAAACCCGCCTGATGTTTTTTACATAACTCATTTTGAACGGGTAATCGTTTCTTGAATGTGTACGCATCGACTTGAAAATAAACCAAAGTTGAAACACGCCATAAAAGCTGATTAAGAAGAGACCCAAAAAATGAACCTGTGCATATACAATAAACCAGCGTGGCGCTTCAGATATCAGTAGCGTTATATCTGCAACCGAAGCTGTTCCTGTTACGTTGTCACCGTGCATTGTGATTAAATCCATCGTGTATTCCAGGGTAATGGGTAAGTCAACCGGCACTATTACAAGATTTTGAAAACCGGAAAACACCATCAAAATCAAATAAGCCACAATGGAAACCATGGAAATTAAAAGCAGTGCCGAGAGTAATAAATAAATACTGCTTATAAGTCGTTGGTATTTTTTGCTGTTAGACATCTGTATATGTGAATGGTTATGTTGTGTTTTATTTTGATGTTGAATATCGACAAAGATACAATTTTTATTGAATTTCGATAATAATTATATGTTTTATTGAGCGGAATCGCTCAATTTGGGTTAAATTTATTTTAGGTAGATATTTTGGAGCATTATTATAGGCACTATTTAGAGATTAACGGGCAGGGCAATCGCGTTTAAATTTTGAGTATTTTTTCTCTTAACTCCTGATCCATT
>CAYPSX010000047.1:0-20963 GCA_964413185.1 uncultured Bacteroidales bacterium
AATAAATAAAAAAATTCTGTAAGAAACCGCGCTCTGCAAAGGGCGCGGTTTTTTTTATGCTCCCCTAAGCACTGTTAAAAAAACAGGCTCTATTACGCATTGTCTTTCTATCTTTTTTATTTTATCTTTTAAAAAAAAATAAAAATGCATATAAAAACCTCCAATCAGGAATCGTTTGTTTTAGGTATAGGCGACTATACGTGCAATTTAGGATTACATATTGCCGGCTTGTACGAAACAAAGCAGGAAAGAGACGATATTATACTGGGTTTTCTGGCACAGGGATACCAGGACGGAGATCTGGAATTTTATTGTCTGGCAGAGCGTACAGAAGAAGATTTCCACGAAAAAATGCATGCGCATTGCCCCCACTGTAATACGCATGATGAAAAGTATTTTCAAATTAGTTCGGCCAAAGATTTATACTATCCCGAAGGAATCTTCAGTCCCAAACAAATGGATATTGGTTTGAATGACTTTTTTGAAAAATCTCAAAAAAACGGAAAACGAACCGTTCGGGCTACAGCAGAAATGGTGTGGGCATTAGATGCCATACCGGGCTCCGATTTACTTATGGTATATGAGTCGCGATTAAACTATTTCATTACGGGCAAACCCTGGATTAGCATTTGTTTATATAACGTAAACAAATTTTCAGGAGCTACCATTATGAATGTTTTACGAACACATCCATTCACAATAAATGGCGGCATTTTAACGGAAAATCCTTATTTTGTCGACCCGGATATTTGGCTAAAAGAAAACTATCCGGCATACAAAAATTTATAACCGGATGGAAAATTTTTCGCATAATCTACTCTTACTCACCGCTAATCTAAGCCAACTAAATAATCCGGAAAGGGTAAAACAACTATTCCTTGAGGGAATTTCAGGGTTATTTCCGCAACTTAATTTTATATGGACCGATCAAGCCGAATTGAATAATGGTGATTACGAAGTTTGTACGAAAAATAAAACCTTTGGGGGAATCAAACTTAAAAAAGGTCAACTCAAAAACACAGATCGGGCTATGCTAAAAAACGCCACCCAAATGGTTGGTGTTATTTTGGAAAACATTGACAGCCGGCACATAAAAGTACGTGAACTTGAAATAGAACGGGAAAAATATCAGCTATTATTCAAAAACTCGCCGGTTGGCTTAATGACGTATAATCAAAAAGGCGAAATATTAGATGCCAATCACAAATTAATAGAAATACTGGGTTCCCCGAGCATCGAAGCTACGCTCAAACTGAATATTTTTTCCCTCCCTGCCCTAATAAAAGCAGGCATAGCCGATGACCTCCGCCAAGGGATAGAATCGGGAAACACAATTTCCAATGTAAAAAAATACGAATCAATTTGGGGTGTAAACCTCTCTTTAAAATATACCATTACACCGGTGTTTTTTTCAGGCTCCACTCCTACTATAGCACAAGTAATTGTGGAAGATTTTACCGACTTTGAACGAACCAGGGAACAGCTCCTTTATGCTAAAAACGATGCGGTTCAGAATGAACGAAAAGTCAAAAGCTTGCTTGATGCCATACCTGATTTAATGTTTGTGTTTAACCGCGAAGGTATAATTCTCGATTTCAATGCTGCAAAAGACCAATTATACGCAAAACCTGAGTATTTCCTAAACAATTCTATTGATGCAGTTCTGCCAGCCCAAATAGCCGTGCTGACTAAAGAAAAAATACAGGAAACACTAAAAAATGGTGTTCAGGAATATGAGTATATAATGGATTTGGATAATGAGCCCCATATTTATGAAACTCGTATGGTGCCCCTGTCACAAGACAAAACACTTGCCATAGTGCGCGATATGACGCAAATCAAAAAAGCACAAAAAGCGTTGCGCCAAACAAATGCACAATTAGAATTACGCACAAGCATTTCAAATGCATTTTTACGCTACAATGACAATAGGTTTTACCACGAAGTCCTATCAATTGTTATGAACCAACTGCAAAGCAAATATGGTTTTTTCGGTTATATTGATGAGAATGGAAACCTGGCCTGCCCTTCAATTACAGAATCTGTTTGGACAGGCGATAAAATCAAAGATGAATTAATTGTTTTTAAAAAGGATCAGTGGTCTGGCGTTTGGGGCGATGCGTTAAAACAAAACAAACCCTTCAGAAAAAATAGTAATTTGCAATTACCATCAAATCATATAAAACTCAAAAATGTAGTGGTCTCTCCAATAAGTAACGAGCAAAATAATGTTATTGGAGAAATTGCCATTGCAAACAATACAGATAAATTCAGTGAAAATGATCTAAACACGCTGGTTTCTATTTGTAATTATGTAGCACCATTATTGAATGCCCGTTTAAAAGAAATGCAGTACAAACAACAATTAATCGATGCAAAAAACCAGGCAGAAGAAAGCGACCGGCTTAAATCAGCATTTTTGGCCAATATGAGCCATGAAATACGTACACCCATGAATGGTATCGTTAACTTTGCTAAGTTGCTCAGAAAGCCTGAGCTAAGCAGCGAAAAACAAATGAAATATGTAAACATCGTTAATCATCAATCAACACAACTTTTACACATTATTTCAGATATTGTCGATATTTCGAAGCTTGAAGCCGGGCAGGCCAAAATACACAAAGAAGAACTCCGTTTAAACGAAATGATAGACGAGTTGAAATCGCTACACAAACGTATTCATGACCGGGAAAAGGTAAAAATTATTACACATGTTCCGAAAGAAAAGACAGTATTGCATTCAGACAGAACAAAAATCCAACAGATACTCTCAAACCTGATCAACAATGCTTTAAAATTCACCTTTGAGGGTTCTGTTGAATTTGGTTATAAAGATTTGGACGGAGAAATTTTGTTTTTTGTAAAAGATACCGGGCCGGGAATCCCACAGGAACAATATGAAAAAATATTTGAGCGATTCACACAGCTCGAAACAACACAAAAGCAAAGCGGAACCGGCTTAGGACTATCTATTTGTAAAGGTTTTGCGGAGTTGTTGGGCGGCAGCATGTCGTTGGAATCTTCTTTCGGCGAAGGAAGTACGTTTTATTTTCATCACCCGAAATAATTTTTTTTTAAAATTTTTGGAAACAAAGTAGATCGCCAGGCTATCCATTATTGCCACCTACTCTACCACAATACTCCTGGTTTTACTGCGCTCTCCATCGATATTTAATACCATTAGATAATGTCCGGGAATTACCTTTTTAATTTCTTTTTCAAAATCAACGATATGCTTGCCGGCAGGGTACATTACATTATTTTTTATTCCTACTTCTTTCCTTCCCTGTAAGTTGTATATCGCTAATGATACCAATGAGGGTTTGTTGGTTTTAAATGATGCCAAAGCATAGCCGTCAATGGGGTTTGGATAAACCTGTAATGAATTTTGGGTTAAAGCAGTTTGCCTGCCAATAGCATTAGGTACTTCATAATTGATGAGGGCCGTATATATGCTCAATGCTGTGCCATCGAGACGCGTCCATATAGGTCTGACTATGCCGTTATAGGCTACAATATTGTTATAATCGCCGAAAAAGACGTTCGATTCCGGAATAAAGGGCGTTTCGCTGATTTGAATATTTTCATACGTCTCCCCGCCATCCTCAGAAATAGCCATGTAAACATCTGTTGCATTGCCTGTTGTGTTTCTGCGATCATAAAATATCACATAAAGCTTTCCGGTAACCTGATCTACATCCATCCACGTAAAAAACTGGTGACGACCTGGCGCATCATCGTTTACGCGTATGGGTTCGCTCCAGGTGTCGCCGCCGTCTGTAGATTTGGCAATCCAAACATCCGTATCATCTTCGCCGTTGCGTTGATCTGTCCAGTTTACATAAATGTTTCCGTGATAATCGCCTCCTGACGTATCGCATTTGGTAACCGGTAATCCGTTGGCACGGAAAATTCCCGGAATATCGTAAGCCCATCCGCCGGGCATGCTGTCTATGAAGATATCCTGTTCCAGCCACGTTTCGCCCTGATCTGTGGAACGATCGAAAACCAAACCTGCCGGACCGGCCCAGGATACATAAATTTCACCATTTGGACCTACACATGGCACCGCACCTTCGGTTGTTTCATCATCATCAACACAGTTACCGGAAATTTCATTGATTTGAATTGCCGGGCTCCATGTTTCGCCGCGATCTGTAGAACGGCTGAATTTGATGCGACTTTCATTGTCAGGGTTTGAACTGCCGTAAATGTCAAATTCTGTCCAGGTAACATAAATATTATTGTTCGACCGATCGACTGTACCCCACTCTTTATCCTGATCTTTAGGCGCATTCAGACCCATGTAGGTATCAGTTGCCCAGTAAGTTCCCAAAGTATCCATTCGTTGGCACACAATTCTGTCGAGCCAGTTTTGCGTTCCTGATAAATGAAAATAATAAAAACTTCCGGTTGTATCAACAATTAGCACCGGGTCGCCGTTAAGGCCGTACTGCGATGTGTTGTTCATCATTCGTGTCCATGTTCGCCCGGTATCAAGCGAATGAAACACGTGAGAAATATTGGAGGCAGCCATCATGCGTGCCGGATTGGTATAATCCATCATAATGGTTGGTTCTTCCGGTGAATTCAGATCGTAAATTTTTACAATTTCAAATTGTGCATTGAGGCTGATTGATAATGCAACAGACAGGAAAGCAATGAGTGTGAGTTTATACATAACGAGTAGTATTGTGTTTGCACAAAGATAATCACTTTAAAAAATATTTCAATTTAACGCAGTAAAAGTTCAAGACAGGTTACTTCGCTTTCCAATGACGTAGCGGTGATTGTTGGTTTTCGGTAAAAACGGAGACGCGGTCCTTGAGCGTAGAAAATATTCCAGGACAGGATGATGTGATAATACCGCAGCGGAGGCTTCACTCCAACAGCTCAACAACTTCCGCAATGCTTCTTACCGGTGCATAACAGGTTTGTCCGCGGCACACAAGTATTTCATCGCGTTTTATTTCTTCGTCGGGCAAAATATCGGGCCACAATCCCCTATTGCGGAAATATTTACTCACTTCAACGGGATCAACATCTTTTCCAATGCTTACAAACAATTTTTTGTGGTGATTAAAAGCGGCTTTCATCCATCCACTCAACATTAAGGGGTGTTTTTTGAGCAGTTTATTCATTGTTTGTAACATATTTTGCGATAATTGTGTCGGTTCCGGCTTTTTTAGCACGTAACCTAAGTCCCAGGCAACCTGCGCCATAATAGCATTGGAAGAGGGCTGCACCGTGTCCATCCACTCGGTTTTGCGAGCAAATAAATCGGTTTTTACCGGGTAATAATTCAGCAGGTATTTTTTCGGCTCTTTGAACAATTCAACGGCTTTGGAGAAAATTTGGTCTGCAAAAATCAACCATTCTTTTTCGTGTGTAACTGTAAAGAATTGATAAGCAGCTTGTGCAGAAAATGCATAATCGTCCAACATGCCCTCTCCTGCTTCGTAGTTCAAAATACGGGGCAGTTTTCCGGTCGATTTGAATTTTTTGCGAATTTGATCCAGTATCTCGCCGGCTTTTTCCAAATAGCGCAAATCACCCAGTGCCACGTAGCTTTGCGTAAAACCAATAGCCAGCATAGCATTCCACGAAGTAATAACTTTATTGTCGCGTACAGGTCGAACTTTTTTTTCACGCTCTGCAAGAAGCTTTTGTTTTACTTTTTTCAGTTGCAAAAGAAGTTTATCCTGATTTTTTGAGTTCTCGGCAAATAGTCGGGTTGCTGAAACACGTAAAACATTGGTTTTCTCCCAGTTTCCTTCGGGTTTTACGTGAAAAAAACCGGCCCACTGCTCATCTTCCACAATCTTTAGAAAATGATGATAATCCCACACATAAAATTTGCCCTCAACCCCTTCACTATCTGCATCAATAGCTGATGCGAACATGCCTTTTTCTACCTGCATTTCGCGTTCTAAAAAGGTAAAAGTTTCATCGACAACCATTCGATAAGCTTTATTGCCGGTAATTGAAGCTGCTTTTGCATAGAGCGGCAGAAGTTGCGCATTGTCGTAGAGCATTTTTTCGAAATGCGGAACTTGCCATTGTGCATCAACCGAATAACGCGAAAAACCGCCACCCACCTGGTCGTAGATGCCGCCCGAAGCCATTTTTTTGAGTGTAAGTAATACTTCATTTTTATTATCCTCGCGATTTTCAGATAATGAAAAATCCAGCAACGCCGCAATGCGCACCGGCATGGGGAACTTGGGTGATCCTTTATCACCGCCATTTTCTGTGTCGAAGTTTTGTTTCCAGGCTTCAAAAAACCGGGCTGTTAGTTCTTTATATGTTGGTTCTTCACTTTGTGAGTTGTGCAAAATTTGTTCTGTACCTTCGACTTTATTTTGAATTTCCCCGGCGGTTTTCATTATTAAATCATGTTGTTTTTCGTAGGTTATGGCCAGCTTTTCGAGCAAACTCATCCAGCGCTCTTTGGGAAAATACGTTCCGCCGTAAAAAGGTCTGCCATCGGGCAGTACAAAAACATTGAGCGGCCAGCCGCCCGAGCCGGTAATCATTTGCACGGCATCCATATAAACCTGGTCTACATCGGGGCGCTCTTCGCGGTCTACTTTTATGCAAACGTATTTTTCGTTCATGAGTTTTGCAGCATCGGCGTGCTCAAATACTTCGCTTTCCATTACATGGCACCAATGGCACGATGAATATCCGATGCTTACAATTAACGGCTTATTTTCTGCTTTAGCTTTTTCAAATGCTTCTGTTCCCCACGGATACCAGTTCACCGGATTTTTTGCGTGCTGTTGTAAATAAAGACTATGTTCGTTGGCAAGTTTATTCATTGCTTTTTCTTTTTTTAACACGCCCACGCAAGATTTGTTTTATTGAAAATGAAAGCGTTATTTTTGTAAAACCACATAAACTCAAAAAAAAAATGAAAATCACCATACTAAACGACAATATAGCCAGCGGAATTTGCGATGCCAGTCATGGTTTATCGTGGTTTATTGAAGCAGAAAAGAATATTTTGTTCGATGCCGGCCCGTCTGATATTGCTTTTAAAAATGCAGCTAAAATTGGCATTGAACCTGCAAAAGCCGACGTTTTTGTACTCAGTCACGGCCATTGGGATCATGGAAATGGTTTCAAATACTTACATCAAGGTAAACTAATTGCCCATCCCGAAATCCATCGTAAACGATATAAAAAATCGAACAAATTGAGTATCGGGCTTGATATGGAACAAAAAGAATTCGAAAAACGGTTCGATGTACAGTATAGCAAAATACCCGTTCAAATAGATGAAAATATATGGTTTTTGGGAGAGATACCCAGAAAAAATATGTGGGACAGCGGTTACGGCGACTTTATGCTCGAAGATGGAAACGAAGATATTGTTCCAGACGATACCGGATTGGCAGCAAACACAAAAAACGGCCTTGTAATTATCAGCGGTTGTGCACACAGTGGCATCACCAATATTGTAGAACAAGCAATGCAAGTTATACCCGGAAGACCTGTAAAAGCAGTTATGGGCGGGTTTCACCTAAAACCCGGAGACAAGCGCATTGAATCCACAATCGACTATTTAAAAGCAAAGAAAGTTCAACAAATTTTCCCTTCCCATTGCACCGATCCTGCTGTTATTTGTAAGTTAAGTAAATCGCTGCCGGTAAAATGGGTAAAAAGCGGAAATGTGTTTCATTTTTAAACAGAACATATTTTATGGAAGAAGTTTTAATACAATCCACGTTATTTCCGCCCATCCAGCAAATATCATGGATAATGCGCGCAAAAAAAGTTATTATTGAACAGTTCGACACTTATAGCAAGCAAACATATAGAAATCGTTTCCAGATTGTTGGCCCCAATGGTTTGCAAAACCTGAGCATTCCCGTTGAAAAACCTTTTGGCTCAGAAACTAAAATGAAAGACGTGAAAATTTCATACAGCATCGACTGGCAAAACCAAATATACCGGAGTATCCGCACAGCTTACCGAAATTCCCCGTTTTATGAGTTTTATATTGATGATTTCATGTTTTGTTTCACCGAAAAACACGATAAACTGATAGAATTGAACACAGCTGTACTAGAAACAGTGCTCGAAATACTGGAGATTGATGTAAAAATAAAACCCTCCACCCAATTCAATAAAAATCATCCACATGACTTTCGCGATATCGTTCACCCCAAACCACAATACAAAAAAACAGATTATTTATACCGGAATATCGCTTATCATCAATTATTTGCAGAAAAATTTGATTTTATTCCAAACCTGAGTATCATTGATCTCATATTCAATGAAGGACCATTGAGTTATTTGTATTTGAAAAAAACAATTGTGAATGAAAAGTTATCTAAGTAAAAAATTGTAATTTAGTGCGAGTATTAAATCTTCAATAACTGCGTTATGCGCTTATTTTTCTCCATACTGTTTACACTGGCTGTATTGAGCCTTTCGGCAGATCGCGATGATCTCCGTTTTTTTGGATATGGTACTGCTGACGGCATTTCGGTTGGAAAAGTAAGAAAGGTTTTTCAGGATTCAAAAGGATTTTTATGGATTGCCACAGAAGACGGGCTAAACCAATTCGACGGTTACGAATTCAGGGTTTTCAGGAATTTAGACAACAACGAAACCTCCCTGTCAAGTAACAAAATCTGGGACATTATAGAAGATAACCAAAACAGATTGTGGATTGCAACGGCCAACGGATTAAATTCTTATGATCTAATCACCGGGGAATTTCAAATTTATAAAAAAGACACAACAGACAACTCCCTCTCCGACAACGAAATAAGAAGCCTGCTCATTTGCCGCGACAGCCTCTTGTTTATTGGTACACATGAAGGCGGACTAAACCGGATGAACATCAACTCAAAACACATAAAAAAAATACAATTGCCCGGAAACCCGTCATTTATAAGAAGAATTACCTGCATCGATGGAAAACTTTACCTGGGCACGCACAGCAATAAATTCTACATTTACGACCCTAAAACAGGAGAAGCAAAACAAAAAAGCATACCAGTCACAGATAAAACCGGCGACATCAAAATCAATACATTCTTCCCTATCTCTAAAAATAAAAAATGGATTGGAACCGAAAATGGCATATTCGAATGGCACGACAAAAAAGACTCGTATACAGATGTTACACCCGGGCATCTCTTCAAAAACAATAAAGATGTATACCGCATACGCGATTTCTTGCTCGATAAAGACAATATTTTATGGATAGCCACCAATCAGGGACTGTTACGATATAAAAACAACAAATGGAAACGTTACACATCAATTCCCAACGAAGAGTATACACTGCGCTCAAACTGGCTCGTTAATCTTTTTGAAGATGAATCAGGCAGTATATGGATCAGCAGTAAAGAAAACGGCATCAATGTAATACACAATAAAAAACAAAAATTCAGGCATTACGGCGTACAGCACGATGAAAACTCCGTATCGAACAATCTGGTTTTCAGCTTTGCAAAATACGATAAAAGTGAAATATTAATAGGTACAATCGGTGGCGGTATTGATGGCTTTAATCCCCAAACTGAAAGATTTTACAACTACAACTTCCGCCATCCGGAACTCAACAGCCAAATTACATCCATATTTGTAAATTCGTATAATGATGTCTGGTTGGGCTCATGGGGCAACGGTTTACAACGTTTTAACCCCGAAACCGGAAATGTTAAAACTTACTATTCCAAGCCCGATGATGATCAAACACTGAGCAATAAAACCATTATTTGCATTCACAAAGAGAATGATGAAACATTTTGGATTGGGACATTTAACGGATTGAATAAATTTAACCCTAAAACAGAAGTTTTTAAACGTTATACAAATATCGAAGGCCTTGAAAGCCATACAATATTCTTTATGTTGCGTACCCATAAAGATACATTATGGCTGGGTACACGTGGAGGTGGTCTGGCATGCCTTAATACACGCACCATGCAGGCGAAAAGTTACATGCACAACCCGGGCATTAAAAACTCCATTCCCAACGATGTGGTAAAGTTTATTCACAAAGACTTTAACGGATATTTCTGGATAGCAACAGAAATGGGCTTTTCACGTTTCGATCCCAAAAAAGAAACGTTTAAAAACTTCAATGTTTCCGATGGTTTGCCCAACAACAATATATGGGCAATTTTACCCGATAAAAAACAAAACCTTTGGTTAAGTACAAACACGGGCCTGGCAAAAATTTCGCTGGATTCATTATCGAACATAAAAAATATAAAAGCATATCAAAAAAATGAAGGCATTCTAAGCCTCGAATTCAGCCAGGGTTCCTACCTGCGCGATAAAAACACCGGAACACTGTATTTCGGTGGCACAGAAGGCTTTTACGCATTTAATCCGGAAGAAATAAAGCCCCGCCAGTATGAGCCGCCCGTACGAATTACCTCCATTAAAGTTATGGATCAGGAATTTATGGGAGATACCCTGCCATCGAGCAAACAGGAAATTATAATTCCCTGGAACCGAAACTTTATTTCATTTGAATTTGTGGGGCTCGATTATGCCCATCAGGGAAATATTCTCTACAAATATAAAATGGTTGGACAAAGCGATAAGTGGACGCAGCCCAGCCAGCGGCGGTTTGCCTCGTTTCCGGATTTAAAAGACGGAAAATACACCTTTAAAGTACGATCGACCAACAGCGAAGGTATATGGGGCGAAAAAAGCCATGCAGAGGTGAGTATTCATATTACTGTAAAACCACCATGGTGGCGCACAAACCTCGCCTACATTTTATATGTGATAATCCCAATTATCGGCGTTATTGTTTTTATCCGGGTACGTACGCAAAAGTTAAAGCGCGAAAAACGAATTCTTGAAGAAATTGTGGAAGAGCGCACTGCAGAACTGAGGAAGAAAAACCTGGACATTACAAGTAGCATTCAATACGCACAGCGCATCCAGGAAGCAATCATATTCCCATCCATCAAAGATTTTTCAGAAGAATTTCGAAGTGTGTTTGTATTGTTCAAACCCAAAGATATTGTCAGTGGAGATTTTTTCTGGTACATAAAATCAGGCAAACATCGGATTTTCACGGCTGCCGACTGCACAGGACATGGCGTTCCGGGCGCATTTATGTCGATTATCGGGAATAACCTGCTCAACCAGATAGTTACCGAAGAAGAAATTACCAATCCTGCCCAAATACTTACAGAACTCGATGAGCGTATAAAAAAAGCGCTCCACCAGAAAGGCCGCAAAACAGACACGTTCGATGGAATGGACATTGCCCTTTGCGCTATTGAAGAAGGTAGTAACGAACTCATTTATGCAGGAGCGTACAATCCACTCTATCATATTCGCGATGGCGAACTAACCAAATATAAAGCAACACGTCGTTCCATTGGCGGCAGCCAGGTATTGTCCCAAAAAGAATTTACCAACCACACAATCCAGGTTGAAAAAGGCGATACCATTTATATCTTTTCCGATGGCTATGCCGACCAGTTTGGAGGCACCAGAAACCGCAAATTTACCAGTAAAAAACTGCAGGAGAAGCTTATATCTATTCAACACGAAAATATGCCAAACCAACAAATGCACCTGGACAATACTATTGAAGAGTGGATGGCTGATTTTGAACAAATTGATGATATGATACTGGTTGGCGTTCGTTTCTGAACATATTTCAAATTGTACGGCTTAATTCAAACGCAATAGTATCTTTGCACTAAAAAACGAAGATGCTATTCCTGATCCTGAGCATATTGTCAAGTGTTATCATCCTGATTACTTTTAAAGTAACAGAAAAACACGACATTCCAATCATCCATCCAATTATTATCAACTATTTTATAGCCAGTGGGTTTGGCTATTTTCACGCAGGCCTTACTCCTGCAGATGTCGCCAATATTCCGCTAGATTGGGTGTGGCCGGCAGCCATTATCGGAAGCATTTTTGTATTTACCTTTTTCCTTATCGGGCTTTCTACACGCAAAGCCGGAATTGCACTTACAACCGTAGCCACCAAAATGTCGTTTGTGTTTCCGATGTTTTTTTCCATTCTGATAGACGATAATGACAGTTATACGCACATTAAGCTGCTCCTGCTCATTATGGCTATTGTGGCGGTTTTTTTAACGGTTTTCAGGAAGCGGCAGAAACGTATTGAATCGCTTTTTATTATGTTGCTCCCGTTTATCTTGTTTATATTGATGGGTTTAGCAGATTCGTTGGTTAAATTTTCTCAAACTTTTTATATTAAAAACCCAGGTTCGTCAGCCATTTTTTCTTTCTTATTATTCGGGTTTTCAGCAATTTGGAGTATTGTACTTATTTTCTTCCAAAAAAAGAAACTGGCAGTTTTCAAACCCAAAGCTTTAATTAGCGGTACCATATTGGGACTGGCCAATTTCGGCTCGTTGTATTTCCTGATCAATGCGCTGAATGAACTCCTCATAAACAATAGCATTGTTATTGCGCTAAACAACACCGGCGTAGTATTAAGCTCTGTAATTATTGCGCTTGCACTTTTCCGCGAACGCGTAAGTCTGATCAACAAAATCGGTATACTGATCTCTATTTTAACTTTTGTAGTGTTGATGGTGTTTTTGTAATGGTTATTTGATGACAAGCTATTAATGGAATTGAACCATGGTAGTTACATACACTATGCAATTTACACAAATACCATAGAAAATGGATAACCGAAACAATAGAAAAATTATCCATCATTTTGAATAATTTCAGATAAAACTACCCACAATTCAATTTTCGATTATTC
This sequence comes from uncultured Bacteroidales bacterium, assembly GCA_964413185.1. GTDB lineage: Bacteria > Bacteroidota > Bacteroidia > Bacteroidales > Salinivirgaceae > Salinivirga. The sequence continues at coordinate 12,749 of CAYPSX010000047.1, forward strand.
AGGTATCCGATTTTCAATTCCTAACTTTTTATAGTTCAAAAAATAGTATATTTTTACAGTGAAAATAAACAAATAAATTCTGTGTACTATGAGTAAACGCACTATTGTAGCCATGCCGGGCGACGGTATCGGAAAAAACGTATTGGAAGAAGCCATACGCGTACTAGATGCAGCCGGATTCGAGGCTGACTATGTTGAAGGTGATATTGGTTGGGAATTCTGGAAAAAAGAGGGTAACCCTCTTCCGGAGCGCACTCTCGAACTAATTAAAAAGCACAAAATAGGTCTTTTCGGTGCCATCACATCAAAACCCAAAGATGCTGCTGCCGAAGAACTTGCACCTGAGCTTCGCGACAAAGGCCTGGTGTATTCAAGTCCGATTGTAGGCTTACGCCAACATTTTGGATTAGACATTTGTCTGCGGCCCTGCCACACATACAAAGGCAACCCGCTAAATTTTATTCGTCGTGGCCCGAACAACACCATTGAAGAGCCTAAAGTTGATGTGGCCATTTTCCGCCAAAATACCGAAGGACTTTATGGCGGAGTTGAGTGGAGTAACCCGCCAAAACAAGTACACGATACATTAATGACACATCCAAAATTCAAAAAGAATTTCGGCGATGTGCCAAAAGAAGAAATTTCTGTATCGACACGTATCTTTACGAAAAATGCTACTGAACGTATTTTGCGTGCTGCTTTTGATTATGCCAAAGACAATGGATACAAATCTGTAACTGTTTGCGAAAAACCCAATGTAATTCGCGAAACATCAGGCATGATGTTCAAAATGGCTCAGGAAATTAAAGATAAAGATTATCCGGATATTGAACTGTGGAACACAAACATCGATGCTCAAATGATGTGGCTCACCAAAAATCCTGAAAACTACGGTGTAATTGTAGCAGGTAACATGTTTGGTGATATTGTTTCCGACGGTTTTGCCGGCCTGATTGGCGGTTTAGGTTTTGCATGCTCAGCACAAATGAACCCCGACACCGGCGTTGCAGTATTTGAACCAACTCACGGCAGTGCACCTAAATATGCTGATTACGATGTTTCTATAACCAACCCGATTGCCATGATTGAATCGGCTTGCATGATGCTCGATTTCATCAAAGAAGATGATATTGCTAAACGCATTCGCACAGCTATTGCCGAAGTTATTGAGGAACAAAAAGTGCAAACTTACGACATGAAAAAAATGCGCGGTAAGCCCGATGTTGTTAAAAATGGAGCTGCATCTACAACTGAAATGGCCGATGCCATTATTGCAAAATTGAAATAGTTGATCTACACATATCAGCAAATAATGAGGGTTTCGCCTGGAGCGAGACCCTTTTTACTTTCTGCAAAGGCTAATGTATGGCCTCAATAATAGACTCTTCTGAACTCACCACACCTCCACTTATGTTAATGGCTGTTTCAATAAGCGCAAGGTGTGAATATGCCTGAGGGAAATTGCCGAGCAGTCGTTTCGATTCAAAATCAATATCTTCGCTGTATAATCCAAGGTGATTGCTATAACTTAACAACTTTCCAAACATGGCTTCTGCTTTTTCTTTTTGCCCCGTTTTATGCAGGGCATTAATCAGCCAAAAAGTACATATTGTAAATGATGACTTGGGTACTCCAAAATCATCACGGTTTTTATACCTGAACATCAATCCGTTGTGACTGAGTTCTTGTTCAATAATGTTGACGGTTTTGATATATTTGGGGTCGGTAGCTTCAATAAACCCGTAAGGCTCCATCAATAAAGTTGATGCATCGAGATCGTCGGATTCATAAGCCTGGGTAAATGCTCCTACTCTTTCATTCCAGGCACGTGTATGGATATTTTTCGCGATTCGATCGCGTATTTTGGTCCATTTGCGCACATAATCTTGCCGGCGTAACATATTTGCTATTTTCACTCCGCGATCGAAGGCCACCCAGCAGAGTAACTTTGAAAACGTAAAGTGCTGTTTTTCTGTACGCAACTCCCATATACCACGATCTGGCTTTTGCCAGTTGTTTTCTACGGTTTTAAGCACAGTTCGTGTGATGGTCCATAGTGCTTCACTTTCTTCGAGAGTTGCACCTATAATTTGCAATTGCTGGTAAATTACATCGATAAGGATGCCAAAAACATCATTTTGTTTTTGTTTGTATGCTGCATTTCCAACGCGAACCGGTTTAGAGCCGTTGTAACCATCCAAATGGCCAAGAATTTGCTCTGTTAGCTTCTTCTCTCCGCGCAGCCCGTACATAATTTGAACTTTTTCGTTTTTTATGGGGATACTGTTAATAATAAATTGCATGTAGCGCCATGCCACATCTCTTTGTCCCAAATTTGTAAGCACTTTTATTACCATAGATGCATCGCGAATCCAGCAGAAACGATAATCCCAATTTCGTACTTCGCCAATGGTTTCCGGGAGCGAAGTAGTGAGCGCAGCTAAAATAGCTCCGGATTTATCGTAGCTCAATAATTTCAAAACCAGTGAACTACGAATAATTTCATCATTATACTTTTTAAATTTTACAAGTTTTTCTACCCAGTTCAGCCAATAAACTTTAGTGCGCTCCATTTTCAAATAAGAGCGTTCAACGTTCTGTTTCAGTATTTTTTGGTTATAACTGACCAGAAAAAATTCATCTTTTGTTACCGTTACTTCGTTTTTTTGAAGTATATCTTCTTTGCTCAGGCTGGAATAGAGATACAATGAATCGTATATACCTTGAACTGTTACACTTTTTATGTAATTGCCTTCAATATAGCTTTTTGTTGCGTTTTTCGCATAATTCAGTTTTGGGTCGTAATTTACACGAAACCGGGGTTGTCCGAATACCCAACGAATATAACGCACAATGTCGGGCGGATTGTGGTGTTTGTTGTTTCCATTAAAATATCGGGGCATAAAGTCGATAACCTCAAATGCTCCTTCGCTGTTTTCGAAGCGAGTTAGAAGTAAATTTGTCTGTAAAATATATTTTTGCGTTATTTTGTACGAATCATCAACATCGAAACCAAAACTACCACCTTTATTTTCATCGAGTATTTTGGCAAAAGCTGAAGAAGAATCAAATTCCGGTAAACAACACCAATCTATGGAACCACATGTTGAAACAAGCGCTGCACTTCGCCCGTTACCAATAACTCCGTAATTTAAATTATCCATAAATGAAATTATGCGATCTTTATATTTTTGAAACGACTAATTAAGTGATTTTTCGTAACGCATAAAAACAGTTGGTACATATTTTATGCCGTATTTTTCAACAATTTTTCAACCCTAGATAATTTGCCCGGGAAAATCAATTTTTATAAATGCAAACAATACTTTCGTATTTTCAAGATTGTGCAAACAAAACAGTCCATTGGTCAGCCATGCAGAACACAATAAACATCAGTTAATTAGGCCAAAATATTTGGAATTGCGGAAAAAGTATATATTTTTAGCTAATCAAAAGCGATAAATTATGAGTAAAACAATAATTATTTCCAACAGGTTACCGTTACAAATCAAAGTTGAAGAAGGTGAAATAAAGGCAACACCAAGTGTTGGCGGATTGGCCACAGGCATGAAATCGGTGCATAAATCCGGAGACAGCTTGTGGATTGGATGGTCAGGAATGACTGAAGAAGAAATTGGAGATGAGTTTAGGGAAAAAGTCTCGAAAGCCTCTGCCAAAGAAGGTTGTGTAAACGTGCCACTTACTGAGGAAGACATCGACAATTATTATTACGGATTCAGCAACAAGACGATATGGCCTCTTTTTCACTACTTTACAGAATATGCAGAATATAAAAAAAGCTTTTGGGACAAGTATAAAGAAGTAAACGAAAAATTTGCTGAAGTTGTAGCCCGGCATATCGAACCCGGCGACAAAGTGTGGGTACACGATTACCAGCTGTTATTGCTGCCCAGACTGATAAAAGAGCAGTTTCCTGATGTGGCCATAGGTTTTTTCCTGCACATACCATTTCCATCATTTGAAGTATTCCGAATTTTGCCCTGGCGCACAGAATTACTGGAGGGCATGCTGGGAGCCGATCTGATAGGTTTTCACACCTACGATTATGAGCGCCACTTTTTTAGCTCCGTAAGAAGATTGCTGGGTTACGACATGAATTTCAATGAAATTATGCTCAACAACCGCATTATTCGATCAGATATTTTTCCCATGGGCATCGATTACGACAAGTTTTACAATGCTTCCATTGCCCAGCAACGCAAATCCGTAACAGACCGGACAGAACTGCACCAGGAGCTCGACAAGCACCAGCTGGTGAACCCCGGTGTTAAATTTATACTCAGTATTGACCGGCTCGATTATACCAAAGGAATACAAAACAGGCTGTATGCATTTGAACACTTCCTTGAAAAATATCCGGAATACCACGGACAGGCAACGCTGATTATGCTTTGTGTACCATCGCGCCAAAATGTAGATCAATACCAGCGGATGAAAAGTGAAATAGATGAACTGGTTGGTCGCATCAATGGCAATTACAGCACGGTTAACTGGACACCGATATGGTATTTTTACCGGGCTTTGCCATTCGAAAATCTTATCGACCTCTATTCATCAAGCGATGTAGCACTGCTAACACCAATCAGGGACGGAATGAACCTTGTGGCCAAAGAGTACGTTGCATCTCAAATTGACAGCAAAGGCGTGCTCATTCTCAGTGAGATGACCGGTGCAGCAAAAGAAATGAGCGAGTCAATACTGATAAACCCGAACAATATGGATGCCATTGCTGATGCCATTCACGAAGCACTATCCATGCCCGATGAAGAGCAAATTTCGCGCATTGAAACCATGCAAACCCGATTGAAACGGTACAATGTGGAAAAATGGGCCAGTGATTTCTTTGCTAATCTGCAAGAAGTACAAGAGTTAAAAATTGAACAAAATGCGAAAAAAATAACAGGGAAAATCCGTAAAAAAATTAGCGAAAAATATAACAAATCCCAAAAACGCATACTTTTCCTTAATTACGACGGCACATTAGTTGGCTTCAAGGAAAATCCCAAACACAGTAAACCAACAGAAGATTTAACAGACATTCTGGATAAGCTTGCCGCTGACCCCAGTAACGAAATTATTATTGTAAGCGGACGCGACAAAAAAGCTTTTGACAACTGGTTTAGTAATAAGAACTATACGTTTATAGCTGATTACGGGGCAACCATGAAAAAGCCAAACGGCGATTGGCAGGAAATGGCACAAATCGATACTGAATGGAAAAAACTGATAATGCCTATTTTAAATTTTTATGAAGACCGCACACCCGGAACTTTTGTAGAAGAAAAAAACTATTCCCTTGTTTGGCATTATCGCAAAGCAGATCCGGAATTAGGTGTTGGCCGGGCAAACGAACTAAAAGACCAATTGACAAGCCTGATAGCTAACCACGACCTGGAAATAGTTGAAGCCAACAAATCGCTGGAAATTAAAAGCTCAGAAACAAGCAAAGGAAAAACAGCCCTACGGCTTATTGATGGAAACAAGTATGATTTTATATTAAGCATTGGCAACGACTGGACAGACGAACATATGTTCAGGGAATTACCCGAAGATGCCATTACCATTAAAGTTGGAAAAACAAATACTGCCGCACAATACAATATTGGTGATTATAAAAGTGTTCTGGATTTTTTGAAGAAAATTAAGGAGTAATAGGAATAAATAGTGCTTGCCTGAAAAAGAACTTTTTTTATCTTTTTCAGGTTAATTTTGCGGAATAGCTTTTTGTTTATAACAAAATAACTATTTTTGCACCGACAAATTATTATTAATAAAAAACAAAAGTTATGAAGAAATTTTTGGCAATTATTATTCTTTCAATCGGATTACTATCAATTACAACGGCCCTTGAAGCGGCAGTAACCATTCGTTACTACAACAAAGACTCAAAAAGCCACAAAATGGAAGTAAAGATGTCGGGAAGCACTAAACATGTAACTTTCGAGAGTAGTCGTACCGCCTCTGTAACTATCCAGGGAAGTGCAACTAAGGTAAAAATTGAAACTTCGTGTGGAACTGTTGAAGTTGAAGATGGCGACAAGATTGAAATTAAAGACGGTTGCATTACCGTAAAATAAGGGAAATTTCAAATTGATTTAAAAGCAGTGCCTGTAGTGCGCTGCTTTCCTTATCAATTACAAAAAACAAATGGTTATGAATAGTAATGGTAAATATTACCCTTTATCTTCAATTTGTACATTTTGAGTTTAATTAATGTGATACGGTTATCTTCAACTTTTATGATACAGAAAACAATACTTACAGTCCTGTCGATTGTATTGCTACTCTCCTGCAGTGACAATTCTAATAATAACATTTATCAATACAGCCATCTAATAGATGTTGAACTTGTTGATGTTCCCGTTAATGTAAATCAAATACAAAATCACGTTAAAACTTATCAGCAGCATCATTTCCTCAGCTATTTTAATCCGGAAAATAATACAATGGGTATTTATGATATGGACAATCAACGTCATAAAACAATATCTATACCGATGCAAAAACTAATAAAGAAAAGGCGAACCTCTTCTGATTTATTTGTTTATTCCTTAGACTCAATTTTCTATTTTGACAGAGATTTAAATGGAGTTTTTCTTTTTGATACATCATGTTGTGTTATCAATAAGTATCCAATAAACTCTAAATATCCAGCGTATGGGGCGCCATCAAATTTTTATGTTTTTTCAAAATACTTATATTATTCCTGGTTTCCAAAGGTAGATATAGGAGAAAAATCAATTAGAAAAGAGCTATTTAGCAAACTAGCTCCTATATGTAAGAAGGAATTAGGTAATGAAAATGCATATATATTTGGCTCAACGCCTGATAAGTACAAAACCGGAAATAACTATTACAGTTATGGTCCGGATATATTTGTTGGTCTCCAAAATCAAATAATAATATCATACCCTCCAGATCATAATATTTATATCTATAATAATGAAAAACTTACAAAAAGAGCTTGCAAAAGTAATTTTATAGAGTGTTTTACGGAAATTTCAGATGAACAATTCAGGAATATATCATTTTGTCGAACTTATATGGGGCAAGAGCCAAAATACACAAAAATAGTTGCTAATCCATACCGTGCAGAGTACTACAGGATAGCAAAATTACGTTTTGATTTGGAAAATGTAGACATAAAAAGTGCCCGTTGGTCAATCATTATTATGAATGAGCGTTTTGAGGTTACCGGGGAAGTTGTGCTGCCATATTCAGAATTCATGCCTGATATTATCGTACCAGCAAAGGAAGGGCTTTATGTGAAAAAAACACCCAAAAGAAAAGAGGAGTTTTCCGGGAATTTAACCCTATCACTATTACAATTTACATTATGAACCGAGCCATGATCCGCCAGCTGGCAGAACACACACGAGTATGGTTATTACGAGCCCACAAATAGTATGCAGCGTACATTAGACTTAACATGGCGAGCTCCATCCCGCCTACTGCGGGACAGGTAATGACCATTAAAATCAAAATTACAAGCATATGAAAATGAAGTATTTAGGAATAATTTTTTTGTTACTTGCCGGTTGCACTAATAATTACCCAGATGAAACCGTAAAATTAAAAAAAGTATTATTGAAATATGATAAAGGTGTTTCCCTCGCCCCTCATATATACATTATTAGATCAAAATATTATTGTAGTGGTTGTGTTCAGAGAATCAACCTGGAAATACAGAAAAAACTAAAAAATTCAGATTGTAAGCGAATTATTTACCTAAGTTGTGATAAAAAGTTCATGTCTGAAGATTTATTGTCAATGGTTTCATTTATAAATGACACAAATGGTCTTATAGATAAATACTTCCTAAATTATGCCAATTTAACAATATTTGAAACTAACAGAGGAAAGGTTGTAAACGTAAAAAATATGGGAGATTCAAAAAACGTCGATTTGCCAAAGTTTGTAAATAAATTTTTCGCAAAAACCGAATGTAATGTGGATTAAAAAATAGTCTATATTTGCATTTGAAATGAATTACATTTTTCGCCATACAAAAACACAAAAAGGTTTTATCAGGCTGGATCGCTTCCTGATGTTTCTTTACATATTTTCTGACCTATAGTTTAAGGCATTTTCCCCCTTTTCGATATAACTACTACCGGCACTTACCGAACTGAATTTTTATTTATTTTTTAATAATGGATGCTTACTACAAGTATCTAAACTCACTGGTAAACAA
>CAYPSX010000048.1:0-20891 GCA_964413185.1 uncultured Bacteroidales bacterium
TATATCAGAAGAAGATTTGAAAAAAATGAACGAACCCCTGAAAGGGAGTTTCGATGGTATTGGCATTCAGTTCAATATATTGAGAGATACCTTGTTGGTTGTTGCTACCATTACCGGCGGACCTTCGGAGAAAGTCGGGCTCATGGCCGGCGATCAAATTATTGAAGTCGATGGCGAAAATATTGCCGGGGTAGGCCTTTCAAATTCCGACGTGTTTGATTTGTTACGTGGTAAACGCGGAACCAAAGTAGAGGTTACTGTAAAACGTAACGGATTAGAAAAGCCCTTGGATTTTACCATTACACGGGGAAAAATTCCGATCAACTCGCTCGATGCCGCTTATTTAGTCGATGATGAAACTGTTTACATCAAACTTAATCGATTCTCAGCCACCACAATGCGAGAATATAACGATGCACTGAAAGAGTTGAAAAAAGGACGAGTTGAAAACATTGTCCTTGACCTGACCAATAATGGTGGCGGCTACCTGAACACAGCCATTGAACTGGCCGATGAATTTTTGAAAAAAGACGACCTGATTGTTTACACAGAAGGATTGAATACCGATCGCGAAGATTATAATGCGACAAGTGATGGCCATTTCAAAGATGGGAAGGTGGTTATTATGATTGATGAAGGTTCGGCATCGGCCAGCGAAATTGTTAGCGGTGCAGTTCAGGACTGGGATCGTGGCATTATTGTCGGACGCCGTTCATTTGGCAAAGGATTGGTTCAAAAGCCGTTCATGTTGCCCGATGGCTCAGCCATGAGGCTCACCATAGCCAGGTATCATACGCCAACGGGCCGTGTAATTCAGAAGCCATACGACAAAGGCGTAAAAGATTATCACCGCGACCTGTTGAAACGTTATCAGGAAGGTGAATTGCTAAGTCGAGACAGCATTGAATTTCCTGATTCCCTGCAACATAAAACGCTTCGTAATAAACGAATTGTTTTTGGCGGCGGTGGCATAATGCCCGATATATTTGTACCAATTGATACAACACATTACTCAGATTTTTATCGCGATCTCATTCGCAAAGGCATTTTTAATCAATATGTACTCACCGAAGTAAACCGCGACCGGGAAAAAATGATGAAGAAATATCCTGATTTTGAAACTTTTAAGGAAAGTTATGAAGTGAGCGACGAATTGTTTAATGGATTAATGGCTTACGGAAAAGAGAAGAAGGTTGAGCCGGAAGAGGGCGATATGGACCGCTCAAAAGATGCTATAATGATACAACTAAAAGCATTGGTTGCCAGAACTCTGTATGGCTATCATGAATTTTTCGAACTGATTAATCCACTGGATCCGGTTTACATTCGGGCAGTAGAAATTATCTCCGATGATGCCAAATACCAGAAGCTTTTAAAGAAAAATAATTAGAATTAGTATCCAAAAATATGTTTTTGCAGGGGTGTAAATTATTGCACTTCCTGCAAAAACACGTTTAAATGTTTTCAGAAAATGTTTTTTGAATGGGTTTCAAAAAATTGGATTGAAATAACAGCCGCGATTATTGGCGTCATCTATTTATTTTTATCCATCAGACAAAATATTTGGTTGTGGTTTTTCGGACTACTTACAAGTGCGCTGTACATTTATGTTTTCCTCACGAGTAAATTCTATGCCGACATGTCGTTGCAGGTTTATTACGTAATAATAAGCGTTTACGGATGGCTGCATTGGAAAAAAGGAGGCGAAAAAACCAGGGAGCTGCCGGTTTCCGGAAGTGGTAAAATGCTCATGAGTGTTCTGCTGGGCTTATGGGCTGTATTGTGGCTGGGAATGAGCGCTTTTCTGAAGTATTACACTGATTCTGAGGTTCCGGTAGGCGATGGATTTACAACAGCCGGCAGCATTGTTGCAACCTGGATGCTGGCACGCAAAATTAAAGAACATTGGATTTTTTGGGTTGTAATCGATTTGGTTTCACTCATTTTATACATTGATAAAGAATTATATTCAACTTCGGTATTGTTCTTTATCTATACAACAATGGCTGTGGTCGGTTTTGTTGAGTGGCAGCGCGACTACCGGAAACGACCGATAAAGCAGGTACTTCGTCTCAACGGTCTTCAAAGAAAGGAGTTACATAATGAATAAGGAGGGTTTGAGAATTGCTATCGTTGGCCCGGAGTCTACCGGGAAGACCATTTTGGCAAGAAACCTGGCCGAATATTACCGTGGCGATTGGGTTCCGGAATTTGCCCGTACCTACATTGAACAGCTAGATCGGGAATACACGTTTGAAGATGTGAAATACATTGCTCAAAAGGTGGTGGATGAATTTATAGCGCAAGTCGATAATCCGGTTCCGGTATTTTTCGATACCGAAATGATTATTACCAAAGTTTGGTTCGATGTAGTGTTTGCGCAGCAGCCCCAAGAGATGAATGCCTGGCTGAAACAACTCGATTTCGATGCATATTTACTTTTGTATCCCGATTTGCCTTGGGAACCCGACCCGGTTCGGGAAAATGGGGGAGAGATGCGCAAAGTTTTGTTTGACCGCTACCGCAAAGAAATAGAAAAATTGCACAAACCTTATGCAATAGTCAGTGGAGAAGGAGCCTTACGAATTTACAATGCAGTAAAAGAATTGCACCGAATTACCGGCATGCCTGATCTTACAGACAGGGTTAAAAATGATTTTGGGCTTAAATAATATTTTAACTAGTCATAATGTTAAGCCTAAATAATTCTAGAATTTATAATTTGAATCTACATCTTCATAGTTTTTTATGACAACCTAATTGTATGTAAAATATAATTTTTACTATATTTGTCACTGGTTATTATTTGTTAAAATAGGTTAAATTGAGTGTAAATGAGTCAGCAATCTTTTCTCACAGTCGATGAGGTAGCTAGTAATCTCAAGGTTACGAGGCAAACGGTTTCTAAATATATTAAAGACAGAGAACTTAATGCAATAAAAATAAATAAAAGCTACCGAATATCTATTGGTGATTTTGAAGCATTCTTATCAAAAAACTCAATCATAGAAGAACCGCAGGTTGCATATCTGAAAAAGAGTAGAAACTGCACATTAGATTATTTAGACAAAGCAGATGAATTTGAAGTACTATTTGATACTAATAGAGGAATACTTAAAAGTGTTGAAAAGAACCACAATAAACCAGAGAATAAATTCATTTTTGGAGATAATTTATTAGTACTAAGGGAATTGTTGTCGCAGTATCGTGGGCGTATTGATCTGGTTTATATAGATCCGCCCTTTGGGACAGGGCAGGAGTTTAATTCTATTAATGAAGACAATGCATATTCCGACAGGCTAATTGACAGTGAGTTTCTTGAGTTTCTCAGAAAGAGATTAATTGTTTTAAGAGAATTGTTATCTGAAAACGGAAGTATTTATGTGCATATAGACAAAAAAATAGGACATTATGTGAAAATTGTAATGGATGAAATTTTCGGTTACAATAATTATATTAATGATATTACCCGTATAAAATGCAATCCTAAAAATTTTTCGAGAAATGCTTATGGAAATTTTTCAGACATGATTCTTTTTTATGCAAAAAAACGAGATCGTAATATTTGGAATGAATTGAAAGAACCAATGTCGGAAGAAAAAAGAAAGATACTGTTTCCTAAGAAACACCCAAAATACGGATATTACACAACGAACCCTATTCACGCTCCCGGAAAAACGGTCGATGGTGATACAGGCAAAGAATGGAAAGGAATGCTGCCCCCAAAAGGAAGACATTGGAGGTATAGTAGAGCCTATTTAACTGAACTTGATAATGCCGGTTTAATAGAATGGTCAGAAACAGGTAACCCGAGAAAGATTGTTTTAGCTTCAGAACATCAAGGGTTTAAAATACAAGATGTTTGGGAGTTTAAAGATAAAGGTATGTCCTATGTGAATTATCCAACTCAGAAGAATTACAATATGTTAGAGAGAATTATTGTGAATTCTTCCAATGAATCGTCCATTGTAATGGATTGCTTTGCTGGTTCAGGCAGTACTATGAGAATTGCAGATAGGTTGAACAGAAAATGGATAGGAATAGATAATTCACCTCACTCTTATGAAGTTATTAAGAATGATTTTAATAAAGAAAAAATTGCATGTAATTATTTTGAGTATTTCCCAAAAGTTTAGATTATGGATTTCAGATATTCCTCTAATAGCAAAGCACTAATAAGATTATATTCAGACTCCTGAACTTGTACACAAATCTTATCATTTATTAAATTTCCATCAGATTTGTAAATCTATTAGTTTTTTGTTCAAACAAAAAACCACTAAAAAAAATGTTGAATACTAAACTACAATTCTATTTTTTTGCTTTTTTTAATATCTTCTGCAACAAATATCCCAAAGCCATCTCATAGCCATACAATCCGGCTCCTGAAATAACGGCTGCTGCTCGTCCGCCGGTGAGTAACCGCTGCCTGAACGATTCCCGGGCATGTACATTCGAAATATGCACTTCTACAACAGGCGTTTCAATGGCTGCAATAGCATCGGCCACCGAAACGGAAGTGTGTGCATAACCGCCCGGATTGAAAATAATTCCATCAAAATCAAACCCAACTTCATGCAGCTTGTCAATAAGGCCACCCTCATCATTCGATTGAAAATAATGGATTTCGTGTCCGGAAAACTCAGCTTTCATTTGCTCATAATAGGTTTCAAATGTTTCGGTACCATATATTTCCGGTTCACGCGTGCCCAGCAGGTTGAGGTTGGGGCCGTTGATTATGCAAATCTTCATATTCGTAAATTTTCTGTTACAATGTAAAATTACAAAATATTATGGACTATTTTTGTATGTATTCTTATCCGGCAAAAAAATGAAAAAAGTAACACCCGACATACCATACGCAAAAGAATTTCAAGCCTGGCTGCAAATCGAAAAAGGTTTGTCGCCAAATACGATTGAGGCATACCTGAACGATTTGGTTAAACTTTCGCAGTTTAATTCGGAGCATGAACAGGTATTGCGTCCCAATAAAATCACCACGAAACACTTGCAGGCATTTTTAAAATGGATTAACGAGTTAGGATTGGGAGCTACATCGCAGGCACGAATTTTATCAGGCATAAAAGCTTATTTCCGGTATTTAAAAATGGAAGATATTATTGAAGCGAATCCTGCACAACTGCTTGATACGCCCAGAACACAGCGTAAGCTTCCGGTTGTTTTGAGTATCGAAGAAATTGATGCCATGCTCGATGCGCTGGATATGAGCAAAGAACAAAGCCAGCGGAACCTGGCGATAATTGAAACGCTATACGGCTGCGGATTACGTGTTTCCGAGCTGGTCTTATTGCAGTTGAGCAACTTGCATTTCGATGAAGGTTTTATTCGTGTAATCGGGAAAGGAAACAGCGAACGGCTTGTCCCTATCGGTTCCAAAGCAATGCATGCCATTAAGCAGTACGTAAAATATGAGCGTGTTCATGTTCAACCGCAAAAAGGCGAAGAAGATTATGCTTTTCTCAACCGCCGTGGCAAACATTTAACCCGTGTAATGGTTTTTACCATGATAAAACAATTGGCGCTTGCCGCAGGAATACAAAAGAGCATTAGTCCACACACCTTCAGGCACAGTTTTGCCACGCATTTGGTCGAAAATGGCGCTGATTTGCGCGTAGTGCAAGAGATGCTCGGACATAAATCTATTCTTACCACCGAAATTTATACGCATATAGATAGGCAGTACCTCAAAGAAACGCTGGTAGAATTTCATCCGCACGGAAGAGGTTAATTATTATATGTTTGTGTTTTACTTTGCTTAAATTATAACCATAAAAAAATTAAGAAAAAAACCAGCCAATCAATTTCCCAACTCAATTAACTCAATCACCCATTCACTCTCGCCGACACCCAATCCTACCAGTCTTATAGACAACGAATAACACGAAAAAACACGAAAAATAATCCAACCATTAAAAGCATTCAAAACAAAATAGCAAAACGCCCGCAACGATTCTTTTTCGAACGCGACGAGCAAACTTCCCGACCAATCAACCAATCACCCAATCAACTTAATCAACCTAAAAACATCAATCCACATCCATTTCTTTATAAAAATCTTCACCTTTACTATCTTTTGGCGGCACCGGATCGTACCCGTGTGTTCCCCACGGGTGACATTTCGATAAACGTTTGAGGCCGAGCCATAAGCCTTTGAATGCTCCGTGTGTTTTAATGGCTTCAATCATGTACTCCGAACAGGTAGGAACATGTCTGCAAGATGAGGGTGTCATGGGGCTAATGGTGTAGCGATAAGTATACACAAGCAGCAACACAATGCCTTTTATGAGCATTCGGAAAGGGTAGGAGATGATTTGCCATATCTTTTGCATGCTGAGTTATTTTACTGTATAAGAGGAAGTTGAATGTAGAAAGTTGTTCCTTTGCCTGTTTCGGTTTCGAACCATATTTTTCCACCAAATCCTTCCACAATATTTTTCACCATGGCCAGGCCAAGTCCCATTCCTTTGGTTTTGGTTGTAAAGTTTGGCTGAAATAATTTGCCCCGTATTTCGTGTGGAATGCCTTCACCATTATCTTCAACTTTTATCATTACCATATCGTTTATTTGTTGTGTAGAAATGATTACTAACCCTTTTTTTTCTTTGTCAATGGCCTGGGCAGCATTTTTCAGCAGGTTATTTATCATCCTGAACAACCGGTTTTTATCGGCCATTACATAGAACGACAAAGTTTCGTTGATGTCTGTTTTTATCTCAATGTCTTTGTATTCGTCATAAATTGAGCTGGCTGTTTTTACCAGCGTATTAATTTCCACTTTTTCAATTTGTTCATTGGGCATGCGGGCAAAGGTTGAAAATTCAGAAGCAATGTTTGAAAGGGTTTCAATTTGATGTATGAGTGTATTGCTTACTTTAAACAGGCGTTGTTCAAAATCGGGTGCTTTTTCGCGCCAGGCACGTAGCATGAGCTGTACGCTTAGCTTCATAGGGGTAAGCGGGTTTTTTATTTCGTGCGCTACCTGCCGTGCCATGCTTCGCCAGGCTGTTTCTCTTTCCTGACGCGCCAGAAGTTCTACGCTCCTTGACAGTTCCGATACCATGTGGTTGTATTCTTTTACCAAATCGCCAATTTCATCTTCTGTTTTCAGGTCGATGGGTGTATTGTGTTTTTTTAGGTCGATTTGCCTCATTTTTTGCCTGAGCACTTGAAGTGGCCTTGTTACATTGTTCGACAGGAAAACGGCAATAATAATGGTTAGCAATATAAGTAATACATAAACATTTATAAATGTTACAATGATACTGGAGATATCTTCAGTAAGCAGCTCGTGGTTGCTGAAAAAAGGAAGGTTTACAAAGCCCAGTGTTTTATTGTCTTTGTTTACAATAGGTACATAGGCGCTGTAGTAGGCTAATTTGCCAATATGCTCTTGCTGAATTACTTTGAACCGGTGAAAGTATTTGAGGGCTGCATAAGCACCAAAGTCCATTTTTCTGCTCAAAAAATCCTGATTGAAAACCTCAGGGCGTGAGGTTGACAATAAATTACCATTATTATCAAAAACTGAAATGTCGGAATTAAACAGCCGGGAAAGCTTTTGCATCATAAAATTAAGATACTCCGTATCTACCTTTTCCATGCTTTCCTGATTTGCAAGTGAGGTTTGAAGCTCTGATATTACCGAATGGAGTTTTTCATTGATTTCCTGCATATTTTTTTTCGCATAAGCTTCTGAAATAAAGTATATGGAGCCGCCGCCAATCAAAATAAGTGAAACAAGTAGTAAACCGATCATCGAGAATTGAATGCGGTTTCGTATGGTATCAGAAACGACAAGTCCTTTTTGATGGTAAATGTAATAAAGTGTAATTAATGCCAGTAATATGAATATAAATACAAAAATGTAAGAAAAATTTACCAATAATTGGAAAAATGAAACTGTTGGGTAACTGATAACTATGGTTTGGTTTTGTGTTGGCTGGTATACCAAATGGCAATAGTTGTCCATGCATATCCTGGAAAATTCCCGGTCTGATTTTTTATACGGATTGTCTACAAGGCTGTAAGGACAGTCACCGTATTTCGAAATAATTTTCCCTTTGTTGTATCTCGCGTAAGAGTATTCACCGAGTACTTGTCCACCTGTACTGCCATATTTGTCAAATAGCTGTGTGAATCCCGGGTTGTATTTAACAATTTCTGCCCGAAGCTTGATAATGAGGGTGATATGTTCTTTTCCCGTGGTAGTGATGTCGTGCATTCCGAGGTATTGCAAGCGGCTGTCTTCTTCGCCCATAAAGAAATAGTTGGACTTAAATATCGGATCGCCTTTTTGAATGGCCTCATTGGTGTAGTATTCCCGGCAGTGTTGCCATTGCACGGCCGATTCTTCTACAAAAATACTGTCTTGTTCCTTGCAAAGTTCCATTTGCATGTTGTACCTCGACAAATAATTACCATAATATTTTCGCTTCAAATATTGGTACAACTCATCTTCATTGCGTTTTTCTGCCGAAAGCAATGTGTCGATATAAGGATCGGCAGGTAATTGTCTGCTAATTTCCTGGAAGCGCATTTCTGCATAAAAATCCTGAAAAACCGATACATTGATGCTGAGGAATTTCATGCGGGCATATTGCTTCTCATTGTCTTGAACATCAATAATATGTGTAAGATATAAAGCCGATGCCGCAGCAAAAATCAGTACAAAAGTAAATTTGAGACTTGTTTTCCACCGGTAATATAAAACCAGGTTAATCACCAGTAAATAGTAGAAGATACTGAGCCATGACAGGCTATTGAAAATCAAAATTGCAAAAACTCCAATGGCAAAAAGGGCTATGTTAAGAATGATGGCTGTTTCTTTTAGTTTCATTTTTCGTTTGAAGAAACGAATGCCCCAATCAAATAATAAAACAAATGTCAGCAGGTTGATGATTATGGTTATAAAACCAATTATGCTGTACGCCGACATGTCGAGAATCCGGAAAGGCTGAAATTCAATAGTTGAGTCCCTGATAATACTGCTTAATAAATTATTGAGTTGAATGATGAAGCCGCTTATTATTATGATGAAACCAGCCAGGTAAATGTAGATATGCGACTTTTTTTTCGAAATAAGAAAATCATTCAGGTTAATTCGTCTGCGCACAAACAGCACAATAAATATGGTGAAAATACTATTTAGAATCAGGTCGCCAAGCGAAGGTGCAATCCATGTGCTGGCAAATATTTCCGGACTGAAAAGTTTAAAATTATATAAAAAGCCCGGAAACTGGTATTTAAGCATCAGACCACGCATTACAATAATAAACACCAATGAAAAGATTAAGTAAGGATAGTAATTATTGTCTTTCTTTTTATAAGAAAAAATGAGCATGAATAATCTGAAGAAAGCGGTCAGTGTACCTGTTAGGAACAAAAAAATGATCCAGCTATAAGCGGTGTTTTGTATCGGTTGTTTTTCTGTTTTAAGCGAAAAAAGGTATTCGTTATTGTAATTGAGGATTCTGGGTTCCTGCAAAGGCGATTGCGAAATTTTTATGTCCGGCGACAAGTAAAAATCCGGGTTAAAGTAGTCTTCTACCATTTCGCTGGAAGAATCGTATTCGCTTTTGATATGTACGAGACCAACCAAATCAATGTCAGGCGCTTTGTAGAGCACGGTTACAAAATAGCTGTTTCCCAGCCTTATAAATGGTGCTTCAAAATCGCTGGAGCCAAAAACTTCGGGAACAATAACGCTGTTTTCCGGCCAAACCCTTAAATTCCAGTTTTTGTAAACTACCAGTGCAATGCCTTCTTCCTGGTATATTCTCTGAATTTGTTGAGCTTCATTTTTAATATACCAGTCAATACCTTTATTCGAAATTTTTTTGGCAGCTTCTTTGAGTAAGTTCAGGGTTTTTTGCTGCTTTTTGTAAATTGTTTTCTCAATTCGCTCAATATCTACAATAGTTTTACTGTCGTAAATAGTAAAAATAGATAGGCCATACGAGAATGCTCCCAATACGATAAAAACAATTAAAGAATGGAGTATTTTGGTACGGAATATCAGCATTTAACTAGTTTTAAGCATTGTGGTATGGTTCATTCCTGATTATGGTGTTGGCACGGTATAGTTGTTCTAAAAAAATCACTCTTATAAGTTGATGGGAAAATGTCATTGGCGATAAAGAAAGTTTCATTGCAGCCCGTTGATAAATGCTTTTGTCAAATCCATAAGCTCCGCCAATAACAAATACAACTCTTTTTACAGATTGCATCATCAATTTTTGTAAATACCTTGAAAAATCAACACTTGTAAATTGCTTTCCATTTTCATCCAGCAAAATCACGTGATCATCTTTATTTAGTTTCTTTAAAAGCTGCTCTGCTTCCTTTTTTTTAATCTGGTCGGGTTTAAGCTTATCTGCGTTTTTTAAATGCGGGCATTCTTCAATGGTAAAACCATGATAATGCCCAATGCGGGATTCATATTCCCGTATTCCATTTTTAACGTAGGTTTCTGTTGTTTTTCCTGTCCAGATCAATGTAGCTTTCAAAGTATATTTTTTTGATGTCTTTTGACATTCAGTAGTTTGTAATTATCATAAATTAAAGTCGCTCATAACGCAATTATTGGAGTTCCCTTACGGTAACTACTAGTGCATTTAAGAAAAAGCTTGTTCCTTTTCTGTGCGTAGTAATAAAACTTCAAGAATAAGGCTTGTTCATTTTGAAAATCAAGGAGTTTACTAAAGTAATCGACTGTTTTCAAAATGAACGAAACGCAATTATTGGAGTTTTATTACACGCACAAACTAAAGTAAACAATTAATTTCAAACCAACAAGCATGCCAAACAGAATGAATTTGCACGATCAGCACAAAAGCAGCCCCGGGAGTTTATTGACGGACAATTAGGCGCGATGTTTGTACGAAAATGGATTGCAATAAGGAAGCATCAAGCCTGACAAACTCAATGTTTTATTAATCGTAGCACAGGATTTGCTGTTAAATTCATTGCAAAACATAATCATTTACATTAATTTAGCTCGTTAAATCGGGGTATCGGGAAAAATTTGGTTTATGAAGAAACTTTTATCTGCAACTTTTTTGCTCTTTAGTTTTACATGCATGGCGCAAACAACGCTGGAAATGCCGTCTCAACTTGAAATCGGCATTCAGAAGGGCGAGGCAGCAATAATAGCCCGCTATTTTAACGATAACCTGGAAATGTCTATTACAGGCAAAGACAAAGTATATAGTGCAAAACAAGCTGAATTTGTACTTCAACGTTTTTTCAGGTCGCATAAGCCCAAATCTTTTTTTGTAAGCCATCAGGGAGGTAAAACTCAAACCAGTTATATTATTGGCGATTTAAAAACCCATAATGGAAATTTTAAGCTTATTTTACTCCTGAAAAAACATAATGACGCAGTTAAAATCCATCAACTTAGAATTGAAAATGACTGATATACACAAGCATAAACTTATAGAACTGGCTATAGAAGAAGACTTAGGCACCGGCGATCATACTTCACTTGCATGCATTCCACCCGATGCAAAAAATACCGCTGAGTTGCGCGTAAAGGCAACAGGAATACTGGCAGGGATGGAAGTGGCTAAAACCATTTTTCAAAAATTAATGCCCGATGCCAGTTTAGAAATATTGATGAACGATGGAGATCACATCAAACCCGGCGATATTGCTTTCCGTATTACCGGAAATACACAAAAATTATTGCAGGCAGAACGCCTGGTGCTTAACTTCATGCAGCGAATGAGTGGTATTGCGACGCTTACAAGCACCTACGTGCAAAAACTCGAAGGACTGCACACGCAAATTCTCGATACACGTAAAACAACGCCCGGGTTGCGCCATTTCGAAAAAGATGCTGTGCGTATTGGCGGTGGACAAAATCATCGCATTGGACTTTACGATATGATGATGATCAAAGATAATCACGTCGATTATGCCGGGGGAATAGCACCGGCAATAAAAAGAGCAGTCGAATACCAGATGAAATATAAAATGAACATTCCCATTGAAGTTGAAGCAAGGAATTTAAACGAAGTACAGCAAATTCTCGATGCCGACAAAGTGCAACGCATTATGCTCGATAATTTCGATTTCGAAACCACACGTGAAGCTGTTCAGCTGATTAACGGCAAATGCGAAACCGAATCGTCCGGCGGAATAAACCTTGATACAGTCCGCCCGTACGCCGAATGCGGTGTAGATTTTATATCAGTGGGAGCACTTACTCATCAAATCCAAAGCCTTGATTTAAGCCTGAAAGCGGTATGAACTTTTTTCAACGATTCGGGGAAAAACATATAAAAAAACTCGCAAACCGCCTTGAGCAACTGGCTGATTCAATTGTATTACCGGGTTTTGGCGGACTAAGCTTATTGTACGTAGGCGAGCATTTTCATAAAGCAATCACAAAAGGAGCAATGACAATAAGAGCAGGAGCCATAGCTTATAGCTTCTTTCTCGCACTTTTTCCCTCCATAATGTTCATTTTTACACTAATACCGTACATCCCGGTTGATAATTTTCAGGCAGAACTGATGAGACTTTTACACGATGTGATGCCCGAAAAGATTTTTTCTGTTATTGAAGGAACGGTAGTAGATATTGCCAGCAATAAGCGAGGCTCTTTGTTGTCTATCGGGGTTGTTGCAGCATTGGTTTTCAGCACAAATGGCGTCAATAGGTTAATAGGCGCTTTTAACGAAACGGTTAATACTTTTGAAACCCGTAACTGGTTAGAAAAAAGAGCTGTTTCCCTTTTATTAGTGTTGATCGTTAGTTTGTTAATTTCAATCGCCATAGGATTAATCATTTTTAGCGAAAAAATTATCAGTTTACTAGTCTCGGCCGGTTTTTTAGAAGACAAATTCACCATCTATCTGCTCATGTTTGGGCGATGGCTGGTTACCGTAAGCCTGTTTTATTTTGCCATTGCTTTTGTTTACTACCTTGCACCTTCGCGAAAAGCCGAGTTTAAATTTTTTAGCCCGGGAAGCACTGTTGCAACAATTTTAGGAATACTCAGTTCTGTGGGTTTTTCGTATTACATTAACAATTTTAACAGGTACAACACATTTTTTGGCTCAATTGGAACGTTAATGTTATTGTTATTGTGGATATACATTAATTCATTTGTACTGCTTATTGGATTCGAACTAAATGCCAGTATTCTCAATGCCAGAAAAAAACATTTGGGAAAGATTGAGGAATAAAATAGTTTTGTATCGTATTAATATACCTGCACTCGCAAAAGTGCGTGTCTGTAAACTTTAAAAAGATGAAGAGAATCATACTTATTTTTGTTAGCTTTTGGCTTCCATTTATGCTGTTTGCCCAAAAGCAGGTAGAATATGGCAAAGCATCATTTTATGCCAATAAATTTGAAGGGCGTACCACTGCTTCAGGTGAAAAATACTGGCACTCAAAACTAACAGCAGCACATCGTACTTTACCTTTTAACAGCCGGGTAAAAGTTACCAACCTGGCCAACAGTCAAACAGTTGTGGTGCGCATAAACGATCGCGGGCCGTTTGTCAAAGACCGGTTAATAGATTTAAGCAAATCAGCAGCACGCAAATTGGATTTTACTAAAGAAGGAGTTGCCAATGTGAAAATAGAAGTGCTTGATAAATCTGCAAAAGAAAAAAAAGGCAAGGCAGTTGAAAAAGAAGCTGATACGGAGAAAGTGAACCCCAAGACACAAACCGAAAAACCAGTAAATATTAAACCCCGTTTTTACGAAATAAATGTAAGTGAAAAAGCACCGGTAGGTTATGGCGTACAGCTTGCCAGTTACAAGGAAATGGTAAATTTATTGGAAAGGATAAAAATAATACAAGAACAATTAGGGGAAGGCATTACCATTCAAGTCTCTTCTGTTGATGGAAAAAAAGTGTATCGTATTGTTGCCGGACAATTCGACAATCGCATTAAAGCAGAACGCTACAAAGAGCAAATTCGCGATAAATTTCCCGGTTGCTTTATTTTTAAATTTTAATTAAATAATTTTTCCCGGCTGATTTTTAACATTTTAACCGATCCCGGCTTGCATCAAAATGCCACAAAAACGCATGTCCGATAATACCACCAAGCATTGTTGCCAAAGCCATAAGAAAAAAGTACCAAAGTAGGTATGCTTTGAGTTTTCCCCGGTAAGGAACCTGAATAATTTTAACAAAAGCATAAATGCAAACCGCAGAAACTATCAAGTCTGTTGCTACCGTAACCGGTTCATTTATTAAAATCCCCCAAAGTTCAATGGATGGTTGTTCAAGTGGCATATCCCTAATGTCATGTCAAGTATGAAATGACGGGTAAGTTGAAGAAGTTTTCATTTTTAGCAAGGCAAAAAATGTGCGCATAGCAGCGTTCTGTAAACATTTTTTAACGCAGATAAAAATGAAAAAATCAATACTTGGCCCGTCAGATTATGCTTGACTTGACACTAGTTTTTTACCATTATAAGCATTTTTTAAACAAAACAAAAAAAGCAGCACTATTATCATTTTCAAGCTGTTCCTTTTTAAAAGTATTAAATTGATTTTCCAGTTTGATGTAAAAACATAAAGCCTTATATTTACACAAATTTGAAATATGGCACTGGATAAGATAATAGAACTTAAAAACGCTGATATTTTCCACAAAGACCACCTGGTAATGAGTGATGTAAACTTCACTGTAAACAAAGGTGAGTTTGTCTATTTAATTGGTAAAACCGGAACAGGTAAATCGAGTTTGCTGAAAACTATTTATGCCGAAATTCCGCTTCAAAAAGGAGAGGGCATTATAGCCGGCTTTGATTTGGCCAACCTGAAAAAGAAACAAATACCATACCTGCGAAGATCTATCGGAATTGTATTTCAGGATTTCCAACTACTTACAGACCGGTCTACCAACGAAAACCTTATGTTTGTATTGAAAGCAACAGGTTGGAAAAAGAAAAAAGACATGGAGCAGCGTATTCAGGATGTTTTAGAAAAAGTAGGATTGGGATATAAAGGCTACAAAATGCCGCACGAATTGTCCGGCGGAGAGCAACAACGCCTTTCAATAGCCCGGGCACTGCTCAACGATCCCGAAATATTATTGGCCGATGAGCCTACAGGAAACCTCGATCCTGATACATCAGGAGGAATAATGGAGCTGCTTTTCGAAATAAAAAATACAGGGCGTGCCGTAATTATGGCAACGCACGATTACGAAATGCTCAAAAAATTCAACGCCCCAACCATGAAAATTGAAGACGGGAAACTTAATGAAAGAGAAAACAAGATTATCGAATTCGACAATCTTTAACGAAATGGTTGGAAAAACAAAGTATTGTAAAACAGAAAGAAACCCATAGATATGTCCATATTAAACTGGTCAATACACCTGACAAAGCGTTTTTTTGATTTTCTCATAAAGACATCCGGCATGGGAGCCAATTCCGGTTTGGAAAAAGGAAACCCCGAATATGTCGAGAAAATCATAAACGATACCGGACTGAATATTAAAATTTCGGATGAAGACCTGGCACAAATTCCTGAAAAAGGCGCTTTTGTTACCGTTTCTAATCATCCGTTTGGCGGAATCGACGGAATTATTCTGTTGCACCTGCTGCTTAGGCGCCGGCCCGACTTTAAAATACTTGCCACACCCATTTTATGGAAAATATATCCATTAAGCGAATATTTTATCCGGTTCGATATGAGCAAAAGACGCTCGGAAGTAAAACCCAGCCTGTCGGGTATGAGACAACTTGTAGCTCACACCGGCCAGGGAAATTCGCTGGGCTTTTTTCCCGCCGGCGAAGTTGCAAGTTACGACTCCGATACAAAAGTTGTTTCAGACCGCAGGTGGAAAAGTACATACCTGAAATTGCTAAGAAGCCTTGAATTACCTATCGTCCCGATTTACTTCCAGGGAAAAAACAGCAACCTGTTCCACATGGTAAGTGCAATACATCCGCTTTTAGGTTCGGCAGGCGAGTTTTTTGGAAAAAAGAAAGAAATCAGGGTGCGAATTGGAAGCCCCATATCGCCCGGCGAAACCGCAGGAATAGATGATCTGGATAAATATGGTCGCTACCTGAGGGCAAAAACTTATGCCCTTGAATCGCAAATTGAAGTAAAAAAATTCTTTAAATATGCGCTTCGCCGCGAAAAAGATGCCGCCAAAATAATCGATCCCGTTCCAAAAGAACTTATGCTAAAAGAGCTTCAAAAACTCAGCGAATATGAACTTTTTACCAGCGATAAATTTACGGTGTACTGCGCCCCAACACTCGAAATGCCAAATATACACCGGGAAATAGGACGCGTGCGCGAAATTACATTCCGGGCTGTGGGAGAGGGCACAAACAGGAGCATCGATATCGATGAGTTTGACCTGTATTATCATCAACTTTTTATTTGGGACAATGAGGAAAAACAAATCGTTGGTGCATATCGGGTAGGGAAAGGAAAAGAAATTATTAATCAGTTTGGCGTTAAAGGATTTTATATCCGCAGCCTTTTTAAAATACATAAAGACCTTACACCAACTTTGGAAGAAAGTCTCGAACTGGGCCGAAGCTTTATAACACAAGAATATCAGCGTAAACCCATGTCGCTTTTCCTGCTGTGGAAAGGAATTTTATACTTTTTGCTCAAGCACCCCGAATACAGGTACCTGATAGGGCCGGTTAGTATAAGTAATCAGTTCTCGAAGTTTTCTAAAGACCTGATTATTAAGTTTCTGAAACGCAATCATTTTAATTACGACCTTGGGAGGCTCATCACCCCGCGCAAAAAATTTAAAGTCCATTCAAAATACGATACCGATATTGTGCTCGAAAATGCCCGAAACGACATCAACAAAGTCGATCGTTTCATTAGCGATATTGAACCTACAAATTTCAGAATGCCGGTATTATTAAAAAAATACCTCAAACAAAACGCAAAAATTATAGGCTTCAATATCGACCCCAAATTTAACAATGCATTAGATGGACTAATCATTCTCGATTTATACGAAGTACCATTCAACATGATTGAATCATTGTCTAAAGAAGTAAACGATGAAAGCATTCTGGAACGATTTAAGACTACGGAAGAAGAAAAACGAGAGGAAGCAACAAGTGTAAGTAGTCATAAGTAATTGAATGCGAGTATATTGTATATAATGGTTTGAATATCAAAACTAAATGAGGAAACTCAGAAATTATACAAAAATCAAAACACCAACACTGTAAATGAATCAAGAGATTTTTCTATCTTTGTTTTGAAAATGCCGCATGATCGTTTAGGATCGATTTAGATTATGGAAAATTATATTGTATCAGCACGAAAGTACCGACCACACTCTTTTCAGACAGTTATAGGGCAGCGTTCTGTAACCAAAACACTGAAAAATGCCGTGCAAAACAATCGTTTGGCCCATGCCTACTTGTTTTGCGGGCCGCGTGGAGTTGGTAAAACAAGTATAGCCCGAATATTCGCCAAAACAATCAATTGCCTTGATCCACAGGAAGATGGCGAATCGTGTGGCAAATGCGAATCGTGCGTGGCATTTAATGAAAATCGCTCATACAACATTCATGAGCTCGATGCAGCTTCAAAAAATAAAGTAGAAGATATACACAACCTGATTGAGCAAGTACGCATTGCACCGCAAATTGGAAAATACAGTGTATATATTATCGATGAGGTTCACATGCTTTCAGCCGCCGCTTTTAATGCATTCCTGAAAACACTGGAAGAGCCGCCGGCGCACGCCATTTTCGTGCTTGCAACCACCGAAAAACATAAAATTCTGCCAACAATTATCAGTCGATGCCAGGTTTTTGATTTTAACCGGATTACTGTTGCAGAAGCTGTTGAGCACCTTAAATATGTTGCAACAGAAGAAAAACTTGAATTCGAAGAATCAGCACTTCACGTGATTGCCCAAAAAGCCGATGGCGGAATGCGCGATGCCCTGTCTATTTTTGACCAAATCGCAAGCTTTTCAGGCGGGCAAATAACGTATCAGCAAACCATTGAAAATCTCAATGTGCTCGATTACGATTTCTTTTTCCGAATTGTCGACCACAGTTTGAATAACGAAATAAGTGACCTCTTCCTTATTTACGATGAAATTTTACAAAAAGGATTCGAAGGCCAGCATTTTCTGACCGGCCTTGCCGCTCATCTGCGGAATTTGCTCGTTAGTAAAAACCCAAATTCACTTAAATTGCTTGATGTGAGTGGAGATATTCGCGAAAAATATCTCGAGCAAAGTAAAAACTGCCCGATTCACTTCCTGTTCAGAGGCCTGAAAATACTACTCGAAGCCGAAACACGTTACCGTACATCAAAAGACCAACGCCTGACCATTGAGCTTGCGTTGTACGAGCTTGGCGTTATCACCGTTGAAAAAAAAAAGTAGTTCAGAAGTAGAAGAAACCCCAAACCGGGGTCGCCGGGCAGCGCAAGTTGTGAAACGCACCCACAAAGCTCCCAAAACCGTTTCATTAAAAAAAGAACTGCAGTCGGATAACACCAATACCCAAGAAAAACCTCAAACCGACGAACAAAATCTGGCTCAAAAAGAGCAAACAGAAGAAGAGCAAGAACAGATAACACCGGAAAAAGATGAATCACCCACAGATCTGGAAAACATTTGGCAGGAAATTGCAAAATCAGTGAAAGATGATGGCCCCCGAATCAACACAGCCATGCAAAATGCCAATCCAAAGCAAATAGACACCCATACAATACAAATAGATATTACAGCCGAAATACAAAAAGATTTGTATGAAAAATTTGAAGAAAAAATATTGAGGGTATTGCAAAGAAAGCTGAAAAACAATACTTTAAGTTTTTCTTTCAATCTCGTGGAAAGCGAAGCAGAAAATAACCGTCCGCTTACCGATGCCGAAAAATATCAAAAGCTGATAAAACAGAACCCTGTATTGGAAAAACTACGGGAAAAGTTCAACCTTGACCTCAAAAAATAGTGGGTTTTTGCAGAACCAAATAGCATTTAAATGGTTACTATTAAATTGATACACGATAAAACCCATTGACAAACGCAACAAATTCAAATTATGCAGAAAATTAACGTGAAAAACCCCGTAGTTGAAATGGATGGTGATGAAATGACCCGCATCATCTGGAGATTTATTAAAGAACGATTGATTTTTCCTTACCTGGATATTGACATCAAATATTTTGACCTTGGTATAGAAAAACGCGATGAAACCAACGACCAAATTACCGTTGATGCAGCTGAGGCCATAAAAAAGCATCACGTAGGAATTAAATGTGCCACCATCACACCCGATGAAAATCGCGTTGAAGAATTTGGACTCAAAGATATGTGGCGATCACCCAACGGCACAATTCGCAACATTGTTGGCGGAACCATTTTCAGGGAACCCATTCTGATTAAAAACGTGCCGCGCCTGGTTCCCGGATGGAAAGAATCAATTGTAGTTGGCCGCCATGCCCACGCCGATCAATACAAGGCAACAGACTTTGTTACAAAAGGAAAAGGAAAACTTACAATAACATTTACGCCTGAAGACGGCAGTGAACCCATATCGCATGAAGTGTACGACTTTCAGGGCGATGGCGTGGCCATGAGCATGTACAACACCGATGAATCTATTTACGGTTTTGCCCGCTCAAGCATGAATAAAGCGCTCGAAAAACACTGGCCACTTTATCTTTCTACCAAAAATACCATTCTCAAAAAATACGACGGCCGATTTAAAGATATTTTTCAGGAAGTATACGACAATGAGTTCAAAGATAAATTTGAAGCAGCCGGAATAACATACGAACACAGGCTTATTGACGATATGGTAGCAGCTGCCCTGAAGTGGGAGGGCGGATTTGTATGGGCCTGCAAAAATTACGATGGCGATGTGCAATCAGATACCATTGCGCAAGGTTTTGGCTCCCTGGGGCTGATGACTTCAACATTGCTCACGCCCGACGGAAAAACACTGGAGGCTGAGGCTGCGCACGGCACAGTTACACGCCACTACCGGTTGCACCAGCAGGGAAAACCCACATCGACAAACCCCATAGCATCTATTTTCGCATGGACACGTGGTCTGGAACACAGAGGAAAACTTGATGATAACCAGGACTTGATTAACTTTGCACATGCTTTGGAGCAAGTATGCATTGAAGCAGTTGAAGATGGACAAATGACCAAAGATTTGGCATTGTTAATTCATCAGGAGAAAATGACAACGGAACATTACCTTAATACGGAAGATTTTCTTGCAGAAATTGATACACGATTGCAACAAAAACTTAATTAATCATTGTTAAACTATCAAAATCAAATTACTTATGCTATCAGAAAAAATGCAAAAAGCAATTAATGACCAAATTAATGCAGAAATGTGGTCATCATATCTTTATCTTTCAATGAGTGCCTATTTCGAAGGAAAAGGCTTATCGGGTTTCGCCCACTGGATGCGCTTACAGGCGGATGAGGAGACTATGCACGCCATGAAATTTTTCGATTATGTATATGAACGCGATGGTGAGGTGAAATTGCAACCAATTCACGAGGTGCCTACAGACTGGATGGATACATTAACCGTTTTTGAGGAAACATTAAAGCATGAACAAAAAGTGACATCCATGATTAATAACCTGATGGACATTGCTATTGAAGAAAAAGACCATGCAACGCAAAGTTTCCTTAAATGGTTTGTCGATGAGCAGGTAGAAGAAGAAGCTTCGGTAAACGAGATTCTTGACCAATTGAGACTGTTAGAAGGAAGCGGCCACGGTATATTTATGCTTGACCGCGAAATGAAAGGCCGCTCAGCCGAACCCGCCGATGGAGAAGAATAAATTATTTTTAATTGACTAATGTTTCGCACTTGTACAAAAGGTTAATGTTGAATGACTTATTTTGAGAAT
>CAYPSX010000049.1:0-20869 GCA_964413185.1 uncultured Bacteroidales bacterium
TATTATATTTGGCCTTTCATGGTATGAAAAATACCAGGGTGTATTAAAAATAACAGATGAAGAATCTGGACAACAACAACAAAAATTTATTGAGAATTTTAATTTTAGTGAAAAAGACCTGCTTGCATATCTAAACGCTTTCTATAAAAACTCAATTAAGGCATATTTCTACAGAGGTTTAAAAGAAAGAATAAACCAACCAGAAGAAGAATGCATCAGCAATTTAACAAACTCAATAATAGAAACTTTTAATCATGCCAAAGTTGAAAATTGATTTTCGTGGTCTTTTGCATTTAGGAAAACTTTCAAAGGGATATTTTTTAACAACAATTATAAACCAAGCTATCCCTTTTTTGTTGCTTCCGATATTAACACGCTTCCTTTCACCTGAAGAGTACGGAAGCTTGGCTCTTTTTTCTTTTTATTTGGCTTTGAATAATACTGTAGTCGGAAGCTCAATGCAAACAGTTATTTCTAAGAATTTTTTTAATACAAAAAAAGAAGACCTGGCCATAATAATTGGCAATGGGATTATAATAGTTGCTGCTTTTTCCTTGTTTACATTTTTTCTATTTTTAATAATCTATCCTTTTACCGCTTCTTTTATTAATATTCCATTACTTTGGATTTTGCTTATACCACCAAGTTCCTTTGCTTATGTTATTTTCTATATGGGTTTGGCTGTAATGCGGAATTCAGGTAAAGTTCTTTCTTTTGGGAAATTTAAAGTCGGAAATATGGTTATTAATGTATCAGTCTCGTTAGTATTTATTGTCATTCTTCTTTGGAGTTGGCAAGGAAGGGCACTAGGCATTATTTCAGCCTATTGTGTCTCAGGGGTTCTAACAGCAATTTATCTTTATAAAAGAGGATATATTCATATAAAGATTTCAAGAAAAATCTTGATGAACGTGACAGGACTACTCCTAAATCTATTGCCCGACTCATTTCAGTCTATATTCATGGCACGGGTTGGTATCTTTTTTATGCAGTATTATTTTACAAAAGAATTGTTGGGGTTATATACCATAGGATTCCAAATCGCAATCATGCTACAACTTTTGGTCGCCACATTAGCTATGTCTTGGTCTCCCTACCTCTACAAAGAAATATCAACCGGTAAAAAAATAAATAAATTATACTTAACAAGGCTGTTATATGCATTATACGGCATCTTAATATTAGGAGCCCTCTTTATTAACGGAACAGTAGATTTTGTCTTAAGAATTATGACCACTCAGGAATATTATGATGCTGCGAGATATGTGCCTTGGTTCACTGCCGGCTTTGTTTTCTTTGGGGCTTATAGATTTATTTTTCCTATTCTTATTAATGCAGAAAAACAAAAGTTTATCAGTCGTATAACATTTGCAAATATGCTCATCATGCTGGCTCTGAATTTTAGTTTTATCAAGATATTTGGGCACATTGGCATTGCTTATGCATTTTGTATAACCTATTTATTATTGTTTATTTCCATTATAATAAAAGCTCAACAAGTAATGCCATTACCTTGGCTGAGAGCTCTAAAGGTATGGAAATAACATAGCTAATGAAATAAAACCACAAACCAAAAAGGAAATATTATGTTGAGATTTTTTTTGATTAGTCTTTTTTTACTTAGTATTATTACTGAAGGCCTAAATTCACAAACAACCAATGACACAACCTCATACGGTCCCAGCAAAGGAACCTTAATTGCAATTGGAGGAGGAAGTCTGGATACTGATATTATAAACCAGTTTAAAAAATACGCCGGGGGCGACTCCGCCCATATAGTTATAATCCCTACAGCTTATAGTGATTCACGGTTAAAGCGTGACTCAGCATTTATAAAAATACGCTCTCAAATAGGTCAATTTGGTTTTTCAAATATTACAATATTACATACACGGGATACTTCTGTAGCAAACGATGATAGTTTTATAGAACCTCTAAAAAGGGCTAATGGAATTTTTATAACCGGAGGCCGACAATGGAGACTTGTTAAAGCATACCAAAACACCAAAGTCTATGAAGAAATGATTAATTTACTTAATAGAGGTGGAGTCATTGCCGGAACATCAGCAGGTGCTTCCATTCAAGCTGACTGCATGGTAAGAGGAGACACCACAAACAATCAAATTATGATTGGCGCTTACTCGCAAGGCTTTGGCTTTGTTAAAAACGTAGCTATTGACCAACATGTGATTGCCAGAGATCGCCATTTCGATATGTATCAGGTTCAAAAAAAATACCCTAATATACTGGGGTTAGGCTTGGATGAAAGTACAGCCATTGTAATAAGAGGCGACACATTGGAAGTTGTAGGACAAAGCTATGCATTAATTTATGACGGGAACTTTTTTTCTAACGAGGGATCAGAATTAAAAAAATTACCCGATACCCAATATTTATTTTATTTCTTAGGAGACGGGGCAAAATATAATATGCGAGAAAGACGCAGAATAACGCCTAAAGATTAATACTAACCAATTGATTTGTTGCAGTTGCGCAAAACTGAAAACATAATTAAGACCGCTCTCTTATAATTTTTTAAAATGTATTTTTTTTCTATTTTTGAATAATGCAACTAAACTGATAAGAAAGTAATTATGATACAAAATATTAAAGCATTATACGAAATAACACGTGATCGTAAAAAAACAAATAAGGCAATAAGAAAACTGCAAAACAAACGGTTATATGC
Organism: uncultured Bacteroidales bacterium; assembly: GCA_964413185.1. Lineage (GTDB taxonomy): Bacteria > Bacteroidota > Bacteroidia > Bacteroidales > Salinivirgaceae > Salinivirga. The sequence continues at coordinate 2,690 of CAYPSX010000049.1, forward strand.
CTTATTAAATCATGTATATGAGAATGTACCATTTTATACTGAATACATGAATCAAATTAACTATCTGCCTACGCGGGATTTTAAAGATTTAGATGACTTAAAAAAACTCCCGATTATCAATAAAAAAATGATAAGGGAGCATGGTTATGAATCCTTTATGAGCAAAGCTTATGATAAAACAAAATTGAATATCGATCACAGTTCAGGATCTACAGGAGAACCTTTTCGTGTGTATCGGGATAAACGGTTCTACGCATATCAATTGGCTAATTATTTTGATGTATTAATGAGAAATGGTTATTCATTTACAGACAAAATGCTAACCTTTTCATCTCCGGCTCGCTTAAATACAGGAAAAACTATGCTTTCAAAACTCGGACTTATTCGCAGGCTTGCTGTTGACTATAATTTATCTCCTGAAGAATCTCTCGATATCGTTTTAAAATATAAGCCGCAGGTAATATACGGCAACCCTTCGAGCATTGACTTACTTGCTTTAGAAATGAAGCAAAAAGAAATAAAAATTGACTTTGTTAAAATAATCTATGTAGGCGGCACAGCTGTAACAGAAGGAAGCCGCGAGTTATGGCTTAACAGATTTGGCATTCAACCTACAGAAGTATATGGAGCCATTGAGTTTGGAATTATGGCTTATACAGAACCACACAAAAGAGGATACACCCTGTGTAATAATCAAACCGCATTTGAATTTCTGGACAGTAACAATCAAGAAGTTTCTATTGGCGAAACAGGTAGATTAATTCTAACAAGCTTGATAAGTAAAGCTATGCCATTTATTCGATATGATATTGGTGATTTTGCAGAAACTTTTACCGAAGAAAACAAACATAAAGAAAACGCGCTAAGAATAAAAAGAATAATCGGTAGAAGCAGCGATTTAGCGGTTCTTCCTGACGGTCGACAAATAGCTTATCAGCATATACATTCGATAATGAATTTGCACACTGGAATAAGCCAATTCAAAGTGACCCAAAAACAACCTGATTTTTTTGAAGTATTAATCGTAGCAGAAAGTGAAGAATATTTCAAAAGCATAAAATCGGCGATTGAAGAAAAGCTGCAAAAGCTTATGGGTAATCAAACAACTTATAAAATTATTTTAACTGATAAAATATTAAATGAAAAAGGCGGCAAAATCAAGACCTTTGTTCCGCTGATTACTAAATAATTATAAATATGAAGCCGCATGATGTTAAATAAAGAAGAAAGAGAATTGTACGAAAGACGCGCGGCATTTATGGCTAAGAGCGGAAAAGTTTTTGATAACTTTTCGATTGGACTGAGAAAACATCTCCAAATAGGTCAAAAATACTCGTATCAAAGAATTCCAGACAAATTGTCGCACTATTTGTATGACAGCCTTTTGTACTTAAAATATGGGAAAAAAATCTCCAAAATTGGCGATGCATACAGGGATTTATCAAAATGCGATAATAAGTTTGAACAGCATCCTATTCATCGAGGCTTTTTCTATGATGAGAGCCGTCATGCCTTAGTCGGAACTGCCACTGGAATAGACATTAATCAGAGTGATGGGAAACACCATATTCTCGAACTGAACCGTTCAATTGGTATTTTAGAAAAAATCCGGCCTATTTATAAAACTAAATATGGCCCCGAAATATACAACATTGTGAAATTTGCGAAAAAATACCAATTTCGTAAAGTATACGTAATGTACAGCAGATTGCACTTATACCGACAAGAAATCTTAGATGCTTCTGAAGAGTTTGGTTTAGAAATGATACCTGTAAGTTATCCTTGGGTTGAGTTTGATAAGGAGAATTACAAACATTATTTTATGCCAGACACTCTGGAAAAAGATACATTATACATGCGCCTTGAACCCGGATATAGTCCGATTATGCTTTATTTAAGTGACAAGTATATTTCGTCGGAATGGATGACAAAGGAAATTTCAGAAAACCCCGAAGCTTATAGCCTCATAAATGTTCCTGCGGCTGGGAAAGCACCTAATATTGACCCTTCAGATTATGATGAACAATGGCCAAATTTAGTTGTAAAATTAAGCGGAAAAGGACAAGGTAAAGCTATATTAATGGCTCATGCAAAAGATAATAATCAGGCATTAGCCGCATTAAATATTAATTCTCCTCAAGAAATATCGCCACATTTTAGCAGTAGCTTTACAGATAAAATTGTTGAAAAACTGTTTGGGACAGGAAGTACCGTATTATATCAAGATTTTGTAAAACCCAAACTTAAAGATGGTAAAGCAGGAAGGATTAGAATAAATGTTTTTGCTACCCCCTTAGAGAGTATATCTTTATCTGACTATTATATGTGGACCGTTTTTGATATGCCAAAAAAGTGTCCTGAGGGCCTCATTAAAGACCCACGGCCCTACATTGTGAATTGGGCTTTTTCAGGAAGAAAAGCGCAGTTCGAGGAATTAACTCTTGAAGAACGTAAATTAACAGATGCTGCTTCACCTCAAATATGCAACCTAGTACAAAGAGGTTTGGAGGCTAAATTTATGTCAGAATAATACAAACTCTTAATAGAATATTATATGGATTATGTTGATGAAAAGGATTTTACAAACGAATATGGTGCCATCTTTGAAATAAAAGGTAAGATAATAAAAAAGCAGTTTGAAAACAGAAACATACAAACCCATTTGCTAAATGATAAGCAGGAAGTAATAAGCTTTATAGAGACATTTATAAAAGAAAGGGACTACATCAACAAAATAGGTTTCAGCGATGGAGTAACTTTGTATCAGCTGGGATTATTCGATTGGGTGAAAAAACAATATGGGGAAAATGGGTATGATGTTCGTATTCCGCTGGAAAGAACAAAAACAGGACAGTTTGCCATATATGGAGATCAGCCACCGGGCCGCATGAATTTGCCGTATGAGGAGTATAAGGAAAAAACGGAAAGGTGGTATGAAAACCTGCGAGAAACTTTGTTGAGTGATTTATTTATTATAAGTGCAAATGCAATAACCCTTGATGGTGAAATAATATCCATCGATGGTCTGGGAAATCGGGTTTCAGGAATGATATTTGGCCCACGGCATGTATTATGTATAGTTGGGCGAAATAAAATTAATTCGAATAAAGAAATTGCATTGGACCGTATCCACAATTATACAGTTCCTATGACATATTTAAGGCATAGTAATAAACACTGGGCTAATTTTCAGGATGTTCCATGCCTGAAGATTGGAAAATGCACAAATTGCAGTCATAACGAAAGCTCGTGTCGAAATACGGTGATAATTAGCGGACAAATTAAACAACACGCAGATCGTATTCACTTAATTATTGTAAACGATGATCTTGGTTTTTAAACAAATATTCTCCGAACATTTGTTTAAACGATAGAATAATCATTAATTCCAGTCTTATGAGACATGCGAACATAAATCTCTCACTTGTTATTCCGGTATACAACGATCAGGAAGTACTCGGAGAGCTAAATAAGCGATTACTGGAAGTAATTCCGGGTATTTGCAACGATTTTGAAATAATTTTAATTGATGATGGAAGCAAAGACAATTCGTGGCAGGAAATAAAAAGGCTGAAAAATGAAAACCAAAAAATCGTAGGCCTCAAGCTCACGCGCAACTTTGGACAGGCCAATGCCATTGCTGCCGGACTGGATCATGCAAAAAATGAATTTATCGTCATCATGGATTCAGACTTACAGGACCCGCCTGAATTTATTGAGACATTACTTGATAAATGCATCGAAACTGACAGCGATATGGCTATTGCACGAAGAGCATCAAGAAAAGACACCTGGCTTAAACGGACTTTGTCAAAATGGTTCAATAAAATCTCATACAAAGCAACCTCCATAAAAGTTAAACAGGGAATGGGTGTTTTTCGTGTAATGAAAAAAGAAGCCCACGATAAAATAAAACATGTTGAAGAGGTAACCGGAACACGTTTAAGCCTTTTGTACTGGGGCGGATTCGATTATGTCACAGCCGATTTAGATCGTGATGAACGGTTTGCAGGCAGTAGCGGATATACCGTTCGAAAAATGTTTAGTCTGGCCATGGACCGCATTTTCTCCTATTCAATATGGCCGCTGCGCCTGGCAACCATGCTCGGAGTTATTACCGCCATCATCAGTTTTATTTATGGCATTTACCTTATTGTCAGACAGCTGGTTTTGAATATTTCTGTACCGGGTTGGACATCTACAATTGTGTTGATAATATTTTTATTTGCCATCAATTTTATAATTTTGGGCATTATAGGTGAATACATAGGCCGGGTTTATCTTGAAAGTAAAAACAGGCCCAAATACATAATAGGAAAACACCTGGAATAATGGAAAAGATAATAATTATTGGAGGAAAAGGAGCTGCCGTAGTTCTTGCCGATCAAATTCTTCATGCCATACAATACTATAATGCCAAATATGAGCTTTTGGGGTACAGCATTGATGACCCAACTCTGGGAGATAATATAAACGGTGTCCCCATTTTGTGTAAAATAAAAAAACTTAAAGAGAAATACGATAATTATAAAGACGTAAAATATTTCTTTGCATTATACAAACCCACTATAATGGAAGAGCGAGTTGCCCTTTTCGAAAGCATGAACCTTTCCAAAGAAAAATTCACCAACTTTATTCACCCTTCGGCTTACATTGCACCCAGTGCACAACTTGGAGTTGGAAATGTTATTTGTTCGAACGTTACGGTAAACAGCAATGCAAAGCTGGGAAATTTCAACACATTGAACGGTAATGTTTTATTTGGGCATGATTCAATAATTGGCAACCATAATATTTTAGCCGGTAATGCTACCATCAGCTCTGAGCTTGTAATTGGGAATGGAAATTTCATCGGACTAAACTCAACGCTTCGCGATAGAGTACAAATAGGCGATTACAATATTGTTGGAATGGCTTCAGCCGTGCTAAAAAATATTGGATCAAACCAAACTGTTGTAGGTTCTCCGGCAAGGCCTATAAATTAAACAGAAAATGATAATAACAGCTAATCGGGCAAGTGCAATTTTATATCGCTTTATAAAGAGCGTACATCCGGGGACATATATTCTGCCGGCCAATGTCTGTCCCGTAGTTCCTTTAACTTTTGTTAAAGCCGGAATTCCATTTGAATTTGTAGATATAGACCGCCATACATTATGCATGGATGAAATGCAGGTAATTCAAAAATTGGTTTCAAAAGAAGAATTCTATGCGGGAGTTGTTTTTGTCAGAACGTATGGATTTCAATACGACACATCAAATTTTTTTGAGAAAATAAAGCAAATTGATCCTGAAGTGAAAATAATTGACGACAAGTGTCTCTGTTTTCCGGAGTTCGAAGAAATTAAGAAAAGTGTTGATCTCGAATTATTCAGTACAGGGTATGCCAAACCAGTCGATTTAGGATTTGGTGGATATGCAAAAATCAATGAGACTATTCATATCAAACAATTTGAAGAAGTAGCAGATCCGGGAGCATACGATAAACTTGAGAACCAATACAAAGAGAGTTTTAAAAATAATGAAAAAATAAAAAAACCGGTTGAAAACTGGCTAGACACCAAGGATATTGACATTCCACAGGCCGAATATATTGAAAAGGTCAAGGATGAACTTGCTAAAGTAAAATCACACAAACAACAAATCAACACTATCTATAAAGAAAAACTGGAGAGTCACAACCAGTTAAAAAGTGAATTTAGCAACTGGAGGTTCAATATCATTACACAAAAAAAAGATGAACTGCTAAAAAGCATTTTTAAATCAGGTTTATTTGCAAGTTCACACTATCAGCCCGTTAATCTACTATTTGATGAAGACCATTTTCCAATATCTGAGAGACTTTTCAGTTCAATTATCAATCTTTTTAATGATAAGTATATCAATAAAGAAAAAGCAGAAAAACTCTGTGATATAATCAACAAAAATATATCATAAAACGGATGAGTAAAATTATAATAATAGGCGCAAATAATTTCCAACTTCCATTAATTAAAAAAGCAAAAGATATGGAACTGGAAACACATGTTTTTGCATGGGAAGAAGGAGCTGTAGGGAAAGAATATGCCGATTATTTTTATCCGATTTCCATCACGGAAAAAGAAATTATTTTAGAAAAGGCAAAAAAAATAAAACCGGATGCCGTGCTATCAATCGCCTCTGATCTGGCAATTATAACTGTCAACTATCTGGCCTCCCACTTAGGTTTGATAGGAAATAGTATGGAGTGCACAAAAATGACTACCAATAAATATTTGATGCGCAAAAGATTGCTTGACCATAATCTCCCTTGCCCGAGATTTACCAAAGACAAGCAAACAAACTTTGCAAACATCGCCTTCCCACTAATAGTAAAACCTACAGACCGTTCAGGAAGTCGTGGTATCACAATCGTTGAAGATTATAACAAACTGGACTTTGCAATTAACAGAGCACAAGAAGCGTCATTTAATAATGAAGTCATTATTGAAGAATTTGTAGAGGGAAAAGAATACAGTGTAGAAATGATATCATGGAAAGGTGAACATGCATTTCTACAGATAACAGAAAAGGAAACGACACAGGCTCCGTTTTTTGTTGAAAAAGAGCAACATCAACCGGCGAACCTGCCCGAAGAGTTGAGAACCAGAACAATTGAAATAATAAAAAAAGCATTAGATGCCCTGCAAGTTAAAAACGGAGCATCACATTCCGAAATTATCATCACGCCAAATAACGAGGTTTACATTACCGAAATTGGTGCTCGCATGGGTGGCGATTATATTGGTTCCGATCTCGTTGAGCTTTCCACAGGTTTTGATTTCCTTAAAGCTGTAATTGAAGTGTCGTTGAGTAACAGACCTCAAATAAAACTGGCAACAGACAGGTATTCGGGTATTTATTATATTTTTGCGAAAAAAGGCATGGTAACCGACATAATAAATAATTCACATAAATATCCGGAAATTATTAGAAGCGAAGTATATTGCAAAAAAGGTGACCATATTCCTGAAATAAAAGAAAGCGGTATGCGTCCGGCTTGCTATATATATAAAACAGTAAAGAGAAAGTTTATTTCTAAAGATGAAATTATAAAAGTTATCACAAACTAATTATTTGTACAAAAAATAACAATTGTAAGCTATGAACCTAAAACAAAAAATAAACAGCATAATCTTCAATACTTTCCCGAAAATTGAAACAGATCCGGCACTGGACAGCAAAAAAGGTTTTAAAAAAGTCGTACTGATCTCACTTATTGAGTTCATTTTTCTTCTTTTGCTTTACCCACTAAGCTATGAAGTTAGTGACGATTTTATCATGAATTCTATAGCATCCGGAGCAATTTCCGGAGAACCGTCTGTTTTTCTCATTTTCACGAATGTCATTATTGGCGGAATATTGAAGGTTTTTTACTCAATCATTCCCAATATAAATTGGTATACAGTATATATGCTTGGTTCGCTATTTATTGGTTATACCGTAATACAATATAGTTTCTATAAGCTTAGAACCACACCGGCATTGCGCATAATCCGTCACATGTTGGTTTTTACAGTTTTATTGAACTCTCTTATCATATCGGGCTTTACACGCACGGCAACTATAGTTGGAATAGCCGGATTCCTCATTATTTTCCTCAAGCAGGGCAAAAAATATAATGAGCTGATTTATGGCACCTTACTACTCATTTTAGCATCATTAATACGTCATCATGTTTTTTTAATGTTGGTTATGCTAAGTGCTCCAATAGTATTGCTTATGTTACTCCAAAAAAAATACAAAAAAATTATTTTTCTTGTTGCAGCACTAGTCATTGGAATATTTGCGCAACTATTTAATTCCTATATGTATAAAAGCAATCCCGAATATGCAGAATACGGGCAGCACAGGAATATTAGTGCCAGTCTTTATAAAGCAAATAAACCCGGGCATACGCTCGCATTCCGAAGCGAAAATGAAGAACAAGCCGAGGATTGGACAGACCTGGAGATGGAGCTTGAAGGATTTGGTTTATTACATATGAACACAGATAGTCTGGAGAAAAAAGACTATCGGGAACTACTGGGTGTGAAACGGTCTGTTATAGAAAAAACTTTTAACACAATTTTTTTTACAGAACTAAAAAATACCTACAAAACAATTTGGAAATATTTAGACGCACGCTATTATTTCACTGTCGCTATTCTCGCAATTTTCGTTCTGTTTTTTGGAAACCGGCGCCGGGAATTGTTTATTCTTGTCGCTTATGCACTTTATGTCTTTCTTATAGCCTTTTATCTGCACTATTATTTTGAAGGAGTATTAAAATCAAGAGTATTAGTTGGCATGATACTTTCTTTTATTTTTGTGGGACTTTTTATGCTGGACAAAAATGGAGATATTCCCGACAATTTTCTCTTCTTCACGGGCATCAACAAACAAACCATTGGAACCTTAATCATTAGCCTTGCAACGGTAACCATCTTCGTTACTGGCTTTCAATATAAAAAGATTGCATCTGGTACGTATAACAGAAGAGACAGAGTGCACAGCTACCAAAAATATTTAAAAACCCAAAGCGAGGACTTTTATGTAAGACGATTTATCAACAACCCATACTACATATACAAAAACCCTGAAGATCAAACAAATGCCTTTAGACTTGGGTGGTTAGCCTATTCGCCGGACAATAAAAAGAAACTGGAAAAATACGCCGGGAATGGTGATATGAGCATTTACGACATTAAAAACAAAGACATTACATGGTACTTTGGCCCCCGTTTAATTCGTCGTGATGCTGTTCCGGTAATCAGTTTTTACAAATCAAAATATGAGAACGGCTTTTATACAAGAAATGTAATCAATACTAAAAATCACCATCGTTTATACAAATACACATTCTACAATGCTGTTCCCGATAGCTCAAAATATTCAGTGAATGATATCGATACAGCATTGTTCAATATGGCCGATACTACTTATCAGAAATTGATGAACCCCGAAGAAGAATTGGACAATGAAAAAACTGATTAATATAATCAATCAATTCCCAAAGCTTTTTCCCGAAGTTTCATTAAGCAATAATGTTAATCACGGTAAGTTATTTTTTCACACAGCCCTGGTTACCGCCATTGAAATTGCACTTGTTGTGCTGTTTTTACCCATTATTTTTGAAACAGATGACGATGCCCTGATGAACAGCATTGTTTCCGGGGCCATTTCCGGGCAACCATCGGAATTTATCATCTTTTCAAATATCCTGATTGGAAAAGCATTGAAATCAATGTACCTGGCTTTTCCATCAGTGAACTGGTACACATGGCATTTCCTGTTGGTTTTCTTTCTGGGCTATACATCTATTCAATATAGTTTTGCAAAAATTAAATCGGCAAAATGGGAAAAAGTAATCCGACATTTATTCATTTTTAGTTTGCTTTTCTTTTCATTGGTTATTCTGCAGTTTACACGTATTGCATCCATTGCCATTATAGGTGGCCTTTGTCTAATGCTTTTCAGCAATAAACAAAAACCCGTAGAATTGATATTAGCAATTGTTCTGATTTTATGGGGAGCATTAATCCGGCATCATGTAATTCTAATGTTTGCCTACATGGCAATTCCTCTTATTTTATATCTGATTGTAAAAAAACGATTTGCGGTTCTTTCCGTAATTACCGTTTCTTTCATTCTTGCAAACGGGTTAAATAATTATCACCAAAATCAATACAACAAATTTCCCGGGCAAAAAACGCATAAGCAGTTTATTTCAACGGCTGCAAGTATATATGTCCATAACAACCCGAATTTCAAATTTAAAGAAAATTCTGCTGTTGCAGAAAAGCTGGGTTGGAACAAGGCAGATACTAAAATTGCAGCGCAAAGCAATTTAGATGTTGGTCACCCAAAATTCAGCAAGAAAAAACTTGCGCAAGTCCTGAAAAACAAAAGAAACCTCAAAGAAAAAGTTCAGGAAGGCTACTTTTTTTCCGCTTTAACACAAACGGTAAAACAATTCATAAAATATTTAAGCCAGACCTATATGGCAGCTTTTTACATACTGCTGGTGGTTTTACTCATCCATTTCAACAACAAACAGAGAATAATATTTTTACTTTTAGTGGCTTATATTTTCGCACTGGCTTTCGCATTATATTTTGTCAAAAACGGAATACCCAAAGCACGTGTTATTTTTGGCCTTATTACACCGGTATTTTTATGGGCGCTTGCGCAGTTTAAAATAGAAAAGCTAAGCAGGCAATTCATTTACTTTTCAAAAATTATCCCCGCACACCTTATACAAAAAGGATTTATTGCTTTGGCTGTGCTATCGGTTATTCTTCCTGTCGCGGCTTATGGAAGACAGGTTCCGTCAATAAAAAAACAAATTACGAAAGCCCAAAACGTTCATCAGAAAATTTTGGTGCAAAATGATGAGTTTTGCGCTGCATGGACCGATATTCGTTCGTTTCCACTCTTTGAACAGCCCTACTCCTACGAAAAAATATATCGATTAGGCTGGATTGCCGGTTCACCTTCGAACAAACAAAAAATTGAAAAATACACGGGTAAAGAAGATGTTGGAATCTACTCCATCTTTAATAAAGATATAAAATGGTATTTCAACCCGCATTATTATCATAAATTTGCAGAAAACATCGAAAACTTTTACTTAACCAATTATGAAAACTGTCGATTTGATAAAGATACACTACTGACTACACAAAAAGACACTGTATTTAAATTGACATTTTTTATACAAAAAAACGATGGCAATGGAAATGATACCATTCAATAAAGCCTATTTATCGGGAAAAGAAGCGCACTATATTTTTCAGGCTGTATATGAAAACAACCACATTTCCGGTAATGGAAAATTCACAAGAACATGCCAGCAATTTTTCGAAGAGCGGTTCAGATTCAAAAAAACACTACTGACCACAAGTTGCACAGACGCACTTGAAATGGCTGCATTGCTCATCGATATTCAACCCGGCGATGAAGTAATAGTGCCCTCCTACACCTTCGTATCCACGGCGTTGGCTTTTGTAAGACAAGGTGCAAAAATTATATTTGCCGACAGCCGCGAAAATCATCCGGGCATTGATGAAGATAAAATTGAAGCATTAATTACCGATAAAACTAAAGCCATTGTTCCTGTGCACTATGCAGGTGTGGCCTGCGACATGGATAAAATCATGGCCTTGGCCAATAAATACAATCTTTTTGTGGTAGAAGATGCTGCACAGTCTGTCGATAGTTATTACAAAGGAAAAGCACTCGGATCAATCGGTCATTTGGGCGCATTCTCATTCCACGAAACCAAAAATATTCAGGCTGGTGAAGGCGGTATGCTGGCTATAAACGATGAACGGTTCATCAAACGTGCCGAAATATTGTGGGAAAAAGGGACCAACCGAGCTGAATTTTTCCGTGGAGAAGTTAATAAATACGGCTGGGTCGATGTAGGTTCATCGTTCTTACCCTCAGACATGATTGCAGCTTTTCTTTCTGCTCAGCTGGAAAACCTCGATGACATTCAGAACAAACGCAAAAAAATCTGGCAAACATACTACGAAGGACTTGAACCGCTGCAAAATAAAAATAAACTACATCTGCCCTACATACCTGATTACGCAACCAATAACGGGCACATGTTCTATATTGTGTGCAACAGCTCAGAAGAACGGGCAGCATTAATAAAACATTTGAAAAGCAACAATATTTCAGCAGTTTTCCATTACTTATCGCTTCACCGTTCTGATTATTACAAAGAAAAACACGATGGACGAGAACTGCCAGTGAGCGATTTGTACGATCATCAATTGGTTCGGCTGCCGTTTTTCTACAAAATCACCAAAGATCAATTGTCCTATATTATTGAAAAAATCAAATCGTTTTATAAGTAAATAACCATGTATCCCATTATTATCATCGGCATGCACCGCTCAGGAACCTCGCTGCTTACTGAATTACTCAGGAAAGCCGGAGTTTTTGTGGGAAATGACGTGGATGATAATTTTGAAAGCCAATTTTTCTGCCAATTGAACGACTGGTCCATGTCGCAAGCCGGAGCAACGTGGGACAACCCTTACAACATGCAGTTTATCGATGATTTTTTCATTGCTCATATTCAGCAAAACTTCAATAAACATATCCACAGCAAACGCATCAAAAAGTTTGGGAAAAAGCTGAGTACTCTTGAAAACTTTGAACCCGGATGGGGTTGGAAAGATCCGCGAAATACATTTACCCACCCAGTTTGGCAGCGAATTTTTCCCGATGCCAGACTTTTGCATATTTATCGCAACCCGGTAGATGTAGCGCAAAGCCTCAGAAAACGCGAACAAAAATTCAGAACCGATTTAGACTCACAAACCCGCACAGGATTTAGAAAAAAATATAACGAACGCTACCTGACCCACAAAAGGCTCTATTCGCAATCGTTGCGAATAGCCAACATTTACGAAGGAATAAAACTTTGGGAGCAGTACACAGGTGCTGCTATGAAAATTGAGCAAAACATTTTGCATGTTTCTTACGAGAATCTACTGAGTTCACCCGAAATCGTATTAAAACAAGTGCTCAACTATCTTGACTGCACGCCTACCATTAAAATTGACAGCCTCACAGGCAACATCAATGCTGATAGAAAATATGCATTCCTGAAAAACCCGGAGTTGGTAGAGGTACACGAAAAAATAAAAAACAACCAGTTGGTCAAAAAACTGGACTACAACCAAATAACCTAAGCTGCCATGAACACCGTTTTCATCATATTGGTAAATTACGGCAATTGGCAAGATACAATTGAGTGCTGCCAAAGCATTGAAAACAATAATTATGCTGATTATGAGGTTATAATTTCCGATGTTGCCAATAAGAACAATTCACTGGAAAACTTACGCAGTTTCATCCAAACCAAAACCCGCATAACCATCCTCCCAATTGAAGAAAACAACGGATTTGCATACGCCAACAACAAAGCTATTCAATATGCCGTTTCTACAAAAAACGCAGAATGGTTCTGGCTGCTCAATAACGACACAACCATTTCTCGGGACGCTTTATCAGTTTTAGTTGATACTTATATAAAAAACGCAGATGAGAAAAAAATCGGGTTTCTGGGCTCCAAAATATTGTATTACAGCAACCAGGATACCATACAAACAATTGGTGGACAATTCAACCCCAAAACCGGTTACTCAGTACTTATCGGAAAAAACGAAAAAGACCGGGAATTCAAAAATGAGCTTTTTAAAACCGACTATGTAATTGGTGCATCCATGTTCTTCAATAAAAAGCTGGTTGATAAAATCGGGTTGATGCCCGAAGACTATTTTCTCTATTACGAAGATATTGAATGGTGCATCAGTGCCCGGGAAAATGGCTTTACAAACTACACCGCAACCCACAGCATAGTTTACCATAAACAAGGGGGCAGTACCGGAAATAAATACGATAAAAAGAAAGCCGGAAACCTGAACACTCGTAAGTATATGTATACGAGCTACAAACGATTATTCAGGAAGAAATATCCGCAACAAATGAAAATAGCATACATTATGCTACTAAAGCAAGCCGTGGGGAGAATATTTCGGTTCAAAATAAAGGAAGCCCTCATTATTTTCCAGGCTATTTTCTCATAAAAAACCGGAAAATCAGAAAAAGGATATCGTACATAAAATATATTACAATTCAAATCATTTACTAATTTTGCATTAAATAGTTAGCAAACATATCATTCAGTTCATTAATTAAAAAGACGATCATGGGCAAAAAACCACAAAAAAAGAAGCATTTATTATCCAACCCGATTTTTTACTTCTTCCTGATTCTCCTTGCCGGAATCACCAATATGCGGCATAGTGCAGTACTCGACAAAGAACTGGAGCCCAGAGTACTTGCGCTTTCACTCTTTTTATTCGTATTGATATTATTCCCGTTGCTCACCATGAAAAAGCCATGGAGCCGTATTGACATCAAGACAATTAAAAATCCGTTTACTTATTTTTACCTGGCATACATCGCCATAACCGGAATATCCATATTTGTGGCGGCCAATAGCGCCGAAGCCTTACATGAATTTTTAAAAGTTTGCACGTTTTTCACTCTTTACATATATCTTGCCCTGTACATTTTACCAAAAGAAAACAGCAGGCAACTTTTCCTGAAAGCATTTGTGATTTTTTCACTAATAGCCTCCCTGGTCGGTGTAATTCAGGCATTTAACATATTTCCCGAACATGGGTTTAGTGTTAAAGCTGCTTACCTGATAAAAGGTAACTTCTCGCACAAAAACATGTTTTCACAAATACTGTTTTTATCATTTACATTTGCCCTGTATAGTATTTTTGAATTTAAAAACGGTTGGCGTAAAGCCGCGTTCGCTGGTGCACTTTTTAACCTGGTACTCATCATTGCCTTAATGACACGTTCTGTCTGGGTTGCTTTATTTGTCTCTACTTTAGTCAGCTTCATTGTATACTACGTGTATATCAGGAAAAATGCGAGCGGACACATATTTACAAAACCTGTAATCATTACACTTTCTTCAATTGTTGGTGCCGGTATTTTGGCAGTAGTGCTGTTTAGTCAGCTCGACAAAGACAACTCCATAAAAAAACACGTTCTTGAGGCTACCGATTTCACAAGCGGGAACACTTATCACAGATTAAATATTTGGAAAAAATCAGGCCCAATCATAAAAGAGCACCCGATTATTGGCGTAGGTGCAGGAAACTGGAAAACCGAAATTCTAAAATACGATGTTGTACTATACCAGGGAGGGTGGATAGTGCCACGCCGAACTCACAACGACTATATCTCCGTAGTAACAGAAACCGGTGCATTAGGCTTAATCGCCTATTTAGGAATGTTCCTTACATTAATTATATTTGGCATCAAAACCATAAAAAAACAAAAAGACAAAAACGATAAACTCTTTGCGCTGGCACTTCTTTTTGGCCTCGTCGGTTATATGACTTTTTCATTTTTTAGTTTTACAAAAGAAAGAATTGAGACACAAATATTGCTTAATACCATATTTGCCTTTATTGTGTACAGGTTTTATACGCTAAAAACAGATGAAAAGTCAATAACACCAAAACCCGTTACAATAAAAGCTGTAGCAGGGATATTATTGGTTGCATTATCATTCACCAGCTTCTCTGCATACAAGCGAATGAAAGCTGAAATAGCCATGAATAAGTTTTATGGCATGGCACAAAGAAAAGCGAGTCCACAGCAATTGTATAAATATGTAAAGGGAATCAGATCCCCGTTTGTATCACTAACTCCAATGAGCAGTCCGTTTTTACTTCTTGAATCGCACATCATGATGCAATTAAATCACAATTTAGATAAAGTAATAGAGAAGAACCTCAAAGCATTGGAAGATTGCCCGTACCATCCTAAAACTTTAGTGCAACTTGCCTATCTGTATTCAAGCAAAAAAGACAATAAAAATGCCCTGAAATACAGCAAAGTAGCATTCAAATATGCACCTTCTAATAAAAAAGTTGTAACTGCATACGCTGCTTACCTGGAAAAGCTCGGGAAAGAAGATGAAGCCTACAAAGTATTGTCTGAACACCCGGCATACCTTGATCCACAGTTTGATAAAATGCTCATGCGTTTGTTACTGAAGCAACTCATTGAGATGCAGAAATCTGCCGACCATAAACTACTGGAATATAAAATTGCAGAAATATCCAAAGAGCAAGAAAGACTGGTAGCCATGCACAAATTAGCAATTAGAAAAAATATTGATTTCAAACGAATTGTATTGAGTAATGTCCTTAAGAAAATAAGACATCAAAAAGCAGCTAAAGTTGATACAATAAAGAGTCCCATTTTTAAAGAATTGGGATTTAAAAAATACTATTAGAGCCAATTATAAAATATTGCAGAAACGGATAATCAAGGTAAGATTATCCTTTTTTCTTTTTATAACACATCGTGTATCAGACAACAATAAAATCTACCTAAGTTATAAATTTAATCCTTATTGACTTATAAACATTAATTTAAACGTAATTATATTTAAGATTAAAAGGTATTAAAAACGGAAAATGTAACTCGTGGGTAGGAATCCGTTGTTTGTCGAAAAAACTTGCATTCAGGCCTGTCAAACATCATCTTTGCTTCGAAATTTTGGGGAATTATAATTAAAACTTACTTCTTATGAATGCAAAAATTTTTACTCTCACGATTGCTTTCTTTATTTCAACCATTGCTCTATTTGCGCAAAACCGCACAGTAAACAGCGATGGAAATTACAATGGTGTAATTAAAGTTAAATTTGACAACACCATGGTGAAGCAACTCGAACAACTTCACCAACAAAAAAATCACAGCATCAATAAAATTGAAGCCGAAAACAACAGCTTTGTGGTAACCAGCAACCAATCTATTGATGCGAAAAATCAGGAATTCGGAGCGTCTGAATACAAAAGAGTTTTCCGTTATGCTGGAAAATTCGAAGAACGTCACCGTGAATTTGGACTACACCAGTGGTACCAAATTTCGTTTAGCTCAAAAAAAGATGTAAAACAAGTTGTAAACGCGTATAAAAACGCACCAAATGTTATCCACGCTGAACCCGTAGCTAAAATGAACCTTGTTGATAAGCACCCGGAAGCACCAAGCGATGGAAAAACATTAACCACAACAGCTAACGATCCACAATACAGTGACCAGTGGCATTATCACAACACAGGTCAAACTGGCGGAACAGCAGATGCTGACATCGACCTGCCCGAAGCATGGGAAATTGAAACAGGGAACAATGAAGTAGTTGTTGCCATTCAGGATCAAGGTGTAGATTTCAATCACGAAGACCTTGCCGGAAACATGTGGGTAAATACCGGTGAAATACCAAATAACGGTGTAGATGATGATAATAATGGATATGTAGATGATTACTACGGATATAACTTTGGCGACAACCAGGGACCTATAACACCCGGCGACCACGGAACGCATGTGGGAGGAACAGTTGCTGCTGAAACAAACAATGGAAAAGGCGTAGCAGGCGTTGCCGGTGGAACAGGCAACGATGATGGTGTACGTCTTATGTCAATTGAAGTATTCGGTTCATCAGGCCAGGCTGGCTTCGATGAAGGATTCATTTATGCTGCCGATATGGGAGCTCACATTTCACAAAATAGCTGGGGAGGCGGAGGCGAAAGCCAATCGATTAACGATGCCATTGACTATTTTATTGCTAATGGAGGTAGTTCAAACATAATGGACGGTGGTGTAGTTGTATTTGCAGCAGGAAACGATAACGTTAGCAGCGGAGCAGGCACATGGCCGGCACAATACGCTTCAGCTATTGCCGTAGCCTCCACAGACCACAACGATAATAAATCATATTTCTCGAACTATGGAAGCTGGATAGACATTGCCGCTCCGGGAACTGATATTTTAAGTTGCAAACCCGGAAACTCATACCAAACAATGTCTGGTACATCAATGGCTTGCCCACACGTTTCAGGTGTAGCTGCACTTATTGTTTCTAAATTTGCAGGAAACATCACTCCTGAAGAAGTTCGAACCAGACTGGAAACTTATACTGACGATATCAGTGCACAAAACTCTGGTTATGATGGCCAACTGGGAAGCGGAAGACTAAATGCTTATGCAGCCCTTAGCGGAACAGCACCACAGCCACCAGCTGCTACCTTCTGTACCTCACAAGGTAACGATGCCAGCTACGAATGGATTGCTAAAGTTGAAATTGGTTCATACTCAAATGCATCGGGTGGCGCAGGTTACACAGATTTTACGTCAGAAGAAGTACAACTAACACCCGGACAATCGTACAATATCAATCTTACACCCGGATTCTCCGACAGCTCATACGATGAGTATTGGAAAATTTGGATCGACTACAATAACGATACTGTTTTTGATGCAGATGAATTAGTTTTCGATGCAGGCTCAATGTCGCAATCTGCTGTTTCAGGAACAATATCAGTTCCTTCAAATGCCTCAGGTACCGTTCGCATGCGCGTTTCTATGAAATACAATGGCGAACAAACAGCCTGTGAAACATTCAGTTATGGCGAAGTTGAAGACTACCACGTAGTTTTTGGCGGAGAACCAGTTGATGCACCGGTTGCAAACTTCTCAGCCAATACAACTACAATTACCGAAGGCGGAAGCATTAACTTCAGCGACCTTTCTACTAACGACCCAACATCGTGGAGCTGGTCG
>CAYPSX010000050.1:0-5786 GCA_964413185.1 uncultured Bacteroidales bacterium
CTTAATATTATGTAAATAGCTTTTTTACGGGGCATTTTTGAAAAACTGACGGAAAATAAATCTTCATGATGTAAAAGTGATTTTTGTAATCTGCTAAAATATTTTCTTTATCTTCGTATACTTATTATTTAAACCTAAAAACAGAAAAATATGGCAAGCAAAAGGGAAGCCAAAAAGAAGATTAAAGGCGAATACAAAAAATTGGAAGAGGATGTTTTTCAGTACATGAAGGTTGGTTCTGATGCAAATTTAGAAAAGTCAAAAGAATTATTGGGCGATTTGAGAAAAACGCGTGACGACTTTATTAAAGAGCTAAATAATGCCGAAGAAGCCACGAATGCATTTTTTAACGATCTTTTCAAACGCGTTGTCGACGATGTCGATAAAAAATATAAATCGCTTAAAGATTTAGTTACCAAATAGTAAAATAATCATTATTAACCCGGCAAATTGGTCGGGTTCTTTATTTAATTTTATCAACAATGCATAGGATTTTGTTACCGTGTTTTATCTTTTGTGCAACAATTTTATTTGCTCAACCGACAAAAGTAACTGTGGGTGGCTATGAATTAACAAATGTAGTTGATTTGCCGGTTACCCCCATAAAAAACCAATATCGATCAGGAACCTGCTGGGCATTTAGCGGAATCTCATTCCTGGAAAGTGAAATTTTGCGAATGCAAAATCGGGAAGTCGATTTAGCCGAAATGTGGCTCATCCGCCACGATTACCACGAGCGCGCAATCGACTATGTGCGGTTTCACGGCGCCATAACTTTTGGGCCGGGAGCAGAATCGAACGATGTAATGGACATGATAAAGCTTTACGGAATTGTCCCCGAACAAGCCTATTCCGGCTTAAACTACGGAACAGAAAAACATGTGCACGGAGAAATGGATAATGTACTGAAAGCCATTGTTGATGCCGTAATCGAAAATAAAAATCGCAAATTATCTACCGCCTGGATCAACGCTTTCGATAATGTGTTGGATGCATACCTGGGCGATAAACCGGAGTCTTTTGAAACTGATGGAAAGCAATTTACACCCAAAGACTTTCAAAAACATCTCAATATTGTGCCCGATGAATATGTAGAAATATCATCATTTACCCATCATCCGTTTTATACAAAATTTATTATGGAAGTTCCTGATAATTGGGCATTTGGCGAGGTCTATAATGTGAAGCTCAATGAATTTTACGATCAGGCCGTTTTTGCGCTCGACAAAGGTTATACATTGCTTTGGGGATCAGATGTGAGTGAAGATGGATTTTCGAACCGCAATGCCATTGCCATTGTGCCGGAAACTGAGATACAGGAAATGGCCGGAAGCGAGAAAGAAAAATGGGAATCGATGAGCGAAAAAGAGCGCAAGAACCGCATGTATAAATTTGAAAAACCGGTTCCCGAAAAGAAAATAACCCAAAAAGTTCGCCAGGAAGCATTTGATAATTATCTCACGCAAGACGACCACGGCATGCACATAACAGGCTACGCAAAAGATCAAGGCGGAAAAGTTTTCTTCAAAGTGAAAAATACCTGGGGCGAATCCAATGACCACGGTGGGTATTTTTATGCTTCCGAAGCCTTCTTCAAATACAAATCTTTGAGCATAATGATTCACAAAGATGCTGTAATGCCTGAGTTGAAAAAGAAACTGAGGTTGTAAAGCATCCTGCTAACTATTGTAATGCACGCTCGCCAAAACGCAATTTTGGCGATGTTTATTAAAACACAAACCCACGAAACCAACAATCCGCCTTTACTTTATACGCCGCTGTTAGTGGACGTATTTTTCATCCTTTGTACTTCGAAATATTCAATATTCAAATTGTTCGGTACGTTTTCGTTGTTTTCTCTATTCCAACTTGATCTCCCGGATTGATTAAATCCTTTTTGTACTACAATAACCTCTTCTCCTTTGAAACTATTATCACGTAAAATATCTTGATTGTCATTAGGATTAACGATTGTAATTTTCTTTTTCTGACCTTTGAATCGGAAAGTCCTGTTTGTATTGAATAATTGTCTTAACTCAGGCTCACCTTGTTTTAAGCCAATGCCTTTATTATTTATCTCTATGTTATCCTGTTGGTTGTCGTCTGTGTTTTGGTAAATAACAAAAAAATCGCCTTCATAATCTTTTGGTAAAATAATAACTTCGTTATCTGGTTTTTGAATTGGTTCTTGAGAGTGCTGATTTTTTCTTGCTATAAAGACTTCATCAATCATATTCTCATCAATATTGCATTTATAAGTGCAGCCTATGCATTGATTATCACTTAGCTTCTGCATTGTCATTTTTATGCGGTCTTTACCTTGGCCACATATTATATCGTATTTTTTAGAACTTATCCTAACCACATTGAAGTCGACATCTTCAATTATCTTATTGCCCATAAAGTCCCAACTAAATTTATTATCGGCAGATAGTGTTCTTGTACTAACTCCATTTTCTTTGTTGAGTTCCCATTTTCCAATATAGAAGTCAGCATTATTATCGCAGGAAATTGCAATAAATAGAAGTAAAATAATAGATGTGAGTTTCATGTGATTAGAATTTTCGTTACTTAACGAATTGCATTAATCTTTTATTATCAGTTAATTTCAAGCTACAATATGGAAAAAAGGTTATTCCCACTACCTATCCAATATCTAAAGTCTAATATCCCGTATCCAATTACGGTTGCAACCGGTAACGTTTCCAGCTATCACCTACTTTTTCAAAAACAATCCGGTCGTTTAAACGGCTTTCTCGTCCCTGCCAAAACTCAAAATAATGGGGCTCAATAGCATAGCCTCCCCAGTTTTCAGGTCGTTTTGTTTTGCCCGACTGTTTGATTTTTTCATATTTCGCTTCAAGATTTTCACGATGCTCAATTGGCTCACTCTGGTTGCTCGCCATTGCAGCCCATTTCGAGGCAGTCGGCCTCGAATTGAAATATTGCTGGCTCTTTTCTTCGCTGACTTTTTTAACCTCACCCTCAATTCTAACCTGCCGCTCCATTTCACCCCAGAAAAATGTTGCCGCAACTAATGGGTTTTCAGCTATTTGTTTGCCTTTTAAACTGTTGTAATTTGAAAAAAAGATAAGACTTCCTTTGTCAATCTCCTTTAAAAGCACGATGCGTGAAGTTATGCGCCCGCTGCTATTACCTGTAGATAAATTGAATGCTGAATAATGCGCACATTTTTGTTTGGCATCTTCAAGCCAAATTTTTAATGCATTTATCGGATTGGAATCCAAATCGGTATCATTTAGAGACTGTTGATTGTACTGTTGATGTCCGTTATATTTCATGAGAATGATTTTTCATACAAACAGCAACCCGGCAATGTTTGTTGTTGGTTTTATTGATAATTGGGTAAATGATTATTTCTGATCAACAATTTCATACAAACAGTGTTTAATATTTTAATATGTAGATATATTTAGAATTCAAGCTGTTATTATTCAATAGCTTTAAAATCAATAAAATAATGAAAATTGGGTTACTCAAAGAGCCGGAATTTGAAACCAGGGTAGCACTGTTACCTGAGGCTGTTCAAAAGTTGGTCAAAAAAAATCATGAAATACTATTTGAGCCTGGTGCTGGTAAAAATGCTCATTCCACCGATGATGATTATAAGAAAAGCGGTGGGAAAGCAACAGCCAGGACCGATATTTTAAAAAATGCCGACCTTATTTTGTCTATACATCCAATTCGCAATAGCGAAACCGATTACTTAAACCCTGAACAAGTTGTTTTGGGAGTCTACAATCCACTGGTAAATAGAGAAGTAGTTGAAATTTTTACATCAAAAAAACTTTCACTGCTCAGCCTTGACAATTTGCCACGGACATCCCGGGCACAAGCTATGGATATTCTTTCTTCGATGGCTACAGTTTCGGGTTACAAAGCTGTTTTGGAGGCTGCCAATCGTGTACCACGCTTTTTCCCGATGTTCATGTCGGCAGCCGGAACCGTTAAACCCTCCAAAATGTTGATTTTGGGCGCAGGTGTTGCCGGTTTGCAAGCCATAGGAACAGCCCGCAAACTGGGCGCTGTAGTTGAGGTGTTCGATGTTCGTTCGGCTGTAAAAGAAGAGGTACAGTCACTTGGCGGTAGATTTATTGAAGTTGAAGGTGCGCAGGATGACAAAAATGCGGGAGGTTATGCTGTTGAGCAAACCGAAGATTTTAAAAAACGCCAGCAAGCCAAAGTACAGGAGCACGCCATTAAATCAGATGTGATTATTACAACAGCACAAATTCCCGGCAAAAAAGCTCCTAAACTTGTTACAAGAGATTCCATTGAAAAAATGACCCCCGGTTCGGTAATTATCGATCTTGCTTCGTCAAGCGGTGGCAATACAGAGCTCACAGAAGATGGTAAAATTGTAAATCATAATGGCGTGCACATCGTAGGCAACTCATTGTTGCCTGCCCTTATGCCAATCGATTCCTCGCGAATGTTTGGCAATAATGTGGTTAATTTTCTAGAAATTCTTACCAATGAAAATAGCGCTTTAAAACTCGATTTTGATGATGATATCATTGCAGGTTGCACCGTAACGCACAACGGAGAGTTGGTAAGCGAACGAATTAAAAAGGCATATAAAAATTAAAACTATGGAAGCGGCACTTGAATTTTTTTATACCAATCGCGAAGCTATTTTTATTATTGTTTTATCCATATTTCTTGGCATTGAAGTTATTTCAAATGTCCCGGCCGTATTGCATACTCCTCTCATGTCAGGAGCCAATGCCATTCATGGAGTTGTAATTATCGGTGCAATAATTGTTATGGGTCATGCCGATAACACATCATCACTTATTCTTGGTTTTTTGGCGGTAGTGCTTGGAACATTGAATGTGGTTGGCGGCTTTGTAGTTACAGACAGAATGTTGGAGATGTTCAACAAGAAAAAGAAAAGGCAATAGTGAAAGCTTTGCAATTTTTAACTCAATAAATGCAAAAGAATGGATAAAGAATTTCAACTCACTGAAAATATATCGTTTACATTAGGCGATTCACTATTGGAGCTTATTTATGTGATCGCATCAGTTTTGTTTATTATTGGCCTGAAAATGCTCAGTAGCCCAAAAACTGCAAAAAAAGGCAATATGTGGGCTGCCGTAGGAATGGTTATGGCCATTGTTGCGACCATTACTCTACATGAAATGGATGGTAAACCCATCGGAAATATCGGATGGATACTTGTTGCCATAGTCGTGGGGACCGCTATTGGCTGGGCCATTGCAGTGAAAGTTAAAATGACTGCAATGCCTCAGCTTGTCTCATTTTTTAATGGAATGGGCGGAGCCAGTGCAGCACTTATTTCCCTGATGGAATTTCCACATTTGGCCAGCGGAGCGGAAACAGCAACTATGCATACCGGAGAAGTTTTGGCCATATTGCTTGGTTTGATGATTGGTAGCGTTTCTTTCGCCGGAAGTATGGTAGCTTTTGGTAAGCTCGACGGAAAAATTGGCGATATACGCGCATCAGCTTTGCGCGTAGTGAACCTTGTTTTTCTTGCAGTTCTTATCGGATTTATCGTGTTTATTATGACACGGGGCGAAGTAAATCCTTCCGAATTAATGCCGCTTATTTATTTAATGCTGGGTATTAGCCTTATGTACGGAATATCGTTTGTAATGCCAATTGGCGGAGCCGATATGCCCGTGGTTATCTCTTTGTTGAACTCTTTTACAGGTATTGCCGCAGCAATGGGTGGTTTCCTCTACGATAATCAGGTAATGCTTACTGGTGGTATTTTAGTTGGATCAGCCGGAACGATT
>CAYPSX010000050.1:5796-20616 GCA_964413185.1 uncultured Bacteroidales bacterium
GCCATGAACCGTTCGCTTACCAACGTAATAATTGGCGCTTTTGGTGGTGGAGGCGCTGCCGGTGATTCAAAAGGTGGTTCAGTTAATGAAATTTCGTTGAGCGATGCCGCTGTACTGCTTAATTATTCGAAAAAAGTATACATAATTCCCGGTTATGGACTGGCCGTGGCACAAGCTCAACATTTAGTTAATGAGATGTCGAAATTATTGGAAAACAACGGAGTAGAAGTTAAATTCGCAATTCATTCCGTTGCCGGGCGTATGCCGGGACACATGAACGTGTTGCTTGCTGAAGCTGATGTGCCTTATGAAAAACTTGTCGAAGAGCGCGATGCCAGCGAAGAAATGCAATCGACCGATGTGGCTGTAGTTATTGGCGCCAATGATGTGGTGAACCCTGCCGCAGAAGACGATACTTCGAGTCCCATTTACGGAATGCCAATTATCCGAGCCGGACAGGCGAAAAATGTAATTGTGATGAAACGAGGTATGGGTAAAGGTTATGCCGCCATTGAAAACAGCTTGTTTTATAAAGAGAAAACAAGAATGCTCTTTGGAAATGCAAAGGATTCATTACAAAAACTTATCGAAGAAATTAAGGCACTTTAATTGATGAAAAAAAATTACAACCATATTGTTTTTGTGTGTCTAACTTTATTATCCCAAATCTATGCAATACAAAAACATTGAAAAATTAGCAAAAAACGACCTATGAAGTATATTGGAGCCCATGTTAGTGCTGCCGGTGGTGTGGAAAATGCCCCGGAAAATGCTGCAAAAATTGGAGCAACTGCATTTGCACTTTTTACAAAAAACCAACGGCAATGGAAAGCAAAACCGCTCACAGAAGAAAATATCCATAAGTTCAAAGAGAATTGCGATAAGCACGGATATGGTAAAAACCAGATATTACCGCACGATAGTTACCTTATCAATATAGGGCATCCTGATAAAGCGGGGCTGGAAAAATCGCGAAATGCCTTTTTGGATGAATTCACAAGGTGCGAGCAACTGGGCATCGATCGGTTGAATTTTCATCCGGGATCGCATCTTGATAAAATTAGCAAAAAGGAATGCCTGAAGCGAAATGCCGAATCCATCAACTTTGCACTTGAAAAAACGCAAGGTGTAACCGCAGTAATTGAAAACACAGCAGGTCAGGGAACAAATTTAGGTTATTCTTTTGAGCAAATTGCCGAAATTATCGACATGGTAGAAGATAAGTCGCGTGTTGGTGTTTGCATAGATACATGCCACGGTTTTGCAGCCGGCTACGATTTCTCTACTGCAGATGGTTATAAAGAATTATGGCAAAATTTTGACAATACAATCGGCTTTCAGTACCTAAAAGGAATGCATTTGAACGATGCAAAAAAAGAACTGGGCAGCCGGGTAGATCGCCATACCTCAATAGGCGAGGGATTTGTAGGTTCCCAAAGTTTTAAATGGCTCATGGAAGATGATCGATTGAATGGTATCCCGTTTATTCTGGAAACACCGGACAACGACCTTTGGGAAAAAGAAATTAAAACCTTGAAAAGTTACCTGTAAACAATTGACAACGAAAGCAGTTGTTGTAAGTATTTGGCGTTTCACTGGTAAATGCTTGTTATTAACCGAAAACCCAGGAAATATCGCTTGCAACTCTTTCTGTCGTTGACTATTTTTATTACTTTTAAAGAAAAAAGCTTGAAGAACCTGAGATTCACCATATTGCTCGTAATGTTTTTGCAACCAGCCTTTTCGAACCCGCTATTGCAAAAGGGTTTTCCTTTTATAGAAAAGTTTGATCTTGCGCAACTTAGCTCCGATTTGCAAAATTGGATGTCGGTTGAAGCTCCCAATGGATTTGTGTACGTTGCAAATAGTTCTAAGCTTTTTGAGTTCGATGGTGTTAGTTGGAAAACATACTCACTGCCCAACAACAGTGCATTGAGGTCACTGGCAACAGATTCTATCGGTCGCATATTTGTTGGCGGTACACGTGAATTTGGCTATTTCTACCCTGATAAATACGGGCGATTAATATACTACTCCCTCAGTGCCAGGTTAGATGATATTTCTTTTGAGTCTGTATGGCGCATACTAAAAACCAGTAATGGAATTTATTTCGTAACCGGCCGCAAGTATATTTATAAATTCGAAAACAATCGACTTACCCTCGTTGTAGCCCCACCAGTACTTGGAGAGTTTCGCGCATCCGTAATAAACGATACCATTTATTTTTATGATGTAAATGCCGGTTTTGGACTCATGAAAAACGATACATTGCGTATCTTTAAAAACAGCTTGCTCCCAAAGCAATATACAACCTATTTTTTCATGAAAGGAGCCTGTGGAGAAATTCTTGCCGGAATTCGACAGAAGGGTTTGTACTATTTTAATCCTGACTTAGAGTTATACTCATGGAAAGCATCCCTCAAACTTAAAAAAGACCAAATTAATCCTGTGAATGCCGGTGGTGTAGGGCAAGATTTTGTAATTAAATCTGTAGGAGAAAAGTTAAACAGAGTTTTAAGCAAGTCGGTATTATATTTTGGGCTCCATCATAAAAACAATTACATATTATCTACACTAAAAAATGGAATAGTTTTAACCGATGAGGATTTTAACATTACAAATGCCTTTCGCAAAGGAGCCGGCCTTACAAGCGATGCCATATATCATTTAAACATCGACCGTCATGGAGGATTATGGATTAGTGGTGAAATGGGACTAAGTTACATCCGGTTTAACCACCCGTTTCGTTTTTTTGATCAGTTAAATGGCATCGACGGCATAATTATTTCAGTCAAATATTACCAGGGACAAATATTTGTTGGCACTACTCAGGGGCTTTATTCTATCCAAAAACACAGAGGCACAATAGATAAACTGCATAAAGTTAATCTTATTACCAAAGATTACATTTTTAATATGGATATTGAGCCACTTGCAGAATATCCTGATTATTTGTTGGTATCGAGCCTTAGAAACTTACTGGTTTTAAACACAAAAACACGGAAAGTTCAACGAATTGCAGATGTTTACGGAACATTTGATGTTTGTAAAGTACCCTTTGCCAATAATCTTTATATGATGGGGCACACAAAGGGTATAGATGTTTTTCGGATCATTAAAAATTCACAGGGCCGAATTGTAACCCGGAAAGTAGATGTTTTAAGCGATTTTCAGGAAAATGTGAGGAAACTCACTTTCGAAGAACCGAAAAAACTTTGGGTGTCAACCGCTTTTAATGGTGTTTTTACAATCGATTTTAACTCAGAATATTCTGTCAGGAAAATATCGCAACTAAATGAAAAAGAAGGTGTTACCAATAATTCAAACAATGTGGTTTTTTATCTGGACGATACCGTTTTTCTTGCAACCGAAGCCGGATTAAAGTATTTCGGTTCCAATAAACAGTCTTTCTTACCTTACGGCAATTTATATAAGAACAAAATTTTTGATACAGTAAGCATAAATTCTGTTTTGCCAACAAAAAATAAATTGTGGTTCGGCCTGGACAGGGGAGCAATGTATTACGACAGAATAAACCGTAAAATTGAACATTCAGCTTTTCAGCGACTATCATTTATGGGTAGCGAAGGAATAGATCAGGATGAACATGGCAATGTATGGCTGAGTGGCCGCAATCAATTAATTGCAATTGATACAGCCAACCTGTTCAAACAATATAGCGAAGTGCCGGTGACTTTCAGAAAGGTTATTTTTGGTGGAGACTCGCTCATGCCCCTTCCTGATTTCAAAAAGTACAAAAGCAGCCAATTAAAACTTGGCGAAATACCATTTTCACATAATTCCCTGAAGCTAAATATAGCTTGTCCGGCATATCAAACACTCGAAGACCTGAAGTTTTCGCACAAATTAAAAGGAATTGATAATGAATGGAGCAGTTGGCATGTTAATCCGTTTATTAGTTACTCATATTTGCCCGGCGGCGAATATGTTTTAGATGTGAAGGCACGTGATGCCAACGGAAAAATAATTGGTTCGGCCAAACTAGATTTTATCATTGCAAATCCTTTTTACCTCACAACCTGGGCAATAATATTTTACGTAATTGCCGGAGGATTACTCATTTATTTGTTTATCCTGCTTTATGTAAAAAGACTTCGTGCAGAGAAAAGACGATTGCAGGAGCGCATAGAGCAAGCCATTGAGACTGTACAACAGCAGAAAGAAGAGTTGGAACAGCAAGCTGAATATCTCACAGAAACCAACAAAGAGCTGGAAAAATTATCAGTTGTAGCCGAGCATACCGATAATGCCGTAGCTATTATGGACAGCAAAGGTTACTACAAATGGATCAATAACGGGTATACGCGTATGTACGGTTATTCGCTCAAAGAACTACAGGCAAGGCCGGAAAAAGAAAAAATTGGTAAATACGCCAGTTTTGAAATGAATGATCTGATCAATGTTTGGTTTGGCGATAAGAAACCAATCATCTACGAATCTTTAAACAAATGCAAAACCGGCGATGAGCTCTGGGTACAAACTGTATTAACCCCCATTCTCGATGAAAAAGGCAATATCTCAAAACTTATTACAATCGATACAGATATCAGTGCACTTAAAGAAGCCGAGCAAAAAATCGAACAACAACGCGATGAGATTAGTCAGCAAAGAGATATGGCCGTTGAACAGCGCGATGAAATAATGCTACAAAAACAAGAAATTACAGACTCTATAATTTATGCCCAACGCATTCAAAATGCCCTGTTTCCTTCAAAAAAATCTCTCGATGCCATTTTTAGCGATTCTTTTATTTTTGATTTGCCCCGGGATATTGTTTCAGGTGATTTTTTCTGGACTTACAGGTACGATAATATTTCCCTCCTGGCAGTCGCCGATTGCACCGGTCATGGCGTTCCGGGAGCCTTTATGAGCCTCATTGGACTGAACTTTTTGAATGAAATTGTTGTGTCGGAAAAATGTGTTCAGCCAAATGAAGTCCTTAACCAATTGCGCGAAAAAATTATTACCGCACTTCAACAATCTGAAAAAATAGGAGATAACAAAGATGGAATGGATATCGCTCTGGTTCAAATTGATCATGACAGGAATACACTAACCTATGCAGGTGCAAACAATGCCGTCTATATTCTCAGAAACGATCAGTTAATTGAACTGGAACCCGATAAAATGCCTATAAGTATTTTTAGAGACATCAATATACCATTTACAAAAAAAGAAATTGACCTGCAGCCCGATGATTTTCTTTACATGTTTTCAGATGGTTACATAGATCAATTTGGCGGGAAAAGAGGCAAGAAATTTAAGACCAATAATTTCAGAAATCTTATTCTTTCATTGCAGCAAAAAACTATGGATGAGCAACTTGAAATAATCAGAGATAAATTTTATAAATGGAAGGGTTCACTGGATCAGGTCGATGATGTATTAGTTATTGGAACAAAATTATAGCTATAAGTATTTTGTATATTTGTAAAATGTTAATGACAATTTTAATTGAAAACATACCGGAATTAATTACCTATTCGCTCATGGCTATTGGCTGGGCCGGTTTTTTTATATTGCTTTGGTTAATGTTAAACCGTAAAAGCAAATATGCTCAACCTCGTTCCATACCCGCTGCAGGGCAGGCGAATTTTTCAAAAGGAATTTCCAATGAAGAGCTTTTATCGGTACTAACCCTTGAAACAGATAACCTTGTAGCCGTAACAGACCATAAAGGCAAAATAATTTATCTTAATGAATCATTTCAATATACATTAGGCTATAATCCGTTATCAAAAGGTAAGCCCCGATCACTTTTCGATTTTGAAGGATTTGACAAAATACAGGATATATTTTTGGATAGCACCGAAAGGAAACAAAATATACAAACCGAGATTTTTGTTACAAACGATAGAGGACAACGATACTGGCTGCAAGTTAGTTTTTCGCATGCCATTTCAGGCGATGAACAGAAAGTTGTCATTATTGCCACCAATATTAACGACCTGAAATATGCCGAAGAAGAAATATCACAGCAGCGAGAAGAGCTCATGGTGCAAAGCGAGCAGCTCGAAGCCATGAATACAGAACTTGAAAATATCAACCAGGTTACAACCGATAGCATTAATTATGCACAGCGTATTCAATATGCCATTTTACCCAACGAAGAAGATTATCTAACGCACCTTCAGGGTAGTTTTGTGTTTTTTAGACCAAGAGATATTGTTAGCGGCGATTTTTATTGGTATGGTGAGGTTGAAAATAAAGCTTTTTATGTAGAAGCAGACTGCACCGGACATGGTGTGCCGGGCGCTTTAATGGCTACTATTGGTAATACACTGCTTAACGAGGTCGTGATAAGCGAAAAAATAGTTAATCCTGCACTCGTACTCAAAGAACTCGACCGTAAAGTAAAATCTGTTCTCAGACAGGAATCCGGCGTGCCTTCTCAACAAGATGGAATGGACATGACGATTATTCAATACGATTATGAAAACAAGGAGCTGTCGTTTAGTATGGCCAATCAATTTTTATATTTTTATCATAATAATGAGCTTTTGGAAATAGAGGGAAGCTTGTTTGCAATTGGCGGAAGCGATATGAAAGATATTCAGCCCGATTTTGATTTGCACCGTTTTAAAGTAAACAAAAACGACATGCTCTACATGTTTTCAGATGGTTATCGAGACCAGTTTAATGAGGATGAGTCGGAAAAACTAATGCGCCACAGGTTTAAATCAATTATTGAGCGGGGTGTTGATCTGGAAATGCACAAACAAAAAAATATGTTGGAAGAGAATTTCGACAAATGGAAAAGCACAACCCGCCAGATAGACGATATACTTGTATGGGGTCTGAAGTTTTAAATCGTGATTAAAATTCTTTTACAATTTCAAAATCTACATTGAGCATTTTTTGGTACCGCAATCCTGCATTGTACATATCAACATCACCGTTTCTGTACTTCCACACAATTTTTACTTTTGATTTTTCTGAGAGTTTCTCGAGCAAATACATAATTTTTGTGAGTTGCTTGGCCGTTGAAGTGGAAAAATACTCCAAAAAGAATTCGAAAGTACTTTCTTCATTCGGATGGTCAATGTATTGATTTAGCCAATCGAAAACCGGTTGAAAGAAACCTATGGCATCTTCCGGTAAGCTTTTTTCGGTAATCTGGAATATGTTTTTTTTAGCATCTAATAAAATGCGGGGAGTGTCTTTTGTAGATTCGATAAATAAAACTGGCATCATAACTATTCATATATTATTTTGAATTCCTCTTCATCTTTTTCAGGTGGCTCCTCTTCAATAAAATCAAATGCAATTCCGGTTAGTCTGGCAAACCTTTTTCCGCTTTCGTACATGTCCAAATCATCGGAATAATAATGCCAAACTACAAGTAATTTGCTTTTTACCTGCTCCAGCAAATTGAAAATCTTTCCTATTTGTTTGGCTGAGGCCGTATTAAAGTAGTCCAGTTGAAAGTGAAATTCAATTTTATAGTCAATATTGAACATTTCCTTTTCCAGCCACTCATATATAGGTTTGTAAAAGTCAAACGCATTTTCAGGTAAAGAGCGGTTAGCAATCCGGAACGTTTTCTTTCCGGAATCGAGAACAACTTCAGGCGTGTCTTCGGTCGGTGCGAGTATAATTGGATCCATTAATCTCTGATTGTTATCTCAATAGTAAAAAAATGTGTATGCTCATCTATTTTTTTAAACGCATACGCTAATTCACTATTGCTTTTTAACCTCAATTCGATTAAACCCAGTCCTGATTCTTTACTGTTATCTATTTGGAAGTTAAAAAGTCGTTTGTCATAAAATTCATTTAATTCCTTTTTGTTTAGTTGGTTTACCTGGTCTATTTTGCGTTTTAAATCTTCGATGTCTTCTGTTTTGATATAATTGCCTGTATGAAGTTTATACCCAACCTCCGAATTTGAAATATAAAATAAGCCGGGATTTCCTTCCAGATTATTTGGGTTGATGCCGTGCTTCACAATATTTTGTAGTAACTCAACCATAATATTGAAAACTTTTTTCTTCAGAGCTGGTTGGCTCATCATTTGGCTTTCAATGATGGAGAGCAGGTTTATTAAACTTTCCTGGTTAAATATGCCATTAAAAATAATGAGCACATTTTCTTTGTCCAATTGCTGGTGAAGTGCAAAGATATTTCCAAAATCCAGATGATGAGTATTACTGAAGTCCACGTCTTGCAAATTATGTTTAATATATGTTCGTAAGTAGAAATATGACCATTGTTCATCAAGCTCCTTAAAGCTGTACTGTAATTTATTACGAGACTTACGTGCCATTTCAATGAGCCCGAGACCGGCACCGCCTTTTTCCGAAAGCTCATTTTCCATTAATGTTCGCTTGTAGTAATCCTTAAGCTCATCTGCCTCGAGACTGTTTATTTTCTCCAGTTGTTCTGTAAGCTTGGGGATATTTTCGTTCAGAATTATATTGGCCATCGTAATGTAATAAAATTCACCACTTTGCTCAATCCCAAAGAAGCTTTTTCGTTCACTTTCACTATCCTGATGGCGTGTTATATTTTGAAGACCCTCAACAAGTATTGTGTAAACTCGTTTTTTTACTTTAACGGGCTCCTTTGCTTTCGTAAGGTTTGTTTCTGTTAACGCCAGAATCCCATCAGTAATACTCTGTGTCAAATCACCCCGGTAAAAATAACTTAGGTTTTTCGCATCGAGTATATCGTTAATTTTGAAAGTTGTTTCCTGCTCTATGGTCATAACTTTGACTTTATAGGTGGAATAAAGATATTAAATATTACAAGTAAACGAAAATTTTTTTCCAATAAGCGTAAATACAATGTGTGTTTTTTTAGGTTTTATATTTGGTTGCCTTTTGTTTTTTTGTTGTAAGTTTTTTCTATACAGCACTATATGTTATTAAAATTGGTTATAGTAGATTGATTGTACCCCGGAAAACTTTTTGTGCCGGACCACTTAACCAAACATTTTTGTAATTATTGTTTTCTTTTTGAAATGCAACCGTTAATGTTCCGCCTTGTGATACTACAATTATTCCGGTCGAATTGTTGACAAGCCCTTGTTGATAAGCTCCAATAGCTGCGGCAATACTGCCTGTTCCGCAGGCCCATGTAACATTTTCAACACCTCTTTCATACGTTTTTATGTGTATTGTGCTGTTTTTAATTTCGTAAAAATTAACGTTGGTGCCATGTGGAGAAAAATATTCACTGTAACGTATTTTTTTTCCTTCATTATAGGCATCAAAAGTTTTTAAATTGTCCGTTTGAACCAAAACATGTGGAGAACCGGTGTCAATATATAAACCCCAGGGTGTTGGCTCTGTTTTTATTACATCCTGCATCTTTAGTTTTATAATTTCTTCGTCAATAAAAATAGCCTCATGAATGCCATCAACAGCTTCAAAAGTTGTTTCTGATTCAATTAAGCCCAGTTCTTTTGCATATTTCACTGCGCACCTGCCTCCATTTCCGCACATTGTACCTTCAAACCCGTCTGAATTGTAATATTTCATACGAAAATCATACTCATCCGATTTTTCCAGTAATATTAATCCATCGGCTCCAATCCCGAATCTTCTGTGACAAATTGTCGCAATGTCCTTAGAGTGAAGGGTGAAACTGTCATTTTGAAAAGTATTGACCATAACGAAATCATTTCCAGCTCCATGGTATTTGCAAAAATCAATATGCATAAGTTAAAGTTAGGTTAAAACCAGCGGGTTTGTATAAAATTTGATAAATTGTATACGTACAAACATAAAACAAAAAATACAATTCATCATTCAAATTTCAGAATGATTCAAAACAAAAATTATGTATAACTTAAATATTATCAATAATGAAAAAAAATAGTATAATATTAAACCTGATAAGTGGTATACTGGGCGGTATAGTTGTACTTGGAATTTTTACCCTGTCAAATACCAGTGCAGACAGTACTACACAAAAATTATTTAAGCATTCAAGTGAAAACACGTATCAAAAACATGTTACTCAAAACGACTCAAATCCGGATAACCATTACAATACAACGGCTGTTGCCAATTATTCCCCTGTACAAAGGTTCGAAAATGAAATGGTAACAGCAGCAAAACGTTCGGTCGACGCGGTGGTACACGTAAAGACCGCTTACGTGAGGCAATACAGTTATGGCAATCCTTTTCTCGATTATTTCTATGGCAATAGTCCGCGAAATGCCCAACCCGTTGTATCCAGCGGTTCGGGGGTAATTATTTCGGATAAAGGCTACATTGTTACAAATAATCATGTAATCGATAATGCACAACAAATAAAAGTAATTCTGAACGATAAACGTGAATACGAGGCAGAACTCGTTGGTTCCGATCCGGGAACAGATATTGCTTTGCTGAAAGTTGATGAAGAAGGTTTACCCCACCTCAAACCCGCTAATTCAGACGATGTGCAGGTAGGCGAGTGGGTGCTCGCTGTCGGAAACCCGTTTAACCTCACATCAACCGTTACGGCAGGCATTGTTTCGGCCAAGGCCCGCAATATAAATCTATTGAGAGAAAACTATGGCATTGAAGCATTCATACAAACAGATGCAGCCGTTAATCCCGGAAATAGTGGCGGTGCCCTGGTTAACAGAAGAGGAGAGTTGATTGGAATTAATACGGCTATTGCCTCAAAAACCGGTTCCTTCACCGGATATTCGTTTGCGGTTCCTGTAAACATAGCCATGAAAGTTGTAGAAGATTTAATTGAATATGGCGAAGTGCAACGTGCGGTGTTGGGTGTGGTAATACACGACCTTAATGAAGCATTTGCCGAAGAAAATAATATTAAAACGCTTAACGGAGTTTATATCGATAAAATTGCCAAAGGCGGAGCTGCCGATAATGCAGGAATTGAACCCGGCGACGTTATTTTGAGTGTCGGCAATAAAGATGTGAAAAATGTTGCACAGCTACAGGAACAACTCAGTAAGTTCCGGCCTGGCGATAAATTAACAATAACTGTGTTAAGAAACAATAAAAAAATTGAAAAGAACGTTGACTTACAAAACAGCGAAGGCAGTACCCGGATTATAGAGGGAAGCGACCCTGTAGAAGTTCTTGGCGCCCGATTCGAACCGATTTCTGAAAAAGAAAAAAGAAAGCTAAAAGTTTCACATGGTATGAAAATTGTTGCTTTAAAATCTGGTAAACTAAAAAATGCAGGTGTGCACGAAGGCTTTATTATATTGACTATGAATAACGTGAGAATAGAGCATTTTGACGATATCAGAAGTGTACTCCAGCATACCGAAGGCGGAGTAATGGTAGAAGGGATTTACCCCAACGGAATGAAAGCATATTATGCGTTCGGAAAATAAAAAAATACTTTAGTCCGGGATAATTCTGAAACGAACAGTTAACTATAAATTATTATTCTAACGAAATACGAAACCTTTTTGGCATACCTGCGTAAGCATAGGGCACACAACCATTTATTCAATGAAAAAAGCTAGATAATTGACAATATAAACATGAACTTCAATTATCGGGTTCATGTTTATTTGCTTTGTATGTTAAAAGAGTGTAAATTTGCAATCCTTTTTTGTCAGCTGTAAAACCTAAGGTATAATATGAGACAATTAAAAATTACAAAATCGATTACGAATCGTGAAAGTGCATCCCTGGACAAATATTTACAGGAGATAGGTCGTGAGGAACTCATTACCGTGGAAGAAGAAGTTGAATTGGCACAGCGAATTAAAAAGGGCGACAGGCTCGCGCTTGAAAAATTGACACGCGCCAATTTGCGTTTTGTTGTTTCTGTTGCCAAGCAATATCAAAACCAGGGACTAAGCTTGCCAGACCTTATTAACGAGGGAAACCTCGGACTAATCAAAGCAGCCGAAAAATTTGATGAAACCCGTGGTTTTAAGTTTATCTCGTATGCTGTTTGGTGGATTCGCCAATCAATTTTGCAAGCCCTTGCCGAACAATCGCGTATTGTCAGGTTGCCACTGAACCAGGTTGGTTCATTGAATAAAATCAACAAGGCTTTTTCTAAGTTCGAACAAGAAAACGAGCGTACACCATCGCCGGAAGAACTCGCTGATAAGCTTGAAATTCCAAAAGAAAAAGTTAGCGATACGTTGAAAGTTTCCGGACGCCACGTTTCAGTCGATGCACCATTCGTCGATGGTGAAGACAACAGCCTGCTTGATGTACTCGAAAATCAGGACAGCCCCAAAGCCGATGGTTTGCTCATGAACGAATCGCTCGGACGCGAAATACTCAGAGCACTCGCAACACTTACAGAACGTGAACGCGATATCATTAAATTATTCTTTGGTATTGGTTGTCAGGAAATGACACTCGAAGAAATAGGTGAGCGCTTCGGCCTTACCCGTGAAAGAGTACGCCAAATTAAAGAAAAAGCAATTCGCCGCTTGCGCCATACTTCCCGAAGCAAGCTGCTTAAAGCTTATTTAGGCTAAAAACTACACCAATTCAATACAAATGGGCTGTCAACTTCGACAGCCTTTTTTTTGTTTTGTGACGAATTGGCATTTTTTCCTGAGTGGCATATTCCTTGGAATGAACTCATCAGAAAATAACCTAAAAAAATATAAAAATGCAAAAAGGTAACATAGGCGTAACCACGGAGAACATTTTTCCAATTATTAAAAAGTTTCTCTATTCCGACAATGAAATATTTCTTCGCGAAGCTGTTTCAAACGCAGTTGATGCTACCCAAAAGTTAAAAGCACTAGCCCGCCGGGGTGAGTTTGAAGATGAACTCGGCGACATTACTGTGCGCGTTAGCAACGATCCAAAAAAGAAAACCATTACCATCAGCGACCGAGGGATTGGAATGACTGCCGATGAGGTGAACAGGTATATCAACGAAATTGCCTTTTCCAGTGCAAACGAATTCCTCGACAAATACAAAGACGATGTACAGTCAATTATCGGTCATTTCGGACTTGGGTTTTACTCATTGTTCATGGTTTCTACCAAAGTAGAAATCTTTACAAAATCTTATAAAAAAGATGCCAAAGCCGTACACTGGTCATGCGAAGGAAACCCGGAGTACAAAATGGAAGAAATCGAAAAAGAATCACGCGGAACCGATATTGTCATTCATCTCGATGAGGAATCTAAAGAATATGCAGAAGATGCCAAAATAAATGAGTTGCTGGAAAAATATGCCAAATTTCTTCCCGTTCCCATTGCTTTCGGAAAAGAGCAAGAGTGGAAAGAAGATAAAATGGTCGATACCGACAAGGATAAAATTATCAACAATCCGGATCCGGCATGGACAAAAAAACCAGCCGATCTCGAAGAGAAAGATTACAAAGAGTTCTACAAAGAGCTCTATCCAATGGGCGAAGATCCATTGTTCCATATTCACCTCAATGTAGATTATCCTTTCAACCTGACAGGTATTTTGTATTTCCCGAAAATTCACAATAACATCGAAATACAAAAGAACAAGATTCAACTTTATTGCAACCAGGTGTTTGTAACCGATTCGGTAGAAGGAATTGTGCCGGAATTTTTGACATTATTGCATGGTGTGATCGATTCTCCCGATATTCCGTTAAACGTTTCCCGTAGCTACCTGCAAAGCGATTCCAACGTGAAGAAAATTTCTTCGCACATTACCAAAAAAGTTGCCGACAGGTTGCACGAAATCTTTAAAGATGATCGCAAGCAGTTTGAAGAAAAATGGGACGACCTCAAAATTTTTATCCAATACGGAATGCTCACCGACGAAAAATTTGCCGAACGTGCTAAGAAATTCTTGCTTTTCAAAAATACCGATGGCAAATATTTCACTTCCGAAGAGTATAAAGAACTTATAAAAGAAAATCAGACCGATAAAGATAAAAAACTTGTACATCTCTATACAACAGACAAAACAGCACAGTACACTTTTATCGAAGAAGCCAAAGACAATGGGTATGATGTACTCGAAATGGACGGTCAGCTCGATGTGCATTTTGTAAAT
This sequence comes from uncultured Bacteroidales bacterium, assembly GCA_964413185.1. GTDB lineage: Bacteria > Bacteroidota > Bacteroidia > Bacteroidales > Salinivirgaceae > Salinivirga. Next base: position 19,753 of record CAYPSX010000050.1, read on the forward strand.
AAACTTGAAACAGATTTGGAAGACGCTTCATTTAAGCGTGTTGACGCTGATGTGCTCGATAAACTCATTGAGAAAGACGTGAAAAAAGAGTCTAAGCTTTCGGCTGATCAGCAAAATAACCTTGTACCTGTTTTCCGCAGCCGCTTGCCCGAAAATACAAATTATATTGTGTCTGTAGAAAATCTGGACGAGAATGCATTGCCGGTAATGATTACACAATCGGAGTTCATGCGACGCATGAAAGATATGTCGGAAATGCAGGGTGGAATGAGTATGTACGGACAACTACCTGATAGCTACAATCTTGTACTCAATAGTAACCACGATTTAATCGTCAACCTGGCATCAAGCATTGATGAAGAAGTGGGCGATGACCTTAAAGAAACCGATGAAGCTATTGAGCCGGTACAAAAAGAGTTCGATGAGATTTCTACAAAATACGCCGCCAAAAAAGAGGAAGATCTCACCGAAGAAGAAAAACAAAAACGCACCGACGTTCAAAATAAACTCGATGAGCTTAAAAAAGAACGTGAAGAAAAACTGCAAGCGTTCGCTAAAGAGCAAAAACTCGTAAAACAATTGATCGATCTTGGTTTATTGGCCAACAATATGCTTAAAGGACAAGACCTTAATAAATTCGTTAAACGAAGCGTCGAACTGCTTGATAAGTAATTTTTTGAATAGATATATTGATTAAAAAACCTGTTTGAACAGCTGTTCAAACAGGTTTTTTTGATTGTATATCCTGTTTTGTGCACCACACCGACGCCCTAAAAATCGGATACTGAAAATCAGTAAGTTACATGTATAAATTTTATGTTTTGGGTCATGCGGAGCTATTTTTAGGGTATATTTGTTCGAAGA
>CAYPSX010000051.1:0-20593 GCA_964413185.1 uncultured Bacteroidales bacterium
AGCTTCTGCGGATCAAGTTGATGATGTTGAGATGTTTACTTTCGTGAAAGAGTTTCAGAAAAAAAAAACCTCCCAAAAATCCCCAAAAGAACAAAGTGATTCAAAATTTGAGTTGGAGCAACAGCTATTTTTTGCCGGAGACCCTGATGCTAAAGAAGTGCAGGAGCAAATTAACCTTGGGGCGCTTCACGACTTTGGATTTTTTGGAGAGAATGTTCGTATTGCGATTATTGATGCTGGTTTTACCGGACTAAATACTATGGAAGCATTTCAGCATCTTTTTGATGAAAACAGACTTATTGCTACCGCCAACTTTGCAGAGGATATTACCGTTTTTTATGGTCACACACATGGCACATCAGTCGGGTCAATTATGTGCGGCAATTTGGGTAATAATTACCTGGGTGCAGCCCCAAATGCAGAATATGTTTTAATAAGGTCAGAAACCGGCTCAACCGAATATTTGGTAGAGGAATACAATTGGGTAGCTGCTGCAGAATTTGCCGATAGTCTGGGCGTCGATGTAATAAACTCTTCTCTCGGTTATACGCGTTTTGACTGGCCTGCGCAAAATCATACATACGATGATTTGGATGGCGAAAGTGCAATTATTAGTCGTGCAGCCGGAATAGCATTTCAAAAAGGAATGTTAGTAGTTGTTTCCGCAGGAAATCATGGAAACGATTCGTGGCAGTACATTAGTGTTCCTGCTGACCATCCGAATGTTTTGGCCGTTGGTTCGGTTGATATAAACGGAGAGCTGTCTTATTTTAGTTCAACCGGTTTGACAAGTCATCAATTTAAACCCAATGTTGTAGCTTGCGGAGAGTATGCACCCTACATTTCTTCGGATATCGTTTACAATGGCCATGGAACATCCTATGCCAGCCCCTTAGTCGCCGGAGCTGCGGCTTGTCTGTGGCAGGCTTTCCCGGAAAAGAAGCCCCGTGAAATTTTCAACGCCATTCAGGAAAGCTCCTCAAAAAAAAATGACCCCGATAATTTTTTGGGACACGGAATCCCCGATTTTTTAACAGCTTATTTCTTGTTGAATGAATCTGCATATCTTCCAACAGATATCGATAAGGCAGAAATTGTTCAGGCTTATTCAGATAATGAGCATACAATATTTATGTACATCTATGCCCCTGAGCAAATTAATGGTCAGGTTCGTATATTCGATAGTTTTGGACGCATACTTCACAGCCAGCAGGTAGATTTAAAACGTAAGCGGGTAACTAAAGTTCAGGTAAATGGATTAGGATCGGGAATCGATTCCCAGGTTTTGCTGCTGAACATTAAAGGAGGTGGCATAAACGAAACGAAAAAGATTTTTGTTAAATGATGGATAACACTTTATCATTAACCGAATTAAATAATTACTTCAGGGAGATTATTGAAGCTAATTTTCCCGATGAGCTTTGGGTGGTGGCTGAGATAAGTGAATTAAATGTAAATTCGAAAGGCCATTGTTACATAGATTTTATTGAGCGCGATGAATTGACCAAACGAATAATAGCCAGACAAAGAGCCACCGTTTGGGCTTTTCAATTCCGTTTGGTGAAAGGTCATTTTGAAAGTATTACAGGGCAGGAACTTACAAGTGGCCTGAAAGTTCTCGTGAGAGTGCGGGTCAATTATCATGTGCTTTATGGTTTGTCGTTAAACGTGGTTGATATCGATCCCTCGTATACCCTGGGAGAGCAGGAGCGCCATCGGATTGAGATTATTAACCGGCTTGAGGAAGAAGGCGTTTTGGAAATGAATAAAGGCCTGGAACTTGCCGTTGTGCCCCAACGATTAGCAATTATTTCCTCCGATACAGCAGCCGGGTATGGCGATTTTATCAATCAAATAGAGAATAATTCGAACGGATATACCTTTTATTTCGAACTTTTTAAAGCCTCGATGCAGGGCGATGCTACATCATCAACTGTTGTTCAGGCGCTCAATGATATTTATTTGCGAGAAAATGAGTTTGATGCAATTCTGATTATCCGTGGTGGAGGAGCAAAAGCGGAACTCGCTGCATTTGACGATTACGATATTGCTTTCATGGTTTCGCAATCGCCACTTCCAGTGCTAACAGGCATAGGACATGAACGCGATGAGTCGGTAACCGACCTTGTGGCGTGGCAAAAGTTTAAAACACCTACTGCAGTGGCTGTTTTCCTTGAGGAACAAATGGAGCGGTTTGAAGATTATTTAAACAATATGGCTTCGCAACTTCAGGTTTTAACACAAGGAAGACTTGACAAATCAGCATTAATATTAAATAATTTACAACATGGATTTAAAGCTGCTGCAGGCGGCTATATTTCGAAGAAGGTTAATAAACTTTCACATCAAACCCGGCAACTTTCACACGTAGTACATGGTTTTGTGCAAAGTCGCGATACCGATTTGTTACAACAACTCAACACAACCCAAAATGCAGTTAAGTGGCAATTAAACCGTAATTTGATGAAGCTTGGCGCACATCAAAGTAATTTACGCAACGTTAAAAGCCAATTTCTTTCACGGGAAGACCACAAACTTGCAATTTTACAGGAAAAAGCGGCTTACAACAATCCCCAAAAAATGCTCAAAAATGGTTATGGCTATGTAACCAGGGAGGGTAAGCGAATTACCAAGTCTGCCCAAATTCAGGTAAATGATAATATTCGTGTAGCTTTCTTTGACGGCAAAATAAATGCGCGTGTAACAAAGGTTGAAGAAGATGAAAATAAATAGTTACACATAAACTTTGGCGACTATTGTGGCGAGTTTTTTTTCTGATGGCGAGTTTTTTCTTATTTTTAGGGAAAATTGCGCAATTATGATATTTCGTTTTTTTACAGCTTTTTTATTATTACTTGCCCCGCTTATAATTAAGGCAAATCCAATCGATAGCTTATTGCAATTGGTCGATAATCGTAAGCCGGCTGAACGCTTTCAAATTTGGAATAATATCGGGCTCAGGTACCGCGATGCAGGAAATTTCGACAGTGCGCAATATGCATTTGAACAATCGTTAAAATATGTAAACAGCAAGAAATACCAATCGACTTATTTGCATAACCAGGGGAGCCTGCACTGGCGTTTTGGAAAATTCCCCGAAGCAGTTAAATGGTACGATAGCGCCATCAGCCTGAGAAAACAAATCGGCGATACTTCCGGCATTACAACGTCGAGTTATTACCTGTCGTTGGTTTATCGCGATTTGTCGCAATACGACAAGGCGCTGGAAATATCCCATTCATTAGTTGATTTGGCAGAGCGCACGCAAGATTCCACCGGCATGGCCGATATGTACAACCACCTCGGAGGTATATTTTTACGCCTGAACCAGTACGATAGTGCGACAAAGTGGTACCGGAAATCTATCAACATAAGAAATCAACTTCAGGATTCATCGAAAATAGCCGACAGTTACTCCAACATGGGCAAAATTGCCCGAGAGCAAAATTTGTATACCGATGCGATAAATTATTACAAGCAAGCCTTAACCATATATGCCCAGCTAAAATCGCGCAAAAAGCAAGCGTATACACATTTGCTGCTGGGCGGAACCTATTGGGCAGCCAAAAAATATCAGGAAGCATTGCGCCAATATCTTAATAGCCAGCGATTGTATGAAATGATGAACAATAAGCAACAGGTGGCATCGACACTGAAAAATATAGGACTCATTTATCGCGACATCGGGAATATTGAAAAAGCAATAGAATATCATCAACAATCACTAGAGCTTTACCGGGAAGTTGGCAATAATCCGTTAACAGGTGTAGCAATTAGTATTTTGGCAGGCGATTACTGGTCGGCAGGTAATTATCACCACGCGCTTGACACTTATTTAAAAGCTCTGGAGGTAAGAAAAGAAGTGGGTAACAAAACGCACGTAGCCGGAGCTTACAACAATGTTGCATTAGCGTATAAAAGTTTGGATAATTTTGACTCTGCATTGGTCAATTACAAAAAAGCCATGCAGATGTATGATTCCATTAATGACCAGCGGAATGTGGCAGCCATGCTGAATAATATCGGTAATTTATATAAAAAAACCGGAAAATTCGACTCCGCCACGCATTACCTCGCCAATGCTTTGCAGTTGCGAAGAAAAATCAACCATCAGCAGGGAATCGGGTATAGCGCACTTAATTTGGGGCAGGTGCTTTTGCAGCAAAACAAAACAAATAATAGTCTGAAATTATTGCAAGAAGCCGAAAGTGTTGCCAGGGAACTCGAAGATTATTACCTTATAAAAGAGAGCTGCTTTTTATTGTCAGAGATTTATGATAAACGAGGGCAACATAAAAAATCGCTGGGTTATTACCGTGAGTTTCACGATGCAGAGAAAAAATTGCAACTCGATGAATCCATTAGAAGAGTAGCCGATATGCAAATTCGCTTCGAAGCAGAAAAACGTAAAAGGATAGTCGAGAAAAAAGACGCAGAGTTAAAACAACAGGCCATGCGCATTAATTATTTAATTGGCGGAGTTGTTTTATTGTTTGTTTTAATCCTTGTTGCGATTGTCGCGTTTATTCAAAAAAGAAAATCTAACAAACTACTAGCCCTGAGAAACTACGAAATTGAAGAACAAAAAGCCGAAATAGAGGCACAACGTGATTTGGCTGAGCAACAACGCGATAAAATTTCGGAACAAAACGATAAAATTACCGATAGCATTTTGTATGCAAAACGTATACAGAACGCACTTTTGCCACCTGATGATCAAATGGAAAAACTGTTGAAACAACATTTTATTTTATTCAAACCGCGCGATGTTGTAAGTGGCGATTTTTATTATTTTCAGCGCTATAAGCAGTATACAGTTATTGCAGCAGCCGATTGTACCGGCCACGGTGTTCCCGGAGCCTTTATGAGCATGTTGGGAATTTCGGTGTTGAATGAAATAATAGCTTCAGAAACACTGCAAGATGCCGCAACAATGCTGGAAATTCTCAGAAAAAAAGTAAAAACCAATTTGCACCAAACAAGTTATAAAGATTCCAACTCCGATGGCATGGATGTGGCCCTGATAATTCTCGACCGTGAAAAAATGAAGCTGGATTTTGCCGGAGCCAATAATCCGCTTATCATCATGCGAAACAACGAATTAATTACTTATGAGCCCGACAGAATGCCAATTGGCGTACATATTTACGATGAGGATAAATTTAAAAACCACGAAATTAAACTTGAAAAGGGCGATAAACTCTATATGTATTCCGATGGATTTGTCGACCAGTTTGGTGGTAAAAAAGGACGTAAATTGATGTCGAAAAACTTTAAAAAACTATTGCTCGAAACTTCCAGGTTTGAAATGAAAGAACAGCAAAAGAAAATGGAACTGTTTTTTGAAAAATGGAAAGAGAATTACCGGCAAATTGACGATGTTTTGGTAATGGGGCTTGAAATATAGCAAAAAAATTCATAAATTTATTGTTATGATACATAAAGAACCACATATCTTAATAATTGATGACGACCGGGTGAGTCAAATTTACCTGGAAGAATTAATCAACCAATTGGTTGAAGGCGCCCATATCGCAAGGGCCGATACCGGTGAACAAGCCATTGGAATGCTGAAACAACACGACTTTCAGTTTGTGTTTTCAGATTTATTAATGCCCGGCATATCGGGAGAAGAACTAATGCAGGAACTTTTTGCTTTAGTTGAAAAAAAACCGGATTGTAAGCTCATTGCAATTTCAGGTATGACAAATGTTCATAATAAAAATCTGGAGGAACTTGGAGTAACACTTGTCTTGAGCAAACCGGTTGACGGAAGTGTTTTAAAAGCAATTCTTTTGGGAGGAGATAAGCAGTCAATCAGCGACCTGGCAGATAATAATTTACAAATAGATGAATTGGTACACCCAGACAAAATTTTTGATTTATATAAAGACAAACCGGAAAAGGTGGTGAACATTCTCAAATTATATGAGCAAACGCTACCCGGCCAAATTGATCAACTCAAAAGAGCATGGGAAAAGAAGGAGCTTGCAGCCCTGCGCAATGTAGCCCATTCCATAAAAAATTCTTTTTCATATCTTGGAGTACGCCAACTGAAACCTGTTGCCAAACAAATTGAAGATGAAGCCCTGGATAATACTAAAACAGAGCATCTTGGGCATTTAGTCGAGAAAATAAATAACAATAAACAGGAAATTCAACAGGAATTATCTGATTTAATTAAAAAATATGAAGCAAAAGATTAAGCGATATGCTCTTTTGAGTATAATTGTGTTTTTATCTTTTTTTTCAGGTTTTAGCGCACCTGATACCTCTATCTATGTCAACAAAATAGCCTATTATACAGATTATTTAGAAGATGACAATCGTAACCGTGACTCTGCATTTGTAATGGCTCAACGAGGCCTGAAATTAGCAAAAGCAGCAGCTGATACATCTGCAATGTATGACTTTTGGGTTTCTATAGCTCAAATTCAAAAAGACAAAAATAATTTTCGGAAATCGCATGATGCTTTTCAAAATGCACTGAATTTAGTGAGTCCGGTTGCAGACAAACAAAAGTACGCCAGCATCAAAAAGCAAATTGGATCACTGTTTTGGAAATTTAGTCAATATAAAAATGCAGCCAACAGCTTTAACGATGCATTGCTTGTATACCAGCAGCTTGGCAATGCCTTGGAAGTAGGGAAAACCTTTAATAACCTGGGTACAATCTCCCGCGAACTGTCCTCTTTCGACTCCGCAATTTATTATTACAACAAAGCACTCAAATTATTTCAAAAAACCAACGAAAAAAAATGGGTAGCATCAACATATCAACTTATAGGGAATACATATCTTCAAAACAACAAAACCAATACCGCCAGAAGCTTTTATGAAAAATCGCTGGCATTACGCCGCGAATTAGCCGATAGTTCTGCTGTTTCTAAATCGTTAACTAACATAGCCCTTACCTACAAAAAAGAGTCGAAAATGGAAATGAGCCTCCAATATTTACGTAAGGCATTGGAAATAAGGCAAAACTTGAATGATATGCCGCTGGTGGCATCAAGTTTAAATGATATCGGCGGCTTGTACCGATCTGTGGGTAATTACGGCGAAGCCATCGAGTATTTTCAGCGGGCACTTGTTATAAGGAGGCAAAATGGCGATCAGATGCAAATTGCATCATCATTACTCAATGTCGGAAGTATTTACAAAGAACTAGACCTGCCGGAAACAGCACTTGAATATTACACACAGGCACTGGAAATATATCAGATACTGGGTCATGAAATTAGAACGAGTATCTCACTGAATTATATTGGAGGCGTATATTACAAACAGGGAGAATACGACCATGCACTTGACTATTATCTCAGTGCTCTGGGATATCGCGAAGTTACCGGCGATAAATCACAAATTGCCAAACTGATGAATAATATCGGAATGATTTATAAAAATATGGGCAATTATGAAAAAGCATTGGAATATTATCAGGAAGCACTGAATAATTATAAAGAACTTGATAATCAGAAACGTTATGCGGCAACTCAAAATCACATCGGAAATCTTTTTATGGTAAAAAAAGAATACGATGAAGCCTTGAAATGGTTGAAAAAAGCTTATTATTTGAGAAAAAAAATTGAAGATAATTTTGGGTTTGCTCAATCAGCGCTTGATATTGCCAACGTTTTTATAGCTAAAAAAAACACCGCCGCTGCAATGGCTTTTCTCAACAACTCGCTAGAGGCAGCCAAAAAACTCGACAACTTTCAATTGCTTCGGGATATTTATTACGCCCTTTATAAAGCCACCAGGTATAAAGGAAACAAAGGGCCTGCCCTCCGTTACCACGAAAAATATACAGCATGGAAAGATTCTGTGTTCAATCATCAAACATTAGAACGCATTACCAAAGTTCAAATGCAGAATGAAGCAGAAAGAACAAGAATGAAAATTGCTTATGAGAACGAGCAAAAAGAAAAAGAAATATCAAGACTTAAAAAGACCCGTCGGGAGAGAGAAAAATATTTCCAGTTAAAAGTTGAAGCAGAACGAAATGCCAGAAACCTGATAATCGTAATTGCAGCAAGTTTATTGATTGTACTTGTGCTCCTGATCAACCAGTTTATGATTAAGAGTAAAGCCAACAAAAAGTTAAAGACTGTAAATGATGAACTATCAGATATTAATCAAAAGCTACAAAAATCACAGAAAGAATTGAAGCAGTTAAACGCCACAAAAGATAAATTCTTTTCCATTATAGCGCATGACCTGAAGAACCCTTTTACTGCCCTGGTGTCGCTCACAGAAGTACTTTCTGCAAAGAGCGAAGATATGAAACCGGAGCGGCGTAAAGAAATAACAGAACAAATTAGCAACGCTTCAAGATCAACCTACCGCTTATTAGAAAATTTGCTCGAATGGAGCCGCTCACAACAAGGTAAAATAACCTACACACCACAACCGGTCAATTTACTCGATGCAACCCGGGAAGTGATCGATTTGCAGCTAAATACCATTGAGCAAAAACGATTGAATGTTAATTTGCAAATTGATCCGGAGCTGGTTATAAAAGCCGACAACCACATGTTATCATTTGTTCTTCGGAACCTCACAGGAAATGCGATAAAGTTTACACCATTGGGCGGCGAAATTTCCGTTTCTGCCAAAAAAGGCAGCCGCGAAGCAATTGTGAAAATAAGCGATACAGGTGTTGGTATGAAGAGGAATGTAATAGATAAACTATTTGATCTGAACACACATTACACAACCGAAGGAACAAACAAAGAAAAAGGAGTAGGGCTTGGACTTATTTTGTGCAAAGAATTTGTAGAGCAAATGGGAGGTGGAATATTTGTAGAAAGTACACCCGGCAGCGGAAGTGTATTTGCTTTTAGTCTGCCACTGACATGAATGTGTATTGTTTGGGAATAGCTGATGTATAATAAACAAGGATTTTTTCTGTTCAATTGATAAATTTTTCTTAATTTTCAGAAAAAAAGAGAACACCATGAAGAGCATCACTTTTTTGCTTTTTCCAATTTTATTAATGTTTCAGCCGGCTTGGGGGTTTGATAATGATATATCGTCTGAAGAAAAAGCTGAACAACTACTCCGGCAGGCCAAAGAAATAATAGAAACAGAGCCCGGTAAAGCTTTGACTTTACTTGATGAAGCACTGAAAATTTCGGAGGCCGGTGATTTTTTGCGATCAAAAGCCAATGCACTGAATTATATCGGTATTATTCATTATAACCAGAAAGATTACAATACAGCCATTCAATATTTTCAACGCTCATTAAAAGTGCTTTTCAGACTTGGCGATAAAGAGAAGGTTGCCAATATGATGAAAAAGATAGGTTTGGCCTATCTAAACCAAAAAAAATACACAAAAGCCACCGAATACTATAACTTCGCCCTTAAAATATTTGATCAAATCAATCATTTGAGCCGTCAGGCTTCTACGCACGAGGAAATTGGTGTTATACATCGTTTAGCAGAAAGATATAATGATGCCATTGGTGAGTTTGCTCTGGCCATGGAGCAATACAAAAAACTTGGCAATAAGAGCGGACAGGCCGAGGTGTTGCACCATCAGGCAAAAACATATCACGAGATGGGAAATCTTAATGAAGCCATCGGATACTACAAAAAAACTCTGAAAATGTATGAGCACTATCTGGGTAATAGCGGAGTAGCTGTTGTATATAATAATTATGGCCGCACACTCATTGAAATGAAAAACTACAATAAAGCCAAAGACATACTCGAAAAAGCCGAAAAAAATTCAGAAAACAATAATTCGTTATTATACGGGCATATTTCAGCCAACTACGGCGCAGTACTGGTTTTTAAATCAGAATATGAAATGGCACGTACGTATTTGAAAAAGGCGCTTGAGATTGGTGAGAAGTTTGACAATGAGGACCTTAAGGCGCAAGTCTATCGCATGATGTATGAGCTGAACTTTAGAAATAACGATACCAGGCAAGCCCTTACATATTACCAAAAATATATTGCGGTGAAAGATACAGTCGGAACAGATATGGTTAAAAACTTTGAGAAAGATCGTAGTGAATCAAAGCTGGATAACCTCCTTATTTTTCTCACAGTATTTGGCTCACTAATCATTATTGCGCTGATTATTTCCCTGGTAATTGTAATCCGTCAGCGCGACAGGGCTTTAGAGGAACTAAAAAAGCTAAAAGAAACCTGACACAAACAGACCATTAAAACCCAAAAGGTAAGAGCTAAACCAGAGGCTTTCGACTTTTATCCCGGGCTGGTTTCGCAACAATTATTATCTTTACCATAAAAAATGGATTTAGATAAACTCATTGAAATTAGAAGATATCTGCATCAGAACCCCGAACTTTCGCATCACGAAAAAGAAACATCAAAATTCTTACAAAAAAAAGTCGGGGAAACCAATCCTTCGGAAATTATTGCACAAGAAAACGGACATGGTTTTTTGGTCAATTATAATCACGAAACCAATGCCCCCATCATTGCTTTTCGAACCGACATTGATGCACTGCCCATTCAGGAAATTAACGATTTCGAGTATAAAAGTAAAACCGATGGAGTGGGACACAAGTGTGGCCACGACGGACATGCTACATCAATGCTGGCATTTGCCCATAAAGTAAAAGAAATACAGCAAAGCCCCGTGAATCTCATTTTTCAGGGAGCAGAAGAAACAGGCGAAGGTGCAGATATTTGGCTAAAAGACCCGGCAATGCAGGATTTTAACCCCGATAAAGTATTCGCATTTCATAATTTACCCGGGTTTCCGCTTAGCAGCATCATCGTGCGAAACAATGCTTTTTCTGCCGCTTCAATCGGAGTAACCATTAAATTACACGGAAAAACATCACACGCCGGGCATCCCGAGCGTGGCATCAGTCCGGCAATGGCCGTTTCCGATCTCATTCGGGCCATAGAAAAGCTTCCCTCAGAACATCAATTCAACGATTTTACACTTACAACCGTTATTCACACGCTAATTGGCGAAATAGCCTTTGGTACAACGCCGGGTTACGGCGAAGTTCGTGCAACTTTGCGCTCATTTGATAATGATGATTTAGAAAAATTATGCGCCAAAACAGAAGAATATGTAAAGCAAGCCGAAAAAAAATATAGACTTAAAGCCGATGTAAGCTATCAGGAGTATTTCCCGGCAACCGAAAACGACGATGAATGCGTTGATATCGTTCGTAAGGCTGCAAAAAATCTGGGGTTGGAGGTTGTTGAAAAAGATGAAACGTTTCGTTGGTCCGAAGATTTCGCCCATTTTACCCTGAAAAGCGCGGGTGCACTGTTTGGTATCGGCTCCGGTGAAAATCATCCGCAACTGCACAATCCCGATTACGACTTTCCCGAAGATATTATTCCTGTTGCAGCAGATATGTTTAGTGAGATTTATAAGTTGGCTGTGGCAGAGTAAAATAATAAAACAGATAACTAAGTCAATTGAGTAATGCGGATGTCTTACCTAACAAAAAAAACGGAATACATTATTTCCGTTTTTTGATAATTTATTCTTTTAAGTGAATTCGATATTGGACAAAACCCGTTTCCTTTTGCTCATTTATAAACGAATCAACAAAAATGCTCTTCTTACGTTGAACTATTTTTTTATTAGGTCATCATGCTTAAGTTGAAGTAGTTAATGTATTTTTTCGAATGATCGCCGTAAAGCTCCATCGACTCGCCTACAATTTTGTACGTACTTTTTTCGCCTTTGATCCTCGAAAAATGAATTTCAAACGAATTGCCGTCTTTATCGACCATCTGAACCTTGGCCAAATCATCAGCCTTATCAGATGTTAAGCTTTTGTGGCATGCAGGGCAGTGAAATTCTACTTTTTCACCTTCATTGGGCTCAAAGTTTTCATGGTAAACTGCATTGTAATTTCCCAGTTCAGGATTTAACAGAATTAACCCTTTTTTGCCATCTTTTTTCTCAGCACCAAAAATAATGTGATCGCAAACATCAAGGTTCGCTTTGCAATGTGGACAAATAAAACTAATCATAATGACCTCCTTTTTATTAAAGTATACGGAGTTTATCGAATTTAGTTTGTCGAAACCCCGCATAATCAGGGCAATCTTTCTTTACTTTCAAATTTCCTTATTAACTTGCTGTTGGTTTTATATGATTAGGCGGTAATTTACAAGTGAACTAAAGGGTGCATTGAAAATCAATTTGTTGGCTCAAACCCTTAAAGGGAGCAAATCGATTTTCTTCGCACCCTTTAGGGGCGGGGCTAATGAAGAAAATCGGTTTGCGTAAGTGGTAAATAACCGTATAATCATGTAGTTTTATTCAACGGTTTCATTGAAACTGCAAAACATCAATTTATACAAGAATATCATGCAAAAAGACCTGGAAGTACGATTTGAAAAATTCATCGCAGACGAAAATTTATTCGATAAAAATGAAAAAGGGATTCTTGGCCTTAGCGGCGGTAAAGATAGCATGGTGCTGGCTGCATTAATGCGAAATTGCGGGTACGATTTTATTGCTGCACACTGCAATTTTCATTTGCGCGATAAACATTCCGATGCAGATCAATTTTTAGTGGAAGAATGGTGTCGTAAAAACAGTATCGAGCTTTTTATAAAACATTTTGAAACGAGAACGTACGCGCAGGAAAACCAAATTTCCATTGAAATGGCTGCACGTGATTTGCGATACACGTGGTTTAAGGAGTTGAAAAATAAACACATGGCGCAATACATCGCTATAGCGCACCATTTGAACGATCAGGTAGAAACATTTTTCCTGAACCTGGCCCGGGGAACCGGTTTAAAAGGCCTGGCAGGCATGAAACCGAAAAATGGAGCCATTGCACGGCCACTTTTGTTTGCCTGGAGAAATGATATTGATGCTTTTGCCGAAAGTAATGCCATACCGTTCCGCAACGACCATACAAATGACGACACCCGTTTAAAAAGAAACTTTGTCAGGCACAAAATAATCCCCGTGTTTAAAGAATTGAACCCTTCCATTTTGGAAACCATGCAAGCCAATATGAAAAATCTGCAGGGAGTTAATTTATTTATGGAAGAACAATTTGGCATAATGGAGAAAACCCTTGTAGAAAAACATGCAAACGGAACACTTATTCAAATTCCGCAAAATCATACAAAAGATATTTTTATCGACTTTTTGTTGGACTATTGTTCGGGTAAATCCATGCATTTCACATCAACGCAGCTTAATGATATTGTTGGAGCACAACCCGGGGCAGTAGTGAGTGAAAATGCATACAAGCTTTATCGTGAGCGCAATGCTTTGTTTCTTTCAAAAAATGACAGCGAAATTCCCGTACCCGCAATAATTAATTCTTTCCCGGCGACAATTATCTTTGGCGCTTATCAATTTTATTTTGAGGAGCTAAGCATTACCGAAGCCGATGCTTTCCCCAGGCAAGATGATGAAATTTGGCTTAATGCAGATGAATTAATACTTCCATTAACAATTAGAGTCTGGCAAGCCGGGGATAAGATTCAGCCACTTGGTATGGCAGGATCAAAAAAAATAAAAAAAATACTAACCGATAAAAAAGTAATGTCTTCTGCAAAAAATGCCTATCCGGTTTTATGCGATCAGGAAAATATTGTTTGGTTGCCTTATGTGGCTATGAGCAGGCTGTATAAAGTTAATGAAGATGTTGAAAGGGTTCTTAGAGTTACGATAAAAAAACCGGCCCCCTACTAAGGCCGGTTCAAAGTTAAGTGTTATGGGAAAGTAGGGTTATGGGTCTTTTTATACTTGTGTTTTTTCGTTTTTAACTGTAAGGGAAGGTTATCCTTCTTTTCTTATTTGACGAAATTCCGGTAATTTTGGTTACACTGTGAAAGCTAATTTTTTGTTTAATATTGAAGATGCAAAAGTACAGCCAAACTATATTTTGCAATTTATTTTTTGTATGTTATACAATATCTAATGCATTTTTTTCAATTTAATTACCTATACCTGTTTCTTTTTAAGACATCTCGTAAGAGAAAATTATATTTTTTTTAGTGATTTTTAAGAAAACACGAATAAAAAACTAAACATTTAGTTGTAAAACTAAAATATTAGTTATATATTTGCGTTAGAGATAAAGATAGTGAACGTACGCAATACAAATATGAACGAACTAACAAAAGCTGAAGAGCAGGTAATGCAACAACTTTGGAAGTTGGAGCATGCCTTTGTAAAAGAAATTATTGCCGAAATGCCGGAGCCAAAGCCTGCTTACAATACGGTATCAACCATTGTAAGAATATTGCAAAGGAAAGGTTTTGTTGGCCACGAAGCGTTTGGAAAAACACACCGGTATTTTCCAAAAGTGAGTAAAAAAGCTTATACAAAAGGGTTTGTTAATGGTTTTCTGAAAAATTATTTCAGTAACTCCATGAAAAACCTGGTTTCGTTTTTTGCAAAAGATGAAAGCCTTTCACTAAAAGAAATGGAAGAGCTCAAACAAATGCTTGAACATGAAATTGATCGCAAACGAGCCGAAAAGTAATTTGTTTACAAAAAGATAGGAATAATGGAAAATTGGATAATATATTTGATCGAATCGTCGGTTTGTGTAATGTTTTTTTATGCAATTTATCAGCTTTTTCTGCGAAAAGAGACTTTCTTCAAAATAAATCGTCTGTACTTACAGGTAACATTGTTAGTCAGTCTTGTTGTGCCATTATTTGATTTGTTCATTTCAACAGGAGATACACAGGCAATACCTGTTTTTTTGCTGGATACAGTTGTTATTCGTGCACAGCAGGTGGAAGTAAAAACAATAGAAGCCATACAATCTTTTGCATGGATACCCTTTTTGATTTTTTTGGGATCAGTTTTGTTTTCAGGTGTATTGATATACGGACTTGTTCAAACATTTTTTATAATAAAGCACAGTACGCTGAAAAAGGACGGTGGCGCAACATTTGTTGTCAATTCCCGGTTCAGGCAACCGTTTTCCTTCCTGCATTATATTTTTGTCAGTCCCGATATTTATGGAAACCCGGAATACAAACACATAATAGATCACGAGAAAGTTCATGTGAAGCAAAAGCACACGCTTGACCTGTTATTTTCAGGGATAGTATCTGCATTGCAATGGTTCAATCCGTTTGCATGGCTTTACCGCGAATCGTTTCGCGAAATACATGAATACCTGGCCGATGAGCAGGTTCTGCAACAGGGTGTGGATCCCACCCGGTACAGGCAATCTGTTTTTCAACAGGCAGTTGGGCATTTGCCCGGCAGTTTTAGTTTTTTTAATGTTTCATTTATTAAAAGGAGGTTTAAAATGATGACACGTATCAAATCACCCAAATCGAACATGCTAAAGGTATTATTTATGATACCTGTAGCAGCACTTTTAGTGTTGGTTTTCGCCTGCACGCCGGATGAAGAACCACAAACAGAAGTACAGGAGATAACAGCAAAAAAAGCAACCAATGAAGATGGTACAGTAGAAAAAGCTGATGGCGAACCCATTTTTATGGTTGTTGACGAAATGCCCGAATATATTGGAGGGAACCAGGCTCTTTTTGAGTACATAAGAACCAACGTTAAATATCCCGAAGAGGCCAAAGAGCAAGGACTTGAAGGGAAGGTCTTTGTTCGGTTTATGGTGAATAAGGCTGGCGAAGTATCCAACGCAAAAGTTTTAAGAGGCGAATATCCATTGTTGAATGAAGAAGCTCTCCGTGTGGTTGAGAACATGCCGGACTGGCTCCCGGGAAAACAAGATGGAGAAGCCGTTAATGTTTATTACAATATTCCCATTAATTTTAAATTAAACTAGATTTAATGCGTACGTTCATTATCATTTTATCTCTTTTACCCATTATCTCTTTTTCTCAAAAAGCAAGTCATTACGATAGTTTACTATCAAATTACCTGTACACTCAAGTATACAGCGAAGCAAAAACAGCAATTAAAGCTGACTCAACTGACCAAACAGCATGGCAGTACCTGGCCAGATCTGCGCAATTTCAGTACATGGAAAATATTGCAGAAAAAGCCTGGCAACATGTACTTAGGGCTGATTCCGCGAATTACGAGGCGTTAAACGGGTTGCAAAAAATATATCGTGCACAGAACCGGCATAAAGATGTGTTAAAAATAACCCGCAAAATGGACTCTCTGCTGCCCGGCCAACTGCGAAATTGGTGGATTTTGGCACAGACTGAAAATGCATTAAAAAACTATAAAAAATCAATTTTTTGGTGCGATACAATTACCCGATCATACGCGCAATTTCACAAGGCTCAACATGTTAAGGCGCTTAACTTATTGAACGTCAACGATACCATTACCGCACTGGAAATTTGGCGCAAATTATTCCACAATCATTACCGGGACTCGTATCTCAGGCAATTGGCTTATACAGCATCATCGCACACATGGAACGATACCATTTTTCGAGATATTTCAGCCAAAATAAAAACCGATTCAACCAATGCCTATTTGCATAAAATGGGCGGTTACTTATTGTTTTATCAGAAAAACTATATCGATGCCGGCATAATGTTACGCGAGGCTTTTGATTTAGGCGATTCCACTGATTTTACCCGCCGGTTTCTCGGTATGGCCGCTTTTTATGCCAAAGATTACTCAACCGCTTATTATCAACTAAGTGAGTTGCCCGGTATTGAAGAAAATAACTCACTTTATTACATGATGAGTTTCGCTCATGCAAGAATGATGGCCAATGAGGAATCCATTGCTTTGCTGGAAAAAACATACAAAAAGTATTACGACAGCATTTTTATTTCAGGCATTCTGGGCGAAACCGCAGAAACCCAAAAGCGCATAGCAGACAAGTTCGAGCGACGAAACATGCATAAATTGAGCAAAAAACACGCAAACCAAGCTCAAGTTGAGCAGAAAAAAGCCCTTGCCATGCATCCTTCACCGCAAAACTATCTTCGGATGGCCATGATTTATGATTTATACACCAATAAGAAAGATGAAGCACTTGATTTGTACAGGCATTATTGTCAGGTTAAACCGGATACATCTTCACAGAGTTGGAAATTCGCCCGAATTCGCATAATATCAATTAAGGAAGACAAGCATTTTATGGCAGAATAGTTTATATTCATTGTTGCGAAGTAGCGTAAAAATACCTGTTTTCACAATTGTATTATTAAACGTCCATAAAATTTCGTACATTTATTGGGGTAAATTTATTTGGGCGGAATGAAGTATATCACAATTATCATATTATCAATTGTTTTTTCATTGTCTCTGTTTGGGCAGGAAGAAGTGCGAGACAGTCTTAGGAATGAATTAAGAAAATACGATAAAACGGATACTTTATATATTGATATTTTACAGGATATTGCCGTTACATATAAAGACAGTGCGCAAGAAAAAATGCTTGAGCTTGTTAAAGAAGCAGAACAACTTTCATCGGAAATAGGCTATGAAAGTGGAGTTGTAGGCAGTAAAATTTTTTATTCTTATTATTACCGGAAACATAACCGCTTCGATACAGCCCTAACGATTTTAAGAAGTGCGCGTAAAAGTGCGTTGAAATTAGATAATCAGCCGCTTGCATTTCGATTGTATGAAAACCTTGGCGAATTATGTATAGTTTATGATCAATACGATACACTTAATTTGTATCTGGAAGAATACCTTACCCATTTTTCCGACAAAGGAAAGCGTGATTTGCAATATATTTACCAGAAACTGGCCGTATCAAACTATTATTTAGCACAGCTTAACAGGGCTGTAGAATATGCTCAAAAAGGAATTAAAATAAGTAAATCTTATAATAATCTTGAAAGCGAGGCAAATTTAGCCAATATAATTGCTTCTTCGTTAAAAAGAAAGGGAGAATTAGATACAGCCATTCACTATTTCAATCGAATTGTTGAAATAGCAAAAGAGTTGAATGATAAACGACAATTGTTAATAGCTTACAACAATTTGGCGAATATTTACGGCGACCGCGGCAATAATCCCAAAGCGCTTGATTACTACCTGCTGACACTTCAAGTAGCCGATGAGACAGGTTATAAAGGTGCAAAAGCCGTTATTTACAACAATATTGCTATCGTTTATTATACACTGAAGGATTATCCGGAAACCATCAAATACCTGAAAAAAAGCCTGAAGATTGCGCGTGAGATGAATAGTAGGTCGAATATCGCCAATGCTTTGAATAATATTGGTGAACTGTACTTAAAACAAGATAGTTTACAAAAATCACTGAGTTATTACAATGAGGCAAAACCCATCATAAAAAAAATAAAAGATAAATTATTACTTGTGGATTGCTTCCGCGGCAAAGCAGAGGTTTTTAGCAAGCTAAATGTAAACGATAGCGCACGTATTTATTACCTAAGGGCATTGAAACTGGCAGAAGAGGCGGGTGCAGATGAATCTCTTGCAAAAACGTATCTGGGTTTGTCCAGATTTTATGCCGATGAAGGACAATACCAAAAGTCTTCGGGCTTTTCCCAAAAGGCGCTAAAAATAGCCAATGATTTGGGGCAGGTCGATATTATTCGTGAGTCGGCAGCCGTGCTGCATGAAACCAGTGCCAAACTTCACAGGTACAAAAATGCTTACAAATATTTGTCTCTTTACACCAAAATGAACGATTCTCTCCTAAGTGCCGATAATACCAAAGAAGTAACCCAGTTGCAAATGCAATATCAGTACGATAAAGAAAAGCAGCAACGCGAAACCCGGGAAAGAGTTATAGAATTGAAACGCCAACGGGCAATGGCCAAAGAGAGAAATATTCGAAATACCTTTATCGGGGCATTTATTTTTGTACTGCTTATTGTTGTTCTGGCGGTTCGCCATAGCAGGCAAAAACACAGAGCAAACCAGCAATTATCATTGCAAAAAGCTGAAATTGAGGAGAAAAATGAAGAGATGCATCAACTTATGTCTGAGGTATCGCGACAAAAAGATGAAATTGAGAGCAGCCACAATAAAATTACCGACAGCATACGCTATGCACGCAGGATACAAACAGCCTTGTTTCCATTGAGCGATTATATTCAGGAGCATATTTCCGATCATTTTGTACTGTACGAACCGCTTGAAATTGTTAGCGGCGATTTTTACTGGTTCGAAAAAGTCCATAATCATATTCTACTGGCCGTTGCAGACTGCACCGGACACGGCGTGCCGGGCGCCATGATGAGCATGCTGGGTATTTCCTACCTGAATGAAATGGCAAGGCAGCCGCACATAACAGAACCCAATCAAGTGCTCGAAGGGCTCAGGAGAAAGGTTAAACGGTCTCTGCACCAAACCGGAGATGTTCGCGAATCCCGCGATGGAATGGATATTGCCTTTGTTGATATCAACCTCGATACAAGTACACTCACATTTTCAGGTGCCAATAACCCTTTGATTCTGATTCGGGATGGTAAAATGACAGAATTCAAACCCGACAGGCAGCCCATTTCTGTGTACCACGATGAAAAACCATTTACTAACAAACAAATATCATTACAAAAAAATGATGTTTTTTATCTTTTCTCAGATGGTTTCCGTGATCAGTTTCAGGGCGATACCGGGAAAAAATACGGCAAAAAGCATTTTCGTGAATTACTTTTGGCCCTACACGATAAAACCATGCAAAAACAAAAATACCTGATGCAAAGAGAGCTCTACGACTGGATGCAACATAAAACCAATCAATTGGATGATATTCTTGTGGCAGGGTTTAGGTGGTAGTGTTGAAAATTATAGTATCAATTGGCTGTGCTTTGTTCATTCCACATTGAACCTGTTTTTGTTCGTTTTGTTTAACTACTTCATAACTGAAGGTTTATGTTTGTTAACAAAATGAATAAAAATGATATGTATAAATCAAATCAAGTTAAACTCTTACCGTTTCGCCGATAATTCCTTTAATACTACTATTTTGCGATACGTCGCGGCGATATTCCATTTTTAATCAATCATTCTACCATAATATCAGCCCTACGGGCTTTATTCAAGTCGAAGTGCCTGTATTGAGTGAAGTTGAAATAAGCCAAGGCCGTTAGGCCTGAAATTATGGTAGTAAAAATGATAAAGAAGGAAATGTCGCCGCGATGGGGCATTAAATCATTAGTAGTGAGGTTTTCATCGGCGACAGTGTATGGGTGAAAAAACCGGGTAAGTGATTATGTGGCTTAAAAGCAACTTCAGTTCATTAGACAAACGGATGAACCGGGGAAGCTGTCATTCACCGGATATATAAATTTTATCCGGCGGAAACAAACCAAACAATGCAATATTATCAACCCCAAGATTGTCGTTGATGTATTGGTTCCAATCTTCTGTGCCGGGTTTTATTTTTGCATGGGCAACATCTTTTGTAAATTCATCTATAGTGTTTTCAAACTCCTGTATATTTTTGTCGTACAATGATTTTATTTTTTCACGCGTAGGTTGCTTCAACGCGCGTAATTGATTGTGCAGTTTACACTTGTGAATTTCCAGCAGGTCGAAGTACATGTTTATGAAAGCTTTGGTGTAGTTATCTAAATCGGAATTGTCAAAAGTGCCCACCGGATCAATAACCGCACTGAGTAAATATGTTGTTGAGTCGTTCAGGTCGTTGTAGTCTAAGAATATCTTTGTGTTGATGCAGTATTTGAATAATTGTTCTTCAAGATCGCCATG
>CAYPSX010000052.1:0-20448 GCA_964413185.1 uncultured Bacteroidales bacterium
TGGTGTCTATGTTCGGGTTCGTGGGCCCGCCAAGCTGAATATCGGCATTTTTGTAATAGCCAAACTCTTCCCACTGTTTGTAATAGGGATCAAATTCATGAATATCGACAGTTACATGTGGCTCAGCCCCCTGAAAAATACTATGTACAATCTGATTTTCGGGAGTTACCAATACAAGATGATCGCGGTTTAAATCAAAACCGCAGCTATTCCTGCGCTTATCATTATCGCCTCCCCACGGGTTGAGCTGAGGAAAGATAATCAGGTTGAGTTTGTCCAAAAAGTCTGGCGAACCGCTTTGGGCAACCTCTGCCAAAAATGCAAGTATAGCTTCTTTTCCGGAAGGCTCATCACCATGTTGTTGTGCCAATAAAAGTATCTCGATTTTGTTGGTTGATGAACCTTTGCCGCTTTGCACATACACAACGGGAATTTCGTAACCTTCACTGGTTTTCCCCCGATACTCTACGTTTATATTATTGTTTGCTCTGCTTATTTTTTCTAAAAATGATGTAAGCTCCTGATATGTTGTGAGTTTTTCGAATTTGTTGTGTTTGAGCGGATAGTCGATTGTTTCTTGTTGACTACAACTTATAGCAACAATAAGAAAAGACAGTAAAACAATATAGCCAAGCGTATTAAACGTTTTTATCATAAATTACAAACCTTTTGATTTGAACAGTTCTTCATATTGCTTGTCGTCGGAAGCAAAATGAGTCTCGATCCATACCTTTATAAAGCGCATTACATCATCATAAAATTTAATGCGGCCTGTTTGATATTTTTTGCGGAAACTGTCGATTTGGGTAAGGAATTTTTTGTGATTTTCGGTATGAACGTCTGCATTTTCAAATTCAAATTCTTCAAAATACCTTTCTTCATTACTAAAATGCCAGGCAGAAAAATCGACCAGCATTTTAAGTGTTTCCTTGATCTCTTTTTTCGGTTTATCTGTCCGCAAGCCAATATACAATTGGTTTACAAGTTCCACAATTCGTTTATGTTGTTCATTTAGTTCAGCCACCTGATTTTCCATATCTCCGGTGAACTCAATAAGGGGTTCTCCGGCAGGCGGCAATACTACAATTGGCTCAACCTGTTCGCTTTTTTCAGTTTTTGTGGTCTGTTGTTTGTCCGGTAATTCTGAAACTTTTTGTTCAAGTGCGCGAGACTTTTCACGCTCTTTTTTCAGCTCTTCTTGTATGTGAGCTTTCTCTTTTTCAATTGCTTGTAACGCTTTGCTTGTTTGCTCAAGTTTTTGGGACTTTTCTTCCAATTCTTTCTCTTTAAGGCGGAGGTCGGTAATATCCACGGCAATTTTCACAACTTTATAAGGCTCATCATCCTTATCCATAAGCGGTGTGTATGTTTCATACATGTATAGTTCCCGATCGTTATATTCTATGCGTGTTTCTTCTGAGCGGGATATTCCATGCCGCAAATCTTCCCAAAACTGTCGGTATTTTTTCTCCTCCATTTGGGTAAAATCGAGCCCGTCTTTGTGGCTCATTCCGATTATTTGTTCCCTTGAAACCCCGACAAGACTGGCGAAGCGTTCGTTCACATCGGTTATTATTCCATGCATATCGTATTCAACCATATAATTGGCTATGCTTAGTGCTTCTATGAGGTTTCTGAGTTCGAATTCCCTGCGACTGGCTTCTTCCTGTGTTGTTTGGAGTTCTTCCAGGTTCTGCCTCATTTCCTCTTCTTGTGAGCTTAATTCTTCTTGCTGATATTGTGATTCTTTGAGCAATGCCTGTGTTTTTTCTGAAACTTTAACATTTGCAATGGTTGAAGCTACACTCTCTCCTATTTTCTCGACAAAATCAATTTGGTAATCTTCAAAAGTATCGAACGATGCCATTTCAATAATTGCATATACTTTTTCGTTAAGAACTGCCGGAACTATTAAAACTGCTTTTGGGCTGGCAGTCCCCATACCTGAACGAATTTCTATGTAATTATCGGGTACTTCCCGGAGATGTATGGTTTTTTTCTCGTGAGCACACCTGCCTACCAAATCTTCTCCAACTTTGACTTTGGTTTTATTATATTGACGGCGATTAAAGGCAATTGTGCTTTTTACTTCGTATAATACTTCATTTTCTTTTTCATTTTCCTCAATAACAAATAATGCTCCCTGGCTAACTCCCAGATAGTCGACAAGATTTTTCATCAACTGGAATGATAGTTTTTTAATATCATCATTATTTTTTCTGAGGATATCGGCGAATTTAGCTATGCCCTCGTTTGCCCACCTGTGCTTTTTATCTTCTTCTTTTCGTTTATTTTCTTCTTCGCGTGCCTTGCTCAGGTTATCCCTCATTTTCATCAGGGAAACTCCCAGTTTATCGTCTTCGCTAAGCAGGTCAAGGTCCTGATCAAGATCACCATTACCAATTTGTGAGGCAAATTCCGTTTTTTGCGCATAACCATCAATATATTTATTGAGTGCCAGTGCCATATCGCCTATTTCATCGCCAGTATTCAAACTTAGTTTCATGTTTTTAGTTACATCGCCCTGAGCTATGTTTTCCATGACTTTAGTAATCTGTTTTATTGGGCGTGTAATGTTTTTTGCAAGGAAATAAATGACAACAACCAGAATTAGCAAACCTATCAACACTACTAATATTGTATTGTGTAATGTTTTGTTGGCCATTGCCATAATATTATCAACTGGCAATGCAATGTTAACAAACCAGGAGGTATTGGTACCGGTTATTAATACAGGTGCAACGGCAATGTAATATCTTTCACCCTCATAACGTGTGTAATAGGCAAAACTCTCGCCATTTTCCATTTTTTCGGCGAGGTGGAGTGAGTCATTATTATTTAAAAATCCTATTTCCTCAATATTCTGGCCTATTGCATTTTGATCGGGGAAACTTACAATTTTCCCTGTGTTCGATAACAGAAAAGCAAAACTTTCTTCAATTGGGCTGTACCGGTTAATTAACTGATTAATTGTAGTTAACGGGACATCAATACCAACAACCCCTCCAAATTTACTATCGATCACAACAGGTGCCACAATATTTGTTTCCAGTATTTCGTCTGATTTGTTCCCTGAATAAGTATAATAATAAGGATCAACAATGGTAGGTTTCATTCGTTGCCGCACTTTTGAATAAATTGTTCCTGACAAAACCTCATCGGGGTTCTGTTCAATATATTTGCTTAGCACTATTTCATCGCCCTGCCGATAGTAAACATAACGGAAATTCCCCAAAACTGTACTTCCAACAGTGTTTTTATATTGATTGGCAAGGGTATCAATGGCATCCGGTTCAAGTATACTCCACACAGAAAGGAAACGGGGGTTTTCCTGCAACATATTTTTCAGGTGTTCGCTAAGAATTTTTCTCCTTTGTTGATGTGGAAAAACGTCAAAATTTTCAAATACAGTTTGCATGTTTAAGGCTGCATTTGCATAATAATTCAGCTTATCGCTTGTAAGATTTGCATATTCGCGAGCATAAGAATCGGCCAAATCGCGGCTTATTGAGAGCATTCGCGACCGGGATTTAAGTCCGATGTATCCAATACTGATTAAAAAAATTAGTATTGTTGAACTCAGTATATAAATTTGTATCTTTTGCTGAATCTTGAATTTTCGCTTCATCTGTGTTTCCTGTTTTTATAACAAATCGAACAATAGTTATTTATAATCCTTTCGATTTAAATAGCTCTGCGTATTGCTGATCTTCCGTTGTAAAATGTGTCTCAAGCCAATTTTTAACAAATATCATAATATCATGATATGCCTGTACCCTGCCGCGCTCAAATTTTTTCACAAAATCCTGAACTTTTGAGGTAAATGTATTATGCGACTTTTTATGGATTTCCTGGTTTTCAAATTCAAATTCGACAAAATAGCGTTCCTCATTACTGAAATGCCAGGCTGAGTAATCGACAAAAGTTCTGAGCAGTTCCTTAATTTGCTTCTGGTTCTGATTGGTTTCAAATGCTTTGTAAATATCATTTGCCATATCAATGATACGTTTATGCTGCTCATCCATTTCGTCAATGCCGGTTTCCATTGGCTGGGTAAACTCGACCAGCTTGTCTTTTGGCAACTCACTTTCTTTGGGAGCTGTTGGACTCTCCTTACTATCTGGGCTACTTGCTTTTACTGTCTGTCTCTGCAGTTTTTCCTGCAGTTCATCCATTTGTGTTTTTATTTTCAGGTTTTTGGCTTTTTCTTCATTAAGCTCTTCTTTTAGTTTTTCAAGATTGGTGTCGTCTTTATTCGATTTCACCATAAGCTCATCAATTTGGCTCTTTGCAACTTCGAGTTGATGCTCAATTTCAATCTGCTTCGAGATATCGAAACCGATTTTCAATATTTTATAAACACTATCATCTTCATCGACAATTGGCGTATAAGTTTCCTGAAGGTATATGTCTTTGTTATTGTATTGAATATGACTAATATCTGTTCGTGGTATACCGTGACGCAGGTCTTCCCAGAATCGCTCATAATCTTCTTTGGATTTTTGACTAAAATCAATTCCATCGCGGTGGTTCATACCTATCATTTGTTCTTTTGTAAGGCCTACGAGTTCGGCAAAAGTTTCATTAACATCGGTAATGCTGCCATAAAGGTCATATTCAATTGTATAGGTCGAAGAACTTAGTGCATTGATAAGGCCGCGCATTTCGAATTGCCTGCGTGAAGCTTCTTCTTGTGTGGCTTGCAATTCTTCCAGGTTCTGGCGCATTTCTTCTTCCTGAGAAGATAGTTCCTCGCGCTGATGTTGCGATTCCCGCAACAATTCCTGGGTACGTTGATTTACCTTTACGCTGTTTAATGTTGATGCGATTGTTTCCCCGATTTTTTCGACAAATTCAATTTGATACTTTTCAATTTTATTAAAAGAGGCCATTTCAATCACTCCAAAAACAACATCATTCATAATGGCCGGTACTATTAAAATTGACTTTGGTGTGGCTTTTCCCAATCCACTTGTTATTTCAACATAATCATCGGGAACATCGGTCATATAAATAGTAGCCTTTTCGTGTGCGCACCTTCCAACCAGGTCTTCCCCAAATCGGATTTCTTTTTTAAGGTATCGCCTTCTGTCGTATGCAATGGCTGCCTGTAACTCGAAAAAGTGATTATTTTCATCCTTATCGTTCAACACAAACAATGCTCCCTGATTTGCATCGAGATAATCAACCAGGTTACTTATCACATTGAAAGACAATTCATCCAGCGCATCATTGTTTTGTCGTAATATATCGCCAAATTTGGCCAGTCCGTTTGTTTCCCATCGCTGTTTTTCATCTTCTTCTTTTCGTTTCTTTTCCTCATCCCTTGCCTGTTGGAGACTTCGCCTCATCTCTATGAGGGCATTGCCGAGCACATCGTTGTCACCTTTCGGATTATATTCAGATTCGAGATTCCCTTTCCCAATTTCTTCGGCAAAGCCGGCAGTTTCATTTAAACCATCAACCACTTCATTGAGTGATTTTGCCATTTCCCCTATCTCATCCTGCCTGTCTACCTCCATTTTATCTATGTTATGAATATCACCTTGCTCAATACGCTTTAGCATAAATGTTGAATGACTTATCGGCCGGGCAATACGCACTGCAATTATATAAATTATTATGGAAAGAAGGAATAATCCAATTATTGCAACAATAATACTTATCATCAGGTTGTGGTCGGCTTCTTCTGTAATTACCTCCACCGGAATACTGAGACCTATTGACCAGGGTGTAGTAGTTTGGCCCACTGTAATGGGAGCCATTGAGATGTATGATTTTGTATTTGAATAGCTATCCAGGTTTTCGAAAGAAATCTGTTCGCCTTTTCTTACTTTAGTTGAAAGATTATATTTCTCTTCGTGAACGGGCATAATATCAGCAATACTTTTACCAATTGCTGTAGAATCAGGATGGCTGATAAACACGCCACCATTAGAAATTAAAAAAGCATAAGAATTATGCATTGGGTTAATTTCCTGAACTATACGTTGAAGCTCATCCATCGTGATATCGACCGCCACAATGCCCACATATTCATCAAGCTCATCTTTAATGGGCACAGACATGCTGGTCATAAATTTTGAAGTTTCCTGGCCCTGTTCGGAGAAAACATCAAAATACGGTTCCCAAATAGATTCGCGTGCTTCGCCTTTAATTTTGGCATATAAATCGGGATCACCTTCCATGGAGCGTTTTTTAATGGAATAACGCACCTGTCCATCTATCCGGTAAAACGTATGCGTATACCGGCCATAAGGTAAATTGTAATCTTCCTGAACCTTACTTAATTCCCAACTATCCCACAATTTATAGATTTGCGGACTATTTTCATATACGGGCTCATACATATTTACCACGTACTCTTGCCATGCTGTGTCCGGCCACATTTTCCAGGAACTAAAAGCCTCTGCCAGTGTACGTATGGCATCCATACTGACATTGAGCTTGTTCTCGATTTTCAATGCCGATTGGCTGGAAATATTATCGGCTTTATTTTTTGCCTCCTTAAAAGCCATTTTCCTTGATGATAAACCAATATAGCCAACAGCTGCAATAAAAATCACAATTGTTGTTGATAAGATGAGGAATAACATCCGGTTTTTGAGACTCAGGCGTATATTTATCTTCGAGTTCATATCATGAAATTTACAAATTCTAAAAAGAGGAAACCTCACTAAATCAGCTATTAAATGCGTCGTGTGGATTCCTTTAAAGCTTTACCCCCTTTGGAGGCCTTTACAAAAATAAAAAATTAATGCAAACTTTACGATTACAGACCTGTAATTATTAGCACATCGCAGAAACTTGTTTTTTTTTCAAAATAAAATTTGACTTGTGATTTGCTTACGAACCAATGATATCGTAAATTTCCGTCCATTTTTTCAATATTGAATATTATGATAGAACTTACAAACCAAATCGAAGGCGAAATATATACAGATTATCGAACACGACTACTTTATGCCACTGATGCATCGGCCTACAGGGAAGTCCCAAAGGGTGTTGCTGTACCAAAAACAAAATCTGATATCAAAAAAATCATAGAGTGGGCCGAAAAAAACGGAAGCTCCATTATCCCCAGAACCGCAGGTACATCGCTTGCCGGCCAGGTTGTTGGCGGTGGAATAGTTGTAGATGTTTCGAAATATCTGACCAACATTATAGAATTAAACACGCAGGAAAAATGGGTTAAAGTTGAACCCGGTGTTATTTTGGATGAATTAAACATGTACCTTGAACCGCACGGACTGTTTTTTGGGCCTGAAACGAGCACTTCGTCGCGCTGCATGATGGCCGGTATGGTTGGAAATAACTCGTGCGGATCGCATTCAATTGTTTATGGCACGACACGCGACCATACGCTTGAAATTGAAGCTATTTTAAGTGATGGCAGCGAAGTGGTTTTCAAAGACATCTCCAAAGAAGAGTTTGATAAAAAATGCCGGCTCAACACATTAGAAGGTAAAATTTACCAACAAATTCGTGATGAACTATCAAAACCTGAAATACAGAAAAATATACGAAAAGAATATCCTGACCCTGAACTTTACCGGAGAAACACAGGTTATGCAGTTGATTTACTGCTTGAAACAGAGATATTTGGAGGTAAAGAAATCTTTAACTGGGTAAAACTGCTTGCCGGATCAGAGGGCACGCTGGCTTTTACCACAGGCATCAAACTAAATCTTGTAGAAACGCCGCCGCCTGTAAAAGGACTGGTTTGTGCTCATTTTGAAACTTTACAAGATGCACTTAAAGCCAACCTTATCGCACTTGAACATAATCCGGGCGCCGTAGAGCTGATGGACGACATTGTTCTGGAGGCTACAAAAGACAATATTTCGCAAAACAAAAACCGTTTCTTTCTGCAAGGCGATCCAAAAGCAATCCTCATTATTGAATTTGCGAAGCAAACCGTGGAAGAAATACGTGAGGTTGCAGAAAAAACAGAAAAAGCCATGCGCAATGCGGGTTTGGGTTATCATTTTCCGCTGGTTTTGGGCGCAGATATACCCAAAGTTTGGGCACTTCGAAAAGCCGGGTTGGGCGTACTTTCCAACATTCCCGGCGATAAAAAACCTGTAACCGTTATCGAAGATACTGCGGTAAACGTTAAATTATTACCGGATTATATCAACGATTTTCAACAAGTACTTGACAAAAACAACATGTCGTGCGTATTTTACGCACACGTTGGTTCAGGTGAGATACATTTACGACCGGTTCTCGACCTGAAAAAAAGTGAAGATGTAGAACGGTTTCATACCATTGGTAAAGAAATAGCCAAACTGGTGAAAAAATACAACGGATCATTAAGCGGCGAGCATGGCGACGGCCGATTGCGTGGAGAATTTATTCCCATTATGATTGGCGAAGAAAATTACGCACTACTCAAACGGATAAAGAAAACGTGGGACCCGAACAACATTTTCAACCCGGGAAAAATTACCGACACCCCTTCAATGAAAGAGAGTTTGCGGTATGAGCCGGATGTACCTACGCATGAAATTGATACGATTTTTGACTTCAGCCGCGAAGGCGGCATTGTACGGGCAACAGAGCTATGCAATGGTTCGGGCGATTGTCGGAAAACAGTGTTAAGTGGCGGTACAATGTGCCCCAGCTACATGGCATCGCTTGATGAATCCTCAACAACACGTGCACGAGCAAATATTTTACGCGAGTTCCTCACGCATTCGCCCAAAAAGAACCCGTTCGACCACGAAGAAATTTACGAAATATTAGACCTTTGTCTCTCGTGCAAAGCCTGCAAAAGCGAATGTCCATCGAGCGTGGATATGGCCAAACTCAAAGCCGAATTTCTTCAACACTATTACGACGAGCATGGAATTCCATTACGAACAAGAGCCATCGCATACATCAACAAAATTAATGCACTGGGAAGCATTACACCGGGAATTACGAATTTCTTCACCCAAAACAAAGGCACTTCAAAAATTTTGAAAAACGTGCTTGGCTTTGCTCCAGATCGCAGTATTCCTTCATTACAGAAGCACACGCTCCGGGCAGAAGTAAAACGGTTTGCAAAGCAAGTGAACGAAGGCTCAAAAGGTACAGTTTACCTTTTTGTTGATGAATTTACCAACTTTAACGACACCACCATTGGTGTAAAAACGCTGATGCTCCTTAATAAACTGGGCTACAAAGTAAAAACTGTGAAACATGCAGAAAGTGGACGAACTTTCCTTTCCAAAGGATTGATTCGCACCGCCCGAAAAATGGCAGAAAGGAATATACAACGTTTTGCAGACATTATTTCTGCAGAAACACCGCTCCTTGGCATTGAGCCATCTACAATTCTTTCTTTTAGAGATGAGTATCCCGAATTGGTCAGAAAAGAATTACGGGAAAGTGCAAAGAAAATTGCACCCAACGCACTCATGTTCGACGAATTCCTGATGCGTGAAGTAGAAAAAGGAAATATTTCGGCTGATGACTTTACCGACAAACCTGTAAAAATTAAACTTCACGGACATTGCCAGCAAAAAGCGGTTGCATCGACAAAACCGACCATAGGCATGCTTTCATTGCCAAAAAACTTTGAAGTCGATGAAATCCCGTCGGGTTGCTGTGGAATGGCCGGAAGTTTTGGCTACGAAAAAGAGCACTACGAATTATCCATGAAAGTGGGCGAATTGGTGCTGTTCCCGGCAGTTAGAAAAGCTGAAAAAACAACCATAATTGCCGCTCCGGGCACGAGTTGCCGTCACCAAATCAAAGATGGAACCAATCGCGAAGCGTTGCACCCGATTGAGATTTTGCATGATGCGTTGAAATAGAAGAACCACCAACAAGGGTTTCGCTTGGAGTAGTTGTTTGAGCGAAGCCCTCGCTTCTCTTTCCAGCCGTATTTTTATTTTTCTTCGTTGAGTACTTCTTCAATTCGGTTATAAATCTCAATTAATTTCTCATAATTTGAATTTGCCTTATGAAACATAAACGAAGTATAGATCATACTTGTATTCTGGTCTTTTGCATAAATTCGAACAACATTATCAATTTTCATGATCGATTCACGATATTTTGAATTTTTATACCATCTATCAAAAATTTCATGTCTCAATTTAGCTTTTTCATCATCATCAGAACAAACGTAAATCAACGAGTTTTCAATCTTCCTGAAAAAATTTTCAATAATGTCCTCGATTGTTTTTGATACCTTTTGGTCAAAAGGTTCAATTCCATCATTTGCTTTCTCAACAATTATTTGATAAACGTTTGGAATTTTTTCTCCGGAAATTGATGAAAATGTTTCATCAACAATGAAAGCTACACGGTAAAGAATATCATTTTTGGTAGCAAAATTGTAAGTTTTGGTGATGTTATCAAAGACGTAATTATATTGGTTTCGCAAACTTAATACCTTTTTTAGTGACGGTTTTTATTGAAGTTTCGCCTTTGATATAAGAACGCACAACATTTTTATCAGTAATCATCTTTTTTACTGACTTTAAAATCTTGTCTCTATTTTTTTGCTCTTTCATGCAAACAAATTTACAAAAACTAATCCAATCATGCTATTTTTAAAATGTTTTTTTGAGCCACCAACGAGGGTTTCGCATGGAGTATAACAACTACCTTCGAAATAACTGAAAAGTTTAGTTAAAGTAACAGACAGATGGCTTCGCTTGCCTTCGCACGCCTGAAACATCGACTGAATTACAAATTTAGCCGAACAACAAATACGCGGCGTTAAAATAGAAACGGTACGTTAAGCCGAATTCATGTATTGAGCGCAGTCGAAATATGCAATTCGGCTTCAATAAACGTTTTTGCAGTTATGCAAACAGCTAAATTGCAAATTTAGCTGAACGTTTGTGCATGTTTGTAAGCAGCAGCGACGAAGCAATCTGTTGGAGTAAACGGAACGGTAACCTGAACCCGTACAAAAGCTTAACACAGATGGCTTCGTGCCTCGCCATGACGCGTCGGTGATTTTGGGTTTGTGCAGGATGATCAGCGACGCCGTTCTCACTTCAACAAATCTTCATCGCGCATGACCATGAGTATGGCTGATTGTGAAACGATGTAGTATTTCTCGTTGTTTAGTTGAACTTCGTATCCTGTTTTAGGCAAAAATACCGCCAAATCCCCCTCTTTGGGTTGAACCGGAACGTACTTCACATCATCGCCTTTGGGTTTCCAGGGTTCATCTTCCTCCCCCATTGACGGAATGGGATAGCCCGGTCCTACTTTTATTACGTAGCCTGAGTGTACTTTCTCTTTTTCCTGCACATTCGGCGGCAGATATAAGCCTGACTTGGTCCGCTCATTTCGAGTGCGTGGCTTAATCAAAATGCGATCGCCAATAAGAATTATGTTTGATAGTTGCGTATTTTCCAAATCGTTCATCGTTCAGCAAATTTTATACGTGGCAAAAATAAGAAAAGATATTTGAAAATGGATCTTGGATGTTGGATGTTGGATGTTGGATCGATGATTTTTATTTCGCCGATGGTAAATTGATTACAATGATTGCTTTCCCATCGCGGCGAACTTCACGCATTCATATGTCCCTTCCATAAATGACCGGGCTAATAATGCGACACTGATCCTACAGGTATGTCAGGGTGCGAGTTCGTTTGCAATGCATTATTAAAGTATCATTTTTAACAAATAACCAAAAATGCCTCGTGCTCTGACCATTATCTATTATCTAATATCCAATATCTAATATCTAATATCTAATATCCAATTTCTATTAAATTACTATCTTTGCACCCTCAAAATTAGATAATACACCATGATGCAAATTGAGCTACAACTAAAATCAGAGATACACAAAGCTTTAGAAACAATTTTCGATCAGGAAATTGATTCGAAACAAGTGCAAATTCAACAAACCCGTCCTGACTTTGAAGGCGACTTTACGTTGGTTGTTTTTCCACTGCTGCGCATTGCGAAATCGGGTCCGGAGATTGTTGGAAAACGGATTGGAGAGCACCTGACAGAAAACTCCATGATTTTTGAAACGTTCAATGTGGTAAAAGGTTTCTTAAACCTCACTCTCTCTCATGGTTTTTGGCTCAATACATTGCAACAAATAAAAAAAGAAAGCCGGTTTGGTTTCATAAAAGATAACGATGATGCTAAAAAAATAATGATCGAGTATTCATCGCCCAACACCAACAAACCCTTGCATTTGGGGCATATTCGCAACAATTTGCTGGGTTTTTCAGTGGCCCGTGTGCTGGAAGCATGCGGACACGAAGTTGTTAAAGTTAACCTGGTAAACGACCGTGGCATACATATTTGCAAATCGATGCTGGCGTGGCAAAAATGGGGCGAAGGAAAAACACCCAAAGACCTGAATATGAAAGGCGACAAGCTTGTGGGAGATTTCTACGTAAAGTTCGATCAGGAATATAAAAAGCAAATCGAAGCGCTCAAAAACGAAGGAATGACCGGAGACGAGGCCAAAAACAAAGCACCGCTCATTCAGGAAGCGCGCGAAATGCTTCGTAAATGGGAAAACCGCGACAAGGAAGTAATGCAGCTCTGGAAAAAAATGAACAGTTGGGTTTACGATGGGTTTGATGTAACTTATAAACGGCTGGGAATCGAATTCGACAAAATTTATTACGAATCAGACACCTATAAAATCGGGAAAAAAATTGTTCTGGATCACCTTGAAAAGGGACTGCTAACAAAAAAAGAAGATGGTTCGGTTTGGGCAGATTTAACGCAGGATAAACTCGATGAAAAAATTCTGCTTCGCAGCGATGGCACATCGGTTTACATGACCCAGGACTTAGGCACTGCTGTGCAGCGTTTTGAAGATTACGACATCGACCAGCACATCTATGTAGTTGGTAATGAGCAGGATTATCATTTCAAAGTATTGTCACTCATTTTGCAAAAAATGGGATATGAATGGGCAACACAGTTGTTTCACCTTTCTTACGGCATGGTAGAATTGCCATCGGGCAAAATGAAATCGCGCGAAGGCACTGTTGTGGATGCTGATGATTTACTCGACACCATGATAAAAACCGCTGCTAAAGCCTCAGATGATTCAGGAAAACTTGATGGCGTGCCAAAAGATGAAATTGAAGAAGTTCACAACATTGTGGCCCTGGGCGCATTGAAATATTTTATGCTGAAGGTAGACCCGAAGAAAAACATGCTCTTCAACCCTGAAGAGTCAATAGACTTTAATGGAAATACCGGGCCATTTATCCAGTACACACATGCACGAATTCGTTCGCTGATGCGGAAAGCCGACATTGGAGAATCGTTGCCGGAAATTTCCCTTTCGCTGGAAATTGAAGAGAAAGAACGGGAGCTCATTCAGCAAATCAGCCTGTTCCCGCAAACTGTTGAAGAAGCAGGCAAAAACATGAACCCGGGCGCCATTGCCAATTACCTGTATAATCTGGTAAAAACATACAATCAATTTTACCACGAGCATTCGGTATTGAACGAAGAGGATAATGAGAAACGCAAGTTGAGAATCAACCTCTCATGGCAAACCGGCGACATTATAAAACGCGGCATGTGGATGCTGGGGATTGATGTTCCGGAGCGAATGTAATTTGGAACCGTAAACCCGCTTTTTCCGGAGCCACGGCGCACGTGGTTTCTAAATTGGATACCAACGAAGACACATATTATTGGGCAATTTCTCCAACAAGAAATTTGCTGATATGAATATGTTTAATTCCCTTATAATTATCGGCAAACTCATCGGCCGAAACTACAATTTTCTCGTAATTATCATTAATTTTCAGCAGGTTGCCAAATTCTCTCTCCCTCACTTTTTCGTTGGGTAACTGATAGGCAACCTGAATATATTTTGTTTCACTTCCTTTTTGAGCTACAAAATCAATTTCCCGCTCCTGATGTTTGCCGACGTATACTTTGTAGTTATCATAGACCAACCGGTTATAAACCAGATTCTCGAACAAATTGCCAATATGGCTTCCTGTAAAAGGTATAATAGAATGCTTTAGCCCCAAATCAGAAAAAAAGTATTTATCGTTTATCTCAAATCGCTTTTTACCAACAATGTCTATTCGTTGTACTTTATTTATAAAATAAGAATGAGTAAGGTATTTTAGGTAATTCATGACTGTATTTACAGATAAACTAACCCGTTGCGATTTAAGAAAATCGCTTATCTTTTTTGACGAAACGTAACTCGCCAAATTATCAGAGAGATACTCCACTAAACGCTCCAAAAAATCAATGTCCCTGATATTATACCTGGCTACAATATCTTTAAGTAATATAGTATTATAAATACTTTTCAAATAACTGTAAATAATTTCCTCATCGAATGGAAGATGGATTAAATATGGCATTCCACCATAACGTATAAATTTGTTCAGGCTATCGTTATTGTTTTGAAATTTATGAGCCTGCAAAAACTCACTATATGATAAACTTTGTATATGAAACTCAATATACCTTCCTGAAAGATGAGTGGCCAAATCGCCCGAAAGCATTTTTGCATTGCTGCCTGTGCAGTACAAATCAATCCCGTCAGCTAAAAGTTGCCTCAGTGCAATTTCAAAGTGCTCAATTTCCTGTACTTCATCAATAAATACATGATCTATTCCTTTTCCGGTCAAATGGGATTTAACGTATTGATATAAGTCTTCAGATGTTTTAATTTGTTTAAATCTATAAAGTTCTTTATCAACATAAATAATGTTAGCATCTGAGTTTATTTGCTCAACTAATGCTATTATTTGTTTCAAAATTGTGGTTTTACCCACACGTCGCTGCCCGGTAATTACTTTAATAAGCTCTTTGCCGATAAATGGTTTAATCTCGTTCAGATATTTTTCTCGTACAAATTCATTTTCCATAATGAAAACTTTACCTCAAATATACAATTATTTTCATCATAATGAAAATGTAGTATAAAATAAGTTTTATTTTCATGGTAATGAATCAAAAATCAAAACACAGAACGGCTGGTGAATTTATGATACCATTTGTCGAAAATTTTTAACCGGGAACGCAATACAAGCAATAGCAGACAGCTTGGCAGTGGTTGTTGCTGTTAGTTTTTAAAGCGCTCCGCTGCCGGAGGGGATGTAGTAACTACCAATCTGTTATTTGTTTTTTGGAATTTGATGCTTTGGTACCTGGTATTTTGTCGCTATGCGTATGGTTATAAATCAATACAAAAATCCCATTAACCAAAGCGGAACTTTATTGGCAAATCCCAATTCAATATCATCCAGAATAAGGAATGCATTCTCAACATTTGCAATTTGTTTTTCCTTTTTATTTTTACCTCCAATTTCCATAGTATACTTACCATCAATCAAAAAATCACCTTTATCGGGGTAATTCATTGGATATAAATTTTTCAACTGACTACCAAAAAACACTTCTCTAATTGTACCGATCTCCTGATGTGATGTAAACAAAGCAAAAAATAAATTCGTATTGTTCAACAATAACTTAGATGGCTTTTGCATAATCTTATATCCTGCTTTACCTGAAAGCAACTGAATTATCAATTCTGCATGCTCAAGGTAACTGAGATATTTGTACAAAGTACGTAAATCGGCTATATTCAAATCAGCAGATAAACGAGTTAAATTGGGAGTATATGGAACGCTAGATGCCAATACCGCAAGCATCTTTTTTATTTTGCCAATTATTTCGAACGTAATTTCGGTTACAGAAGGAATATCAACCTCCAGAATTACATTGATTATTCGACTAATACGATCAAAATACTGATTGGGGTTCTCATTATAAAATGGATAGTAACCGTGGTGGAGATAATCTCTGAAATGTAAATAATTGCTCAATCATGTATTCCATTCCTTATTATTTGACAAAAATATGTATTTCATTCCATATTTCAATAGAATTTTGTGGATTTCGCTACATATTTTCAACACCACGGGCTGCACCCGTGGCTATTGATATTCAATCCCGCCGGGATTGTGGGAAAAAGATACTTATCGTTTTACTTCCTTTTCCCTTTATAGCGTGCAAAATAAATGGGCATTTTGTAACCCAACATGATTTGTGTATTTTCTATGCGGAGGGCATTATCGGTTGTAAGAAATGAATAGACCATTTCGGGATGGTCGGCTCTGCTGGCAGGATTTACAAGACTCTCGAAGTAACGTGAATAACGCACATCGAGGGTTAAATATCCACGGCCCAGGAAATTTTTCCAACGCACGCCGGCTCCGGCTGTAAAGGCATAATTCAAAGGAGTACGGGAATCGGCCAAATCGAGATCGAGGGTTACCGGTTCGCGATATTCCTCTCCAATGCGGTCGCGGCGCTCAAAGCGGCCGGCAGACGAAAGCAGGTAATCGAAAGAAACGCCTGCATTGATGTAGGGTACGATATCTTTTTTCAAGATATTCCATTGCAATAAAACCGGAACTTCAATTCCTGTGATTTGCTCCTGAAAGGTAATTTCGGCATAATCAAGGATCATATCTTCATACGAATAACCATAGCTTTTGTAATAAAATTCATACACCACAGACAATTCAGTAATGATGGGCGACTCAAAACTCAAACCGGCACTATAAGACACTCCTGGTGTGTACACACCATAACTTTCCATACTGTTGATATCGTTATAATTATCGACAGAATAAAAATGAATACCGCCAAAACTGGATTTTATGCCTGTAATGAATACAGGTTTGGTTCGAAATGTATTGTGCATGCTAATGAATTCCGACGGATCGAATTCGCTGATTTTATATTCGGGATTGGTTCGAAGCAGCTTTCCCATGGATTGAATGGCCTTTTTATTTTCATTGTAATAAAGATTGCACAACGTTAATAGTCGATGAGCCCTCACGCGCTCTTCTTTTGAGAAACCATTTTCTATACAATCTTCTAAAAGGGGAGCTACTTTGTCTATTTGTCCAACTTCGTAAAGCTCCTCAGCTTGTTCAAGCTTCTGTTTACAAGAAGTTTGCGCAAATGATACAGAAACAGCAGCAACAAAAAAGCTGAGTAAAATCGTTTTTAACGGAAAATTTAATGCGTTCATGACTTATTTGAAGTTTTATAACAATTCTGATTAGTGAATATCGAGTACCACCCCGACATGTTGTTTTTCTCTCTTTTTTTCAGTAGCTTTTGCCGGAGGATTTTCCTTGCAAGTACACTCATAATTAATATCTTCGGCCACATAATTTTCCCACTCCTCACGGGAAAAATTACGATTAATCACATCGCTTTCGCAAATCATTCCGGCCATTTGATCGATGTTGAGCAACCATGTTCGGATGAGTTTATCGCGACAACCGGCAAGCAAATATTCATCGTTGTGACTAAAAGCTACTGACCATACCCAATCGTTATGATCGTTGAGCAAAATGGGCTGCTGGTATGGGTTCTTCAATGACCAAATGCGCACACTGTGGTCGAAACTGGCCGTAGCAAGTTGAGTACCTGAATGGCTGAATGCAATTTGGTTTACCATTGCCGTGTGACCGGGAAGTTTGTATAGAACGTTGCCGGTTTTTGCATCAATTAACCGCACCATGCCGTGCATATCGCCTACGGCCAACAAGTTGCCACTATCACTAAATTTTACGGAAGTTATGTCGGCTTTTGTTTGTGATTGATAAAATGGCACTTGGTCAGATTTTGAAAAATCATAAATTTCAATTTTTCCGGCTGCTTTTCCTATTGCCAAAAACTGCCCTTGTGGGTGCAAATCTAATGAATTGATTTTCAAATTTGACTTGGTTATTTCGCGTGTATGCACAAAATCCCATTCCATTATTTGCTTGTTAGAACCCAGGAAAATAACTTTCTTATTATCTTTTGAGAAGCTTAAATATTGCACTTCGGGTACAGGTACATTTATTTCTCGAACTGTGTTGCCTTTGCTGAGATTGACGAGTTTAAGATGCGAATAATCGCCGCCGGCTACGAGAAATCTACCGTCAGGACTTACATCCATTGCTTTGTGCACTTTTCCTTTTTCATGGCTGATTAACTCAGGCATAAACTCATGTCCAGACTGTATCCATCTATAAATACGTCCGTCACTACCGGCTGAGTACATATTTTTATTATGTTTCAGTGTTGAAATGGCACGAACATTATCTAAATGTGCTTTTGCTGTGTTGAAACTTTCATTTGAAATATTTTTCAGTGCATAATACAGGGAATTGTATATGTCCGGATCTGTTTCGCTGCCACCATTGTTTATGTATAAATTGTATGCCTGCCGCGCTACAAGGCTTTTAATAATATTATCAGACTCCTGTAACGATTTTACGGCCATAGATTTGGCAATTGAAAGCATTCTTAGTTTTAATGCTTTAGTCTCTTCTTTCATGGCTTTTTGCTGGGCTTCGGTAGCTTTGTCTTTTTGCTCCATCGCAAACATACGCTCTTTTTCAGCAAGTTCGCGTTGCTCCATGGCTTCTTTTTTCTGCTCGTTGGCAATGCGCTGGCTTTTGAGGGCTTTATGTGTTTCAAGCTGGGCTATTTGCTTTTGTGTCATGGCTTCATTAGCGCTTTTCTCTGCTTTTTCTGCTTGTTCTTTGGCCAGTTCTTTTTGCTGATCGGCCATAATTTGTTGTTTTTGCGCTTCTTTGCGTTGTTGCTGAGCATAGAAAAAGAATGCGAGAGCTACAATAGCACCTAAACCAAAAACAACCGCGATAGTTTTAAAAACGGCCAGTCTGAGTTTTTGCAATTTCTCTTTAAGTCGCTGTTCCTGAAGGAATTTTTTTTCGGAAAAACCCAGAAACTGCATCGTACGGTCATAAGCATTATGATGCCGTATACCCCACTTTTTTGTTGGTGCATTTTCCTGCTGCCAGTTCAGGGCCATTTGCAGTTCGGGCGATTTCATTAGACCGCCTTTACCGGTTTGATGCATTTCTGCGGCTTCGGCAATGTGCAGGTATTCTTTAATGGCTTCATGCTCTTCTTCGAGCCACTGTGTAAGAACTTCCCAAATACGCATGAGGCTTTCGTGCGAAATATCAATAACAGTTTCATCTGTCAAAGGCACTTCGCTTGACGGTGTCAGTAATGTACGGCCAGGTTTCCGAAAATGCTCTACAATGGATTTGACATCTTCTACCGATGCATTGGCAATTGCGCCAATTTCCCGAATGCTCGTGGGGCGACGTACACTCCTGCCCTCGGCTCCTTTCTCTGTAATACTTTTAAAAAGTCTTTCGCAAATTTTCTTTTTGTTGTTATCTAAAGCATTAAAGATTTCATTGGCATGTACAGACAGAGCCCTGTCCATTCCACCAATTGCATCATAAGCTGTAGAACTAATTGGCTCATTACCCAGTTTTGTTGATTGCCAATGATCCCATGTACGCATGAGCGAGTGCTGCATTAGTGGAAGTTGATCGTGCCGTTCGCCAATACTTTCGAGGATGACATTTACAAGATCCTCATCAATTTTAGCGTCCATTGCTTCAACAGGTCCCACAATGGCCGAACGTTTCTCTTCGCGAGTCATTTGTGGGATAAGAAACTGGCTGTCGTTTATGGCTTTGGTAAATTCAGGGTACCGTGAACAATCGCCTACAAAATCGGAGCGCATGGTAATAATTACGCTTACGGGCAAATCTTCTGTTCGTATAGATTGGATAATGATATTGATAAACTGCGCAATTTCCCTTTCTTCATCTTTGTTTGATTCATTAAACCTGAAAATTTCTTCAAACTGATCAACATACAACAAAACCTGCTCACCTGTTGCTCTTTTGTATTCGTAACAAAGTTGTGCAAAACTTTCGGGTGACGTGATACGCGACGCATTGGCTAATGATGCTTGCAAAGCGTCATGTTTACCCAAAGCTTTATGCATTGCTTTTGTCAGGCGATCTAAAGGGTTGGCGCCGGGACGAAAATTTACAATTTGCCATGCAGCTTCATTTGAGGCAGTTTTCTGCAAGCTGGGTAAAATACCACAGTTGACAAATGATGATTTGCCAATTCCTGAATTACCTACAATGCTTACAAATTTGTTGGATTTTAATTTTGAGAGGACTTCGCTGACCTGATTTTCGCGGCCAAAAAACAAATGACTCTCTTCAATGCGGAAGGGCCTCAGCCCGGGAAAGGGATTGCTCATTTCAAAACTGTTTTTGTATCAAATTTGTTGTACCGCGCATTTTTAAAAATGCATCAAATTCTGAAGCTGCAAATATAGTAATCTTGAAAACAAAAGCTATAAAAATGGAAAAAATATCACGAAAATTTCACTACAAAACCCATTACATTTAGACAATCGGTTAGCCCGAAAAATTCATGAATTTTCTACGACTAAGAAATACCAACAAATTTGGCAAAACAAGATAGCCCAAATTTGGGTATTTCTAAGCCGGAGCCTGTTCCGATTTATCGGAAGTTACCCGCTTTGCCATCCCTTATCCCACCCCACATTCCTGTTTTGAGCAATGCATGACCTATAATTGATTATTCTTTTTTTGCTTCAGG
>CAYPSX010000053.1:0-20349 GCA_964413185.1 uncultured Bacteroidales bacterium
TAAAGTTTAATATATGTATTAATTTCTTGAAAATGAAAAAGCCGGTTGAACAGTGCAATCGGCTTTTCTTGAGTTTGACACGTTTTTGAGCTAAGTGTCTCATAATGAAAATTGTAAAATTTAGCAGGC
The DNA here is from genome assembly GCA_964413185.1 of uncultured Bacteroidales bacterium. Taxonomy (GTDB): domain Bacteria; phylum Bacteroidota; class Bacteroidia; order Bacteroidales; family Salinivirgaceae; genus Salinivirga. The sequence goes on from CAYPSX010000053.1 coordinate 130, forward strand.
ATACTACAAAACTTCACTAAATTGCTGATTTACTGTTGATAAAAAGCAGTATCATAAGAGGCATAAAACCCTTGTGTTTACAAAAGGATTACATTGTTTGATGGTTGGGCTTTATCTACCAATAATATATCTTGCGCTAATACCTCCGCCATCTGGCCAAAATCCGGTATAACCGATGAAATTTATGGCTGGTTTCCAGTCAACGCTTAAATTCAACGGGATGTCCTGAAAATTGTATTCCAGACCGATCATTCCATCAGCTCCTATTACGGTGTAGGCCAGATTGTCGTCTGCCCATCTGACCTGATCTCCGTTATAAAAGCCAATGTGCCCGCCGGCTCCCCAGTAAAAAAAGAATCCTTCCGGGTCGAATACAGGATAGTGATGTTCATATAAACCGGTAAATTCAAACCCACGCCATCGGAATGAAGCTATTCCTTCAAGAGCTCCTTTTTCACTGATAAATTGTTTATAAGTAATTCCATTGGCCACACCCCCTCTTACGCCTATTGCTGATTTATATTGTTGAGCACTAAGCGAAAATGAAACTAACAGAAAGAATAGTAACAGTACATTTTTGTTTTTCATATTGATTGTGTTTTTATTGGTTGTATTTCAACAGGTTAACAAATGTACTTTTTTATTGTTTAAGAATTTGTGAAAATATTATTTAAAAATAAAGCCCGGCTCTTATTAGGTGTGCCGGGCTTCATTTATAATTAATTATTTTTTAGATTTCGAGCCAACTAATATATAGCTGTAAAATTTTTATATCCTGTCGGTTTAAGGAATTAAGGTCGCTGATAAATTGACGATCTTTGCCCGGAAGGCTTTGAAACCATTGTTGTATCTGATTTTCTCGCAAAGCGAAGAATGTTTTAACTAATTGTTTTTGGTGGTTACCATATTCATCAACAGTTTTAATGATGGGTGATTTAGTTTCCAGCAGTGATTTTATTTTCTTTCTGAATTGTATTTGCAATGCCTCTTGATTGTAGCGCTCTAATACCGAGGTAATATTATGCATGATCGCTACTGCAATTTGTTGGTCTTGTTGGTAACCCATATCAATTGCAGGATCGTCTTTTAGATAGTAGTTTAAATCATTAAGTGTTTGGTTAAATACTTTTTGTATGAGATTATTTCCTTTTTTATTATTTCCTGCTTCATAATAACTACTAAGTAAACTTATTTCCATATAGTTAATTGGCTCTCTGTCAAGAGGTAATATTTCAAGCGATTGGTCGAGTGTTGATATGGCTTTTTCATTTTCCCCTTTTTGGATAAATTCTTCAGCAAGCAACCCCATTTTTCTACGTAGACTTACAACACTCATTGTCCGGCGATTTGTCCAGCCAAGATGAACATCGGGATTATTTAAGTTTCTATACATGAATTTATTGAAGAATTTATCATATAAAAGGTCAGTATTGATGCGCCCCATTTCATCTGATTTGTTTTTGATTGGGACAATTCGGTATGCAAAACCTTCCAACTGTGCGTAATTTTTAAGACTACCAAATGTTCCTCTGCCCATGCTTGAAAAATAGATGGGTCGTTGCCAGTTGTTATTGGCAAGCAAATCAAGAATCATCAGATCACTTTTCATCAGCATTCTTCCCCTGATGCTGAAGATCATGCGATCTACGATAAGGCTGGTGTCTTCAGGTTGTACGGTTCCGGTTTCTATTACTTTCTTTTTATCGATGGGAATGACAAACTTTTTGGCGGGCAGATAGTTTTCCTGCGATCCGTCGTATGATGTTGCCATGGTTGACGCGTCATCGCTCGCTACAAAATCCATAGCAAGCTTTAGTGGCATTGGTGATTTTCCAAGGTCTTTGATTAAATTTTCGAATTCTTTTTTGAGGTTATTGATTAGCCCCTCATTAAGGTTGTATTTTTCGAGTGATTTTTCCTCGTTTAGCTTTTTAACCAGCGAGGCTACTTGCAATGGATTTAGCTTATCTTTTTCAGCAAGGCGGGACCAGGTTTTTTCTTCTTTTTGAATGAAGCTGCCTTTTTGCAGTACTTTTATCAAATCACCTAATAAACTGTGAAAGTGGTCTTTGAAGTCGGACTTGTTAGCTTCGTATCGTTCTACGAGGTAAAGATCCGGGCGATTTTGAATATAAACGACATCTCGTTTGCCGTATTCATATTTATCGTGTGTTAAACTAAACGGAACGGGTTCTGATTCGTAAGCTTTTCGCTTCATTTGGTCTATGTACCAATCTGTGCTCAGGTAAGGAAGACAAATTATGCGTACATCTGTCCGTTCTTCTTCTACTTCTTGTAGATACCAAAGCGGGAATGTATCATTATCTCCATTGGTAAATAGTATCCCATTTTCATCGCATGAATTCAGGTAATTGTAGGCAAAGTCGCGTGCTGTGTAGCGTCCTGAGCGATCATGATCGTCCCAGTTTTCGCTGCCCAGGATTCCTGGTACTGCTATCAGGCAGGCTATTGTTGCTGAGGCAGCCGCCATTTTCTTGTTCATTGCTTTTTGAAGCATTTGATATATTGCCAGCATTCCCAGTCCAATCCATATTGCAAAGGCGTAAAATGAACCGGCGTAGGCGTAATCGCGTTCTCTGGGCTGAATAGGGTTTTGATTGAGGTAAACCACAATAGCTATTCCGGTAAGAATAAAAAGCATCATAACAACCCAAAAATCTTTTCTATGGAATCTGTAATGATAAAATAATCCGATTAGCCCCAATAAAAACGGTAAAAAGTAATATGTATTTCTGGCATTATGATTGGCAAAATGGTTTGGCAGGTCTTCCTGATCGCCCAGGCGGGGTTCATCCATGAACGAAAAGCCTGAGAGCCAGTTGCCGTGGGATGCTTCTCCGTGTCCCTGGATATCGTTTTGCCGGCCTACAAAGTTCCACATAAAATACCGGCCATACATAAATCCCAGTTGATATCGGAAGAAGAACCTCAGGTTTTCTCCAAAGGTGGGCTTTACCCGAATATCGTTAGCGTCTACTTTGATTTTTTTGCCTTCAACTTTGCCCCATTGTTCGTATTCTCTAACATGACTTTGGTCGCTGCTATACATGCGTGGGAAGAAAGTTGTGAATCTATCGTCATAAATGTATTTGCTGCCTTTATTGAATTTTTCGTATTTGCCGCCTTTTTTTCGATACGAAGTTTTATCTTTTGCATCAACCAGCGGAGCAGAATAATACTGGCCGTACACCAATGGTCTGTCGCCATACTGTTCCCTGTTTAGGTACGAAAGAAGTGAGAAAAGATCTTCGGGATTGTTTTGATCCATTGGTGGGTTTGCATTGGATCTGATTACGGTCATGGCATACGTGGAGTAACCCATAAGAATCACGGTTATTCCTAATAAAATGGTATTGGCCAGTACTTTTTCTTTTTTCTGAGTGTAAATAATGCCAAATATTAGCGAAGCAATAAGAATAATTGCAAAGAAAATAACTCCGGAATTAAAAGGCAGACCGAATCCATTTACAAAAAGCCTGTCGAAATAACTGGCAATTTTTACAGTATATGGTATGATAATATACATGATGGCCCCCAGTAAAATCAGAGATATAATTAATGCGATAATTACTCCGGCAGGTGTGGTTTTATGTTTTCTGAAATAGTAAACTAATACAATTGCAGGAATGGCAAGCAGGTTAAGCAGGTGAACTCCTATGGAAAGGCCTATGAGGAAAGCAATTAAGATAAGCCATCGGTTGGCATAGGGTTGGTCTGCTACATTTTCCCATTTTAAAATTGCCCAGAACACAACTGCAGTAAAAAGGCTTGAAAGTGCATACACTTCACCTTCTACGGCTGAAAACCAGAAGGTATCAGTAAACATGTAGGCAAAAGCACCAACAAAACCGGCTCCCAGAACAGCCCATTGGCGACCCATGGAGAAATTTCCGCGGGGGGTCATTATTTTTTTGGCCAAATGTGTTATGGTCCAAAACAAAAACATGATTGTAAAGGCACTTGCCAAACCAGACATGGCATTGACCATTAATGCAGCATTGGCCGGCTCGCCCGAAAAGAGAGTAAAAAATCGGGCAATTACCATAAACAGAGGTGAGCCGGGTGCATGACAAACCTCTAATTTATAGGCAGTTGCAATGAATTCACCGCAATCCCAGAAACTTGTTGTTGGCGGAATGGTTAAAAGGTAAACTACAGCTGCCACAAAAAATGCAACCCATCCTGCTATAATATTGATTTTTTTGTAATTCATATACAATTGTTTTTCAATTTTAATTTAGAGATTTTTGTTTGTTCCCTACGATAATATATTCTTGGTGATTAAATCTGGAGTAAATTTAAATTCAAAAATATAAAAAAATGCAATATTAGTATATTCCGGAGCTGTTAAGTTCATGTTTCTTTGCAATTAAGTTTTCAGCAAATATTGCTAGCTTTGTTTTTCATTGGTTTTAATATGAATAAAAGCAGGATTATAAAAGACTTGAATTTTGTCGACCTACTACGAGGCGGTTCTATAGCATTGGGTTTTAAGATACTTGGCGTACTTGCCGGATATGTGTTTTTTTGGTTAATGGCTAATTACTATGGAGCCAATGGTGTTGGAATATTTCAGACCATCTGGACCGTTTTAATGATTTCTGCTGTGGTGGCAAAATTGGGGTTCGACACTTCAATTGTGAAATTGGTTGGGGTGTACCAAGCCAGGGCCAAAGGGGGTTTTATCCATTATTTATATAAAAAAATTCAAAAATGGTTATTGTTGTCATCATTAACCATTGCTTTAATTCTTATTGTTTTTTCTGCTTCATTGAGCAACCTTTTTTTCGAAACAACGGAAAATAGAAACTTGCTAATTTATGCAGCTGTATCTTTGATTCCACTTGTTTTATTGAACTACAATGCAGAAACATTTAAGTCGTTGAAGCATATTTTTGCGTTCTCCATTTTTCAAAATGGTACTATTTATTTGCTAACCGGTAGTTTGATAATTGCGTTTTTTCATTTGAACTATGGTTTTACAAGTACGATATGGTCATTAACAATTACCCTGATCATTCTTCTTGTAATTAGTCAAATATGGCTTTTCAGGAAGTTGCCCTCTCCATCAAATGAAAAATATGAACCCGTATATTCAAGTCGGGAATTGTTTAAACTTACTGTTCCGATGTTGTTTTCCAATTCGTTGTTTTTGTTAATGAATTGGACAGATACTCTTATGCTTAGTGCTTTTTTGCCCGAAAGTAAGGTGGGAATTTATGTAACGGCATTAAAAATCGCAGCATTAAATTCAGTGGTTTTGGTGGCGGTTAACAGTATAGCTATGCCTAAGTTTGCCGAGTTATTTGAAAAAAGGGGGTCAGGAGCATTCAGAAAGTTTGTAAAACAGTCAACTTTGTTGATGTTCATAACTTCATTACCTGTGTTAATCATAATTTTTTTATTTCCGGAATGGCTTTTAGGTATTTTTGGCAAGGAATTTATAGCAGGAAAGCAAGTGTTACTAATGTTGGCTTTTGGTCAATTTTTCAGTACAATATCTGGTTCGGTAATTAATATTTTGAACATGAGCAACCATCAGATTCAGGCACGAAATATTCTTGGATTTTCTACGTTAGTAAATATAATTCTGAACCTGATATTGATACCATTATATGGAATTTTTGGAGCAGCAATAGCAACAACATCATCAACCGTTTTGTGGAATTTGCTTGCTGTAATTGTAATTTATCGAAAGTTTGGGTTTGTTACATACCCTTTTATCAGAATAAAAAAAGAGTGAATGCAGTTGGCAAAGTTGAATACAATCGAATGAAGCAGTTATTTGAATTATTAAACAGTTTTTGGAGTTAAATATTTATGGAGAAAAAGATACCCAATTTGTTCATAGTTGGAGCAGCCAAAGCGGGGACAACTTCCCTTTACCATTATCTGAAATCGCATAAAGAAGTGTATTTCAGCCCGGTAAAGGAGCCTAATTATTTCTCTACAGATATAAAAACAGCCGAATTTACCTCAATATACAAGCGCAATATAGATGTTGTACCAAAGGATTTTTATGATAAAAAGCCGGATAAGAACATTCAACTTTCTTTTATACGCGAGAAAAAGAAATATGAAAGTCTTTTTAAATGGGTAAATGGCGAATCAGTTGTTGGAGAGTGCAGCACCTCTTATTTATATTCGAAAGAGGCGGCTGAAAATATATTCAAATTTAATCCGGCGGCTAAAATTATAATTGTGCTGCGTAACCCCGCAGAACGTACATTTTCGCATTATTTAATGGCCGTTAGATATGGTTTTACACGTTTACCCTTCAGGAAAGCCCTGGAAAAAGATAAGAGTCAGTACAATAAGGGGTGGGGGAAAACAGAATTATTTCTAGAATTGAGTCAGTACTATGAGCAGGTAAAGCGTTATTTGAAAATTTTCCCAAAAGGGAAAGTAAAAATTGTGTTATTCGACGATTTTAAGAATGATACACTGAAAACACTAAATGAAATATCTGATTTTTTGAGCATTGCAAGGTTCAGGGAATTTGACAAAAAGAAATACAATACAGCTTCGTTACCCAAAAGTAAAAACCTGAACAGGTTGATTGTGAATACCGGAATAAAACAGAAGTTATCCGGAATTTTTAGCGACCGGGCAAAAGAAAAACTTAAAGGCGTTTTTTTCCAGGAAAATGAGGTTCCTTCGCTCGGCAAAGAAGACAGAAAATACTTACAGAGAATTTTTAAATCAGATATTGAGAAGACATCTCAACTCATCGGGCGGGATTTATCGCATTGGTTAACAAACGATTGAATTATTTCCCTACATTTTCCGGGTTTTTCCAGAAAAGAGGCGTGCCCGCAACCGGGTATCATTTCAAATTGAATTGAGGGATTATCTTTTTCCATTTTTTTGTAAACATCAGCAGGAATAAAATTATCGCGATCGCTTCCGATAAGTAGCGTGGGCAATGCCCGGTTTATTTTATGTTCAGGGCGCAACTTCATGCCATTAAGCACGGCAATAACACCATTGGGATCAAACTTTTTTGCTCGCTCCACTAATTGATGGAGTTCATTTTTAACGACAGGTTTATTTTCCTCAGCAACAAGATTGGGCAACATGTTTGTTACAACTACGTTGAGTTTGCCTTGTTTTATGATTTCAATTTCGCGCAAACGATTTTGTTTTTTCTCCTCATTATCGGCATAAATACTTGAATGAATGAGCCCCATGCCCGCAAGTTTTTCAGGATACAAACGTGCAAATGCCTCTGCAACATAACCTCCCATGGAATGACCAAAAATGATACATTTATCAACACCTTCACTGTCAAGAATACTTTGAACACTTTCGGCCATAAATTCCATGGCATGTGTGTCTCCGTAAACAGCCGACTCCCCATGCCCCGGAAGATCGGGCATAATGAGGCGTAAACCTGGAAACTTCTCTGAAAAAGTGGTCCAAACCTCTTTTGATTCAAGATATCCGTGGAGGAAAACAAGAGGAAAACCGTTGCCTTTTGAACTATATTTAATTGTTTTATGTTGAAAAGAAACACTTGTCATATTACACATATTATTTAGCGACTCATTAGCTTTTAATTAAAATAGCCGATGCATTCTGATAAAAGCAGCTTTTTATCTACAGGAACAACGCCAATTTTTTCACAAACCTGTCCGCCGGCAATATTGGCAATGATTGTACTTTTCTCAGCGTCCAGATTAGCAGCCATACAGCATGCGAGCACACTGATTACGGTATCTCCGGCTCCTGAAACATCGGTAATTTCGCGTTTTTGGGCAGGCATTTGAAAGAGCGATTTTTCATTTACAAGCATTACGCCTGCCTCGGAAAGTGTTACCATTACATATTGCGCGTTAAGCTGCTCCCGAAGTCTCGATGCTGCATTAGCAATTGCTTTATGATCTGTTTTTTCAACAGTGATTTTCATTCCTTCGACCAACTCTTTAAAGTTGGGTTTGAAGAGGGTCACATTTTTATAATTAAAAAAGTTACGTTTTTTAGGATCTACAAGTACCGGTATTTTCATGCTCCGGGCTTTTTCAACGATTGAGTGAATTACTTCCGGGGTGATATTTCCCTTGTCGTAGTCTTCAAAAACAATGGCGTTGGGTTTTTCCTGCTCGATTAATTTGTTTGTTTGTTCAATAAATTTTTTTGCTATGGCGACATCAATAGCATCGTTTTTTTCTTCGTCTACCCTGAGTAAATGCTGGCTGGAGGCAATAACGCGGGTTTTTACGGTTGTGGGGCGGTCTGTTGTTTCCATGAGACCAACATCGGTCATATCACGTTTTTTGAGAAGTTCTCTAAGTATTTGACCTTGTGCATCGTCTCCAATAATAGCGCAAATTACAGGCCTGGCTCCCATAGCTTTTATATTTAGCCCAACATTGGCAGCCCCGCCTAACCGGTTTTCTTTGTTTGTGATTGATACAACAGGCACCGGCGCCTCCGGCGATATTCGGTCTGTTCGCCCCCACATGTAAGAGTCGATCATTACATCGCCAATAACGAATATGTTCTTTTGCTCAAAGCTTGCAAATATTTGCTCTAAATCCTTCATAATAAAAACAATAAATAACAAAAGTAGTAATATTTCTTTTTTTACGACCAGAAAGCTATTAATTATCTACTAACCGCGAAAAACCTTTATTGAGTTTTTCAGATAAATATCCAAAAAAGCTTTTGCGGTCTACAACTACCGAAAGTTTACCATTCATGCCTTTTTGCAGAAATGGTTTAAGATTTCCAAAATCTGTTATTTCAACATCGAAAGGATAATTACCTTTAACATTAGGTGTAACACTGAGGTTTTTTATTTTTCCCCGCAATACACCGAATTCGTAATGGGGAAATGAGGCAATTTTTAGTACAACCGGATTATCGTCATGAACCATTCCGATAAATTCAGGTGGAATGGAAGATTGAGCGTACATATTCTCAATATCGTTTGAAATGATAAAAAGAATAGATCCGGTTGGCACTTCTTTCTCACCTTCAAACACATAGCTTATTTTTCCACTGATGGGCGCGTTTATAATTAAGCCGTTTGAATCTATTGATGTATTTCCAAAAGCGTAGCTGATTTGCGCTTTTATTGAATTTATCTCTTGCTCAATTTGCGTTTTCTTCAGGTTATATTTTTGCTGGTAATTTTCTATTTTCTGTTTTATTATGTTGATTTCCGACGTCGTGTTTTCCTGCTTGTTTTGAAGTGTGGCAAGTTCGCGTTTATATTGCGCCCGGGTCACTTGTAGTTCATTTTCAATTTTTTTGAATTGATTTTCGGCTTTTTCAAATTCCACATCGGCTATAACGCCCTGTTTCAAAAGTCCTTTTTGCCTTTCGAATTGTTTTTTTTCAAGTGTATATTGAAAACGCAGTTGATCAATTTTGCTTGAAGATATTTTTTTGAGATGACTAATATCGTTTTGCAGGGCTTTTTTGTTTTGTTTTTGATTATTGAGTTCAAGTTTCATGATTTGCAGTGTTTTCTGCATCATCTCTTTTTCACTTGTTGTATAGATTTTATATTTTGATGTTGCATCGTGTAATTTACTGAGGTAGTTGACAATATTGTCTGATGTAGCTGTAATAACCGGATCGCCTTTAGCGACTCGTTGGCCGGGTGTTCCGTGTTTCTCAAGAATGAACAGTTTTTGGTCGTATTGAGCGATGAATTCTTTTTCAAGTGTGTTTAGTTTAAAATCAAAATTGAGGTGTCTGGGAATTTTCACCCAAATACCTGCGATAAGGAACAATAAAAAAATTACACCAGCAACCCAGGAAGCTTTACGAACAATTTTCTTTTTGAAGTCCATAATTGGAGCATCTTCCTCATCGTAAATATTTTCAATTTGATGCGGCATTAACTGATGATTTTCCTTGCTGTCAGTCATTTGCTATGGGTTTAGGTACGTTTGCATAAATTTGTAATAGAGACCTTGTTTTTCAATGAGTTTATTGTGGCTTCCGTCCTCCATTACCTCCCCGTTATCGAGCACTAAAATACGATCGGCCTGTTTTAGTGTGTTAAGGCGGTGAGCTATAACAATGATTGTTTTATCTTTAAAATGTGAATAGATGTTTTTCATTATTTTTTGCTCTGTTTCTACATCAAGGGCGCTGCTGGCTTCGTCGAGAATAATTATGTCGGGATTGGCAATAAAAAGGCGCGCAAAACCAACTTTCAACTTTTGTCCGCCCGATAAGTTTGAGCCATTTTCTCCTATTCGGAGATTGTAACCAAGGTAGTTGTCGCTAATAAAGTCGTGCAAGTCAGCCAGTTTGGCAGCTTCGATTAATTCTTCTGTGCCGGCATTTTCATTTGCGTAGCATATATTTTCTTTTACTGTTCCATCGAACAAGTAAATGTCTTGTGGAAACAAAAACACTTTTTTGCGCAGGTAATAAGGGTGTAAAGATTTAAGTTCGGTATCATTAAACCTTATTGAACCTTCATATCGATCATAAAGTTTTACAAGAAGCTTAACCAATGTGGTTTTTCCGGATCCGTTTCTGCCCACAACACCAATTTTTTCACCATGGTTTATTTTTAAGTTGATGTTTTGCAGTACATTTTTCTCTGTGTTTTCGGGATAAGAAAAATTTACATCTGTAAGCTGAATACTGGGAACATCTACGTTTGTGTGCTGTTCGAGTATGTCGTATTTTTCCGGGTCCTGTAAAAAAATGTCATTCATACGGGTGTATGTTACAGATAATTCGGTAATCATGAACCACAACATGGAAATGCTGTTCATGGAATTCATGATGAGTGTAAAAATGGTAATAAATGCAACATACTGGCCAATGGTAATATTTCCCTGAATAGCCAGGAATGCGCCGACCCAATAAACAAAAACGTGGCTGAGCAAATAAAAGCCTTTGAGCAACGAAATCATTTTAATGTGCATCATTTCGTTTTCGAGCACTGTGTTTAGGGTGCGCTGATAGTCACTTTTCCATTTCCAGAATTTATGTTTCTCAATGCCCAATAATTTTACGTTGAGTATTCCAAGTAATGAATCCATAAACCCGCCCATGGTTTTCATGTTTTCGTGAAAAACTTTGTTTTCGAGATTTTGAAGTTTTGGAGTAAAGAAAATAGCCAGCGAAACATAGCTCACAATGAAAAACAGGGCAATAAGTGAGAGTGTGGGGCTATAAAGAAACAGTACAAAAAGATAAACAAAGGCAAAAAGGAAATTTATCATGGCTTCCAGAACACTGGGCGATAATATTTTACGTAGTTTGATGTTTTCCTGAAAGCGATTGATAAAATCTTCCCTTTTGTGCATATCGAAAAACGATTGCGTAAGGTAAATGAAATGGTTAAAAAATTTACTAAAGAAATTCAGCTCAAATTGAACCTTAAATTGGGAAATCAGCACATTTCTTACATATACAAAAAGAATTTGGCAAATAAATACGGCCAGCATGCCAATCATAATTGCATAAAGCAGTCTTTTATCCTGGTAAACCAGCACCTTATCGATAATGGTTTGTGTAAAAACAGGCAGAGCTAAGCCCAGTATTTGCAGCACAAAACTAACAATCAATATTTGCCGGAGTATTTTTTTAAACGGGAAGAGCAAAGAGAGGTAGAAGCTTTTCATTATCTTCTTTTTCTTGGCCCTGAATTGTTGCACCAACTCTTGTGCATTTTTATTTTTAAAAACTGCTTTGGTCGGCGTTAAGTTTAAAACAATGCCATTCCACTTTTTCGAAAATTGTTCTTTCGTATATTTTGTTTTTCCGTAGGCGGGGTCGTTTATAAAAACGTCGTTTTTAGTAACTTTAGTCACTACTACGAAATGATTTCCTTCAAAATGGGCAATGCATGGAAGGGTTATCCGCTCAAAATTTTCATAGGAATCAAACTGGTAAGCATCGGTTTCAAATCCAAACAATTCCCCAAGCTCGCTAAGCTGGTAGAGGTTTGTGCCTTGCGTACTTACATTAGCCAGATCGCTCAGCAGTGTTTTGATGTTGTGCAGGCCATGATACCGAAAAATCATGGCAAGGCACGTTGTCCCGCATTCCATCATACTGGTTTGCTTAATCATTGGAACGCTTTTAAGAAGTTTGAAGCTCATGGACAACCGTTTTTTGTGATCATATAAAGTGGGAGCAAAGATAATTTGCCAGTTTTTATTTGCAATTTAAAATCATAATTAATTGGGATAAGATTTTTAAAAATTATTTTAATTTAAAGCTAGTCTAAATAACAACAATAAACGCTAACATTCAGCATTTTGGAGAGGATTGTTCTTTTGGGTGGGTATTTATACCTATATGGACATAGGTATTTTCACTCAAAAGTTAAATATACTTTTGACACGAAGAATTAATTAATTAATTACAAACAAAAAAAGAAGTATTATGAAAAAATTATCAAAACAACAACAACAGAGCGTAAATGGTGGACCAGGTGGATATGGATTAGATGAAGACCTATCAACACTTTGCTAAGAAGCAAATTAAAGAGAGATAGGTGTTTTTTATTTAACTGCAACATTTCAATTATCTAAGTATCATGAAAAAATTATCAAAAAAACAACAGAAACAAGTTACCGGTGGAGACTGGGACGGTTTCAAAAAAGCATGTTAAACAAATAAGAACAATAAAGTAACGAAGAGGTTGTCCGAAAAGGCAGCCTTTTTTTGTTTATAGCCTCGAAAGAAAACCAGAATATTTTAGATAAGTTTTTACACAGGAGCACAATTATTAATTAGAGCCTGTCCATAAAGTCGGGGTGTCCAGTGAATAAACTCCATTTTCAAGGCTTTCGAAACTCAAAGTCGTTGAGTCCCGATTCATCGGGATGATACGAGTTTGAGTGAGAATAACGTGATACATTGATGTCGAAATGCAGAAAATGGAGTTTATTGACGGACATTAGGTACATGCTAAGCCATAAATATTAGTTTATCACAAATCCATGTTCTATTTTCTGAATTATTATGTTGTAATTCATTAATTACCGTTTAATAAACAATCGCAACCGCTTATTTTCTTAACACTACCGCTTATTAACCAGACCGTTCCATTGGTGAAACCTTTGTAAAACGTATTGAATTATTACTTTAATTTGTTGGTGCATTAAACATCTAAAATCACAAAACATGAAAAAACTAAGCAAAAAAGAAAAACAGCAAGTACTAGGAGGAGCTAATAAAAAATCTTCCCGCTCTAATGTTTCTCTTCCTGTAGATTAATTCTGATATGAAGGAAGTTAGGATTAAAGAGCAAAAAAATATATATGGCGGCCCAATTGGCGGCACCCATGAAAAGTAATTCTAACCCCAACCCGCCAGGGAATTGATGGCGGCACAAAAATTAAGTAATTATGAAAAAATTATCGAACAAACAGCAAAAAGAAGTAAAAGGTGGATACGGTCTTGATGAAGACCTTTCATAAGTAAAGCTTCCCAAAATTTAAAGGCTGCCTGCAAAAAAGGCGGCCTTTTTTATGCCCGGAATATTTTTGTAAATATTCCATGAAAAAGCTATGTTCGTAGAAACTTTACAACTATGCTGGGACATTTTTTGAAAATGCAATCCGAACTCCGGGAGCCCGTTCAATATACGCTCAATTTTGATGAGCATGTAATTAACATGAATGAGCAAATTGGCCGGAAGTTTTCTATCCAACATACCGGAAATATTCACTGCATTAATTGCGGTCGAAAAACCAACAAATCGTTTTTCCAGGGGTATTGCTACCCGTGTTTTATAAAGCTGCCGCAAACCGATCCCAGCGTCATTCATCCTGAGAAAAACCAGGCGCACCTGGGCATTTCGCGCGATATGGAATGGTCTAAAAAGCACGATTTGATCGACCATGTTGTATATTTGGCGCTTTCGGGCGGGTTAAAAGTCGGCGTTACGCGTCATACACAGGTGCCTACGCGCTGGATTGACCAGGGAGCACGCGCTGCAGTAGTGCTTGCCCGCACTCCGCACCGCAATCTTGCGGGGCAGGTCGAAGTAGCGATGAAAAAACATCTTAACGACAAAACCAATTGGCGTGCCATGCTCACCAACAAAACCGATAACGAGCCGGAGCTGATGGATGCTTTGGAAAAGGCAACGGCGCATTTGACCGGAGAACTGGCACAATACATCGAGACAGATCAACAAATTACGCAAATTACTTACCCGGTAGCGCAATATCCGGGAAAAGTTAAGTCTGTAAATCTCGATAAAAATCCGGAGTTTAACGGCACGCTAAAAGGAATCAGGGGACAATATTTGATTTTTGATGATGGGCTCGTAATGAACATCAGAAAATACAATGGCTACGAAATTGAGTTGGACATCGAAAATTATTAATTTTGCTACATGGATAAAAGTCAAGGTATTGTAGTAAAAACTACCGGGAGTTGGCATACGGTTAAGCTGGACGATAACAGGCTGATGGACTGCACGGTACGCGGAAAATTCAGAATGAAAGGAATTCGAAATACCAATCCCATTGCGGTGGGCGACCGTGTTACCGTGGATCAAAACCCCAACGAAGAAACCGGCGTAATTACCGATCTTGAAAAGCGGAAAAATTACATCATTCGTAAAGCAACAAAACTCTCAAAAGAAGCACACATTATTGCATCAAACATCGACAGGTTATTTTTGGTTACTTCCATAAAAGAGCCGCGAATCACCCTGATGTTTATCGACCGGGTGTTGGTTTCCTCAGAATCGTATCGTATTCCGGCTGCTATATTAATTAATAAGATGGATGTTTTGGATGATGACGACCGCGAGCTGGCAGAGGCTTACAAGTATATGTACGAATCTATTGGCTACCCGGTAATGCTTATTTCGGCCGAAACCGGCGAGAACATGGAAAAGCTCAAAGAAGAAATGAAAGATAGAACTTCCGTTTTTGTAGGGCAGTCGGGCGTTGGGAAAAGCACTATTCTCAATTATCTGCAGCCCGGCCTCCAATTAAAAACCGGCGACATTTCTAACACTCATCTCCAGGGAAAGCACACCACAACTTTTGCTGAAATGCACAACTTGGACTTTGGCGCACGCATAATCGACACACCGGGCGTTCGGTCTTTTGGGTTGGTTGAAGTTGATAAAAACGAAGAATTGTACCATTTTTTCCCGGAAATTTTTAAAGCCAGCGAACATTGCCGCTTTCATAATTGTACACATACACACGAACCCGGCTGTGCTGTAAAAGAAGCAGTTGAAAACAACGAAATACCATTTACCCGATATGAAAACTACCTGACCATAATGGAAGGAGATGAAGGCGACAAATACCGCAAAGATATTTACGGATAAAAAACACACAACTTATGACGTTTCGCATACAATTGTTTATCATTACATTATCGCTTCTTTTTGCATTTTCGTGCAATCAGAACGGCAGTGTAGAAAACAAAAAACCGGCAAAACAGGAGAAAGTAGAAAAGAAGAAAGAACAAGCACAGCAACCCCAAAAAAAGAAGCCCAAAAAGAAGCGAATACCTCGAATTACCAATGATAATGTAAAAAAGGTTCTTACAGAATACGGAAAAGAACATCCGGAAAACATCGTGTTGCTGAAAACCACCAAAGGCGACATAAAAATTCGTTTATATGATGGCACACCACTTCACCGGGCTAATTTTCTAATGCTTGCCAACCGCGATTTTTACGATGAAACGGTTTTTTACCGTGTAGAGAAAAATTTTATCGTTCAGGGTGGTGATTCCGATGCCTATGAGCGCCGAACCATAAAAAGAAAGGTCGGTTATTATTCAATTCCGAAAGAAATGCAACCCAACCGGTATTTTCATAGGCCGGGAGCCGTTTCCATGGCGCGCGATTACGATGACAACCCCAACAAACGCTCATCATCTTACGATTTTTTTATTGTGCAGGGCAGCACATACAGCGACTATGATTTGGATAAAATTGAAGAGGAAAATAACATAAAATTTACCGAAGAACAGCGCGAAATCTATAAAACGATTGGTGGTGCGGCTCATTTAGACGGGCAACACACCGTTTTTGGGCAGGTGATAGACGGAATGGAGGTAGTAGATAGTATTGCAGCCGTAGAGGTTGATGGTAAAGCCTGGCCCAGGAAAGATATTTCAATGACTGTGCATGTTATCAAATAACCATTAGGTAAAAAACGGGGAAAAGTGTATTGAGCAAAAAAATTTCAGAGACATTTTAAATAAACAACGTAAAACAAATTATTATGAGATTACTACTGATTAGCAACTCAACCATGGCCGGAGAGCCTTATTTGGATTATTGCAAGAATGATATTGGCGAATTTCTCGGCAAAGATAAAATCGAAGCCCTGTTTATTCCCTATGCCGGAGTAACCATGACGTACGATGAATACGAAGCGAAAGTAAAAACACGCTTCCAGGAGGTTGGACACGATGTTGTATCCATTCATCATTTCAACGACCCGATTAAAGCCGTGCAAGACGCCAAAGCTATTGTTGTGGGCGGAGGAAGCACCTGGCATCTGCTACACGAAGTGCGCCGCCACGGATTAATTGAACAAATTCGTACCAAGGCAGAAGACGGAACACCTTATATCGGCTGGAGTGCCGGTTCGAACCTGACCTGCCCAACCATCAAAACTACCAACGATATGCCTATTATCGACCCTAAAGGCTTTGAAGCGCTAAATTTAATTCCGTTCCAGATTAACCCGCATTATCTTGACAAAACTGCACAGGGACACGGCGGAGAAAGCCGCCAGCAGCGTATCGAAGAGTTTTTGGTTGTAAACCAGGACATGACTGTTGTGGGATTGCGCGAAGGTTGCATGTTTTACCACGAAAATGGTAAACTTACACACAAAGGAGACAAAACCTGTCGGATTTTTAAACATGACGAAGAGTTTTATGAGTTGGCATCAGGAGATGATTTCAACTTTTTGCTAAAATAATTATAGATTGAAAAAATGAGGGTTCCGGTTGAGCCGGGGCCCTCGTTAATAGAATACAGTTTTTAACAACATGAACGAACAGCTCCTCCATTACCTTTGGAAACATAAACTTTTTACGCGCGACAATATTCAAACGACCGGCAACAAACCCCTCGAAATAATTTCTGTGGGCGAACATAACCACGATGCCGGCCCCGATTTTTTTAACAGTCGTGTAAAAATAGACGGCACAGAGTGGGCCGGTAGTGTAGAAATTCATAACCGGGCCAGCGACTGGTTTGTGCACGGGCACGACAAAGACCCGGCTTACAACAATGTAATTCTACACGTGGTAGCAACCCACGATGTAGATGTTGTAACGCAGAATAAAATTCAAATTCCCACATTCGTGCTACCTTATGAAAAACGCATGGCATCGAATTATCATGTGCTGGCCGAATCAAAAAAGTGGATTGCGTGCGAAGAGCATTTTGAGCAAATCGACCCCATGATTCGTTCCATGTGGACAGAAACACTGCTTATTGAGCGCCTGCAGCGAAAAAGCGAAGTTGTTTCAGCGCTCATGGCGCTAACCAACAACGATTTAGACGAAGTTTTTTACCGGCTTTTGTGTCGCAACATGGGTTTTAAAACCAATGCCCAGCCCTTTGAGCAATTGGCGAGAGCCGTTCCCCTGAAAATAGTTCGCAAGCAGGGCAGCGATACCCGAAAAATTGAAGCCCTGTTGTTTGGCGCAGCCGGATTACTCCAAAATCCTGTAAGTGAATACCAAAAGCAGTTGGCCGGGGAATTTTCACATCTGGCCAATCGTTTCCAAATAAAGCCGCTGAACGCATCGATATGGAAATTTGCCCGCATGCGCCCGGTTAACTTTCCAACCATCCGCATAGCTCAGTTAGCCCATTTATTGAGCCGATGCACACAATTTACCCAGGAGTTAAAAACCGCTCAAAAACTTGAACACGCATTTGAGCTTTTTCGTTGTCAGGCATCAACATTTTGGGAAACACACTATACATTTCAAAAAGAATCGCGCAGGCGCAAAAAGCTGCTTGGCGATAAATCCATCGAGAACATCATCATAAATAGCGTATTTCCTTTTATGTTTGTTGTGAGCAAATATTATGATGATGCAGCCATACAAAAGAAAATTTTTTCGTGGATGGAAAATCTTCCTCCGGAAAAAAATCGTATTATTGATAATTGGATACAAACCGGTGCTGAAATAAATTCCGGGTATGAATCGCAGGCATATATTGAACTATACAATGAATACTGCAAACCCGGTAAATGTTTGAATTGCCGTTTAGGTGGCTACATTATAAGGGAAATGTAAAATGATAGATTCCGGAACAAAAAAAATACGTATTGCAATAGGATTGCTTATGTCTATTTTCATCATAGGCATTTTGGGGTACACAACCATTGCAGACTTTACCCTGATCGAAGCATTCTACATGACCGTTATTACTATTTCTACAGTCGGTTTTAAAGAAGTGCACGATTTGGAGCCGGGCGGGCAAATATTTACATCATTTCTCATTATACTTAGTTTCGGGTTGTTTGCCTACACGCTATCAACACTCACACGCTTTTTGTTCGATGGCAAATTTCGTCACTATTATCTTGACTTTAAAATGCGTAAGCGTGTATCCCGAATGGAAAAGCATGTCATTGTATTTGGCTGGGGAAGAACAGGTGCCCGGGCTGTTGAAGAGCTTGAACGGCATCATACCCCATTCGTTATTGTGGAAAAAGAAGAATCGAGGATAAACATAATTAGAGCCCAAAAGAACCGTCCTTACATATTTGAAACGGGAACCACCGATGAAGCCTTGCTGCATGCCGGTGTAACCCGGGCAAACGCGCTAATTATAACATTGCCCAAAGATGCATCAAATTTAATGTGCATTATAACTGCCCGTAAAATGAACCCAAAGATTCGCATTATCAGCCGGGCTGTGCGCGAAAACTCCGATATAAAATTGCGCCGGGCAGGAGCCGATAACGTAATCATGTCTGACCGTATGGGCGGAAGCCGTATGGTAAAAAGTGTTATTCAGCCCACAACATTGAAATTTATTGATTTTTTGCTCGATCGGCAGGCAAATGTACATTTGGAGCAAATTTATTGTACAGACCTTTCTCATTGTTTTCTAAACAAAACTATTCGCTCGATGAACGTGGGAGCTAAAACCGGCGCCAATATCATTGGAATGCGCAAAGAAGACGGCACAATACTTTTTAACCCGTCGCCTGATGTTATCCTAAGTTGCTCCGACCGGTTATTTGTAATGGGCACGAACGAGCAACTGGCTGCAGTAAGGAGCTTGCTTTTCGGCAAATAAGCCCGGATCAATTAGTTAAGTAGATATCGTTTTTGGCAATTTTTCTAAATGTATCAACGTAGAATTAGTTAAAAAGACCTGTTGTGGGAGCTCTGTTTTATTTGTAAATTTGAGCTTATAGAACATGAAAAAACATGGAACAAAAGAAATGGTATGCTTTATATACCCGTTCGCGGGCCGAGAAAAGAGTGTTTGAGTCGTTAACAGAGCAGGGATTTGAAGCTTATTTACCTTTGATAAAAACGTTGCGGCAGTGGAGCGACAGAAAAAAAATGGTAACGCTCCCGCTTATTCCTTCTTATGTTTTTGTAAGAATACATCACAAAAATTATAGAAAAGTGTTGGAAGTTGATGGTGCGGTAGCATTCATCAAATTTGAAAGGGAAATGATATCGATACCCGATGCGCAAATACAGGCCATGCGAACCATGGTGGAAAAAGGTATGGATATTCAAGCCACAACCGATCACATAACAAAAGGTGATGAAGTGCGAATTGGCTCCGGCCCGTTGCGTGGCACACAAGGCGAAGTAATTGAAGTTGCGGGAAAACAGAAATTTGTACTCCGCGTAGATATCGGCTACACCCTGATATTGAATTTACAGGGCGTAGAGCTCGTAAAAGTCTGACAATAAACAGACGATGGTCTTTGACTTACTCCCGGCATGGGAGTGAGAGAGGCGGAGCTGTGTTTAGGAATAAAAAGTTCTCGCAGAGGCAGGCAAAGTCCCGCAAAGAAAACCACTCCGCGCAACTCAGCGAAAGACTCAGCGCAACTCAGCGAGAAAAACTCACTCACTTAATTCAATTAAACAAGATAAACAACGAAAAACACAAAAAACACGAAAAAGCGTACATCAGCGCCGACACGAAGCCATGCAAAACCATATAACTATAAAACCATATAGCAATATATCAATATAACAGTTTTCACGCCACGAGCGCAACGATTT
>CAYPSX010000054.1:0-19636 GCA_964413185.1 uncultured Bacteroidales bacterium
ATTCGTCCGGCCTGGTATTATGCCGATGATGAGATTGTTGTTGCTGCTTCGGAGCGTGCTGTAATTCAAACAGTAATGAAGTTACCCGAAGAAAAAATAGCACCTGTGAAACCCGGACATGCCCTTATCGTCAAAAAGAACGGCACGTGGAGCGAAGAAATGATTAAACAGCCGGGCAAGCATCTTTCATGTTCATTTGAGCGAATTTACTTTTCGCGCGGCAGCGACCGGGAAATTTACAATGAACGAAAGAAACTGGGCGAGCTCATTGTGCCGCAGATTCTGAAATCAGTAAATGGGGAACTTGAAAATTCAGTTTTTTCATTTATTCCCAACACCTCCGAAACAGCTTTTTACGGAATGCTCAAAGGTGTTGAGACGTATATGCTCGAAAGCAACCTGAAAGAGCTCAGCAATAAGAACATATCGCACACAGCCGATCAACTAAAAGATATTGTAAACCGCCGGCCCCGCGTTGAGAAAATTGCGATAAAAGACGTTAAACTTCGTACGTTTATTACGGGTGATGATTCACGAGACGATTTGGTTGAGCACGTTTATGACATAACTTACGGAACAATTGTGCCGCATGAAGACAACCTCGTTGTAATTGACGATTCTATTGTTCGTGGAACAACACTCCGGCGCAGTATTCTTCGTATTTTGGATCGCCTCAATCCAAAGAAAATAGTTGTGGTTTCCTCATCGCCACAAATTCGCTACCCCGATTGCTATGGTATCGATATGGCGAAACTTTCAGATTTTATTGCGTTTCAGGCAGCCATTGAACTTCTGAAAGATCACGGACAGTATTTCATTATTAATGAAGTGTATAAAAAATGTAAGGAGCAGGAGAGTTTGGGAAAAGAACAAATCAAGAATTACGTAAAAGAAATTTATGCCCCATTTAGCGGAGAAGATATTTCGGCGAAAATTAGCGAAATGCTTCAAAGTGGAATTGATGCAGAGGTAGAGGTTGTGTATCAAACCATAGAAAACCTGCACGCTGCCATCCCCAATGATAAGGGAGATTGGTACTTTACCGGCAATTATCCGACTCTTGGCGGCAATCGGGTTGTTAATCAGTCATTTATAAATTATATTGAAGGCAAAAACGAACGGGCTTATTGATTTTTTTTCTGTTCCAGATAAGTATCTACATGCCGTTCAATTTTTGAAGAATAAATATCTTCGATTTTAATCATGATGGCGGTTTCTTCCACGCCGCCAAAGTATTTATTATACGAAGTGCCAAAAGTTTTCATTGAAGGCGATAAATTCATGTAAGCATTGATTAGTGGCGGTATGTTTTCACCCAATTGCCGAACATGATGATTTAAAATTCTTCTGTTCTCCTCATAGGTTTCGCCCGTGAATATTTTATCATAAGCTTCATAATCAATTCCCAGTTCCATGGGTTCAATTAGCTCCATGAGACCTTCTTCATCTTTGAATTTTTTTTGAAGGAAATAAAGAATCATGTTCCTGGCCTCTGTGTTAAAATGTGGGTACATGGTAACTTTCCCGAAAAAGTATTTTATTTCAGGATGGTCAACTACCAGTGCTCCCAAACCGTCCCAAAGGTTGTCAAGTGCAAAAATGCCTTTTCTCGATGAACTGGAAGACTGGTATTCAGGATGAACAAATGATCGTCCAAGCTCGATGGTGTAGGGGAGATAATCCTTAATGAATTTTTCACTAAAATGGAAAAGACGATAAGTGGCAAGTTGAAGCACGCCATTCTCATCTTTCCTGGCTTTATTGCACACAATATAACGATATCCGCCCAGGATAACGCGCTCTTCAGGCGACCATACGATGAGTTGATAATAGGGTTCTTTCTGGGTGTCGAATTTATCAAGGTCGAATGATTTTCCTGTTCCTCCACCGGCAGTCCGGAATGTTAGTTCCCGTATACGCCCGACTTCTTTGGTTAAATTTGGGGCATTATGGTAAGTAAATGCATAAATTTCGTTATCGCCGTAATTTGTTTTACGCACAAACTTGTCAGGAGTCAATTCCTGCTCTAAAACTTCTGTCGGTATGGGTGCAATAATTTGCTCCATTTAGTTTTCTTAACTAATTATATTTACAATTTTTTGACCCGATTGTTCTTATGTGTACCTCAGGCAGAGCACAAATATAGTTAATCTGCTGTTTTAGGCTTGAGTGAATAGGCAATTTTTTTTATTTCCGCTGCCCATTCGTCGGCTGTTTTGTCTTTAGTCAGTGATTTATAGGAAATTGGATTTCCAATATAAATATCAAAATGTTTGTCACTTTGTTTAAAAACCTCATCGGGCAGGTAAAACATTTCAATATTTGCTTTTATCCCCAGCCTTTTACGCCACTGTGCTACCCTGTAAAAGCGATTTGAGTTTCTGGCATCAAAGTGCACCGGAACGATATCCCGTTCATACTTTCGGGCTCTGTTTACGAATGTGCGTTTCCACTCTAAATCTTCTATTTTGCCTTTAACCTTTCGGGAAACAAGACCAAATGGGAAATCTAAAATTGGATGGTCGCTTTCGAAAGCTTCATCAATTTTTTTTATGGCTTCCCGCGAATGCGCGCCATGTTTGTTGATCGGTAAAAACAGCGGGTGGTAGTTTTTTATAAGCAAAAGCAAATCATTGACCAATATCCGCGGTTCGCCCCAGTACTTGTTGAGTAAATCAGCCAGCACAACACCATCTAAGCCGCCTAAAGGGTGGTTCGAAGCAAAAATATACCGGCCGCCTTTGGGTACTCGCTCTGTATGGTGTGCTTCGTAAGTTATATTAAAATCTTTGAGAATCGATCGCACAAAATCAACACCAAATTTGTCTGCATAATCGCGTAAAATACGGTTTAAATCGTCTTCGTGAATTGTTCGTTTCAGGTAACGCATCACAAAGCCGGGTATTGACTTTGCCAGGTTTTTGTTTTTGCTGGCAATGGTTTTCTCCAGATCTATTTGGACGGGTTGTATCTCTTTTTTCTCCATGGATAAATAATAAAAATAGTTTATTAATATACAAAAATATACAAATTTTACTTTTTATGCTCAATGCAACTTTTTTACTGTAATTGCTACAAATGCAACAATCATGCATAATTTTCGTTGAAAAAGTTATCAACAATGTGGGAAAAAGTGGGTTAAAGTGGATGAAAGTGGAATTTTTTGTATTAATTTTACATCTTATAAATCCTGTGTGGCATGATGACTTTTATTGGAGAATTCAACCTTAAGATCGACTCTAAGGGACGTTTGGTATTTCCTTCATCCCTTAAAAAGCAGATTAAATCTTCTGCACAGGATCAATTTGTTATAAAAGAAGATTTATTTGAAAAGTGTTTGGTGCTTTATCCCATGGAAGAGTGGGAGCGCCAGAATGCTATTTTACGAAAAAAACTAAGTCCCTTTAAACCCAAAGACAACATGTTTTTGAGGGGGTTTGCAAAAGGTGCAGCCGAAGTTTCGCTGGATGGCAGCAGTCGGCTTCTTATACCGCGAAGGCTCATCGACTATGCCGGCATTGAGAAAGAAGTTGTGTTGGCCGGCCAAAACGGCAAAGTGGAAATTTGGTCGAAAGAGCATTACGATCAGTTGTTTAGTAAAGATGTTGATTACGCCGCCCTTGCCGAAGAGCTGTTGGGCGGAAGTCTAAATCAGGAGGAATGACACAGTATCACACACCAGCATTGTTGGAAGCCTGTATAGACGGGCTTCAGATTGATTCGCGTGGCATATACGCCGATGCTACTTTTGGTGGTGGCGGCCATAGCAAACATATTTTGAAATTATTGAAAGGCGGCCATTTATATGGTTTCGATCAGGATGAAGATGCTGAAAACAACATCCCTGAAAATGACCATTTTACTTTTGTGCATCATAATTTTAGGTTTTTAAAGCATTTTATGCGCTATTACAACGTGGATGCACTCGATGGAATATTGGCAGATCTTGGAGTTTCGTTTCATCATTTCGATACAGCAGAGCGCGGTTTTTCTTTCCGGTTCGATGCCCCGTTAGATATGCGCATGAACCCAAATGCTGCTCTTACAGCTGAAAAAGTTGTGAATCAATATGCCCGGAATCAACTGGCACAAATTTTCAGGGCATACGGAGATTTGCGAAATGCCGGCCCAATTGCATCAAAAATACAAAAGCACAGGGAAACAACTCCAATAAAAACTACCGGGCAGCTCAAGGAATTGGTGGAGCCCATGTTTCCTAAAAAAGTACAATCGAAGTTCCTGGCTCGTTTATTTCAGGCCATACGAATGGAAGTTAATCAGGAAGTAGAAGCGCTAAAGTCACTTCTTATTGATGGTACACAATTATTGAAACCGGGCGGCAGGTTTGTGGTTATTACTTATCACTCCATTGAAGATCGGTTGGTAAAGAATTTCTTTCGTTCAGGAAACTTTGAAGGAAAGGCCGAAAAAGATTTTTATGGAAACCCACAAGTGCCTTTTAAAGTAATCACACGGAATGTAATTGTTCCCGATGAGCATGAGTTACACGAAAACCCACGTGCGCGCAGTGCAAAACTCAGAATAGCAGAAAAAATATAATGGAAGATAAAAGAGCAGAATATCAGGAATTTGAAGATTTTGAGGGACAGCCGCAGCGAAAAAAGGCCAAGCGGAATATCCTTAAAGAGATTGTGGACGGGTCTGTGCTGACTAATGATTTTTTTGTTTCGCAGCTGCCTTTCATTTTTTTTCTGACTTTTTTTGGAATTATATATATCGGGAACAGCTATCATGCTGAAAAGCTGGTACGCCGGACTAAGACACTTGAGCAGGAACTAAAAAAACTGCAACCCGAAGCCATTGCTACATCTTCTGAATTGATGCAGCAAAGCAATCAAAGTGAAGTAGCCAGATTGTTGATTGAGAAAGATTTGGAACTAATTGAATCAAGGGAACCACCCATAAAAATTGTCGTTAGTAAATCGCAATTTGAATGAGTATAAGAGGAGAAATAATAAACCGAATCGGTTTTGTTTATGCCGGAGTTGTAATATTGGCCATTGCTATTTTGGCTTCTATTGTCAATATCCAGTATGGCCAGGCAGGGAAGTGGATAAAGCATAAACAAACAAATTTCCGCGAACGTACTATTACACCAACACGTGGTGATGTGCGTGCACGCGACGGACGATTGTTGGCTAGTTCTGTGCCTGAATATGAAATACGTATGGATTTGGTAACGGAGGCCCTGACTACAGAAATCTTTAAATCGAAGATAGATTCTTTATCGCATTCGTTGGCTTCGCTTTTTCGCGATAAATCTGCAAGGGATTATAAACGGGAATTATTGGCCGCCCGTTACCGCAAAGAGCGATATTTTTTGATACAACGCGATGTAACCCATCATCAACTTAAAAAATTGCGCGAATTTCCAATTTTTAGACGCGGACAATACAAAGGCGGGTTAATTATCATTGCTAAAAGCGAACGCAAGAAACCATTCAATATACTGGCTAAACGAACAATCGGGTATACGTTGCCCGGCGAAGATTTTTCCGGAGTAGGTATTGAGGCTGCCTTTGATTCTGTGCTGGCCGGTGTGCCCGGACAGCGCATGGAGCAACGTATCGTAGGAAATTATTGGAAGCCCGTAAGTGATGAAACCACTAGCGACCCGGTAAACGGAATGGATGTAGTTACAACTATCGACATTAATATTCAGGATGTAGCGCACAATGCATTGCTGAGAATTCTTAAAAAACATGATGCCCGTTACGGAACAGCGGTGTTGATGGAGGTGCAGACCGGCGAAATTTTGGCTATCAGTAATCTTCAAAAAGCTGACAATGAGCAATATTACGAAGCATTCAATTTTGCGGTTGGTGAGCGCACAGAACCCGGAAGTACATTTAAACTGCCTGTGCTTATGGCAGCCATGGAAGATGGTTATGTAGATATTAACGATAGTATTGAAACCGAAAAGGGCGTAATTAAATTTTATGATCACAAAATTCGAGACTCACGACGTGGGGGCTATGGAAATATTACGGTAAAACAGGTGTTCGAGTATTCTTCTAACGTGGGTATGGCGAAAATAATATCCGATTATTACAAAGGTAGAGAGAAGCAGTTTGTTGAGCGCCTTTATGGCATGCACCTGAACGAGAAAACCGGAATTTGTATTGCCGGAGAAGCTGATCCTTATATTAAATATCCGGGTGATGATTTATGGTCAGGGATTTCATTGCCACAAATGTCTTACGGATACGAAGTGCAAATGACACCGCTCCAGGTGCTTATGTTTTATAATGCCGTGGCCAATAACGGAACTATGGTTCGCCCGCGATTGATCAGGGCAATTCAGAACCATGGAAAAGTAGTAAAACGGTTTCAACCTGAAATTATAGATAACCAAATAGCCTCTTCATCGACTATAAAAAAAGCAAAAATTATGCTGGAAGGTGTGGTCGAAAACGGGACAGCGCTCAATTTGGCCAACCTTAATTTTAGAATTGCCGGAAAAACCGGAACAGCTCAAATTGCCAATAAAAAATATGGTTATAAATACAATGCAAGAGTTAGTTATCAGGCTTCCTTTGTGGGGTATTTTCCCGCTGAAAATCCAAAATATTCCTGCATTGTTGTAGTCAATGAGCCATCGAACAGCCAGTATTACGGCAATGCAGTTGCCGGGCCGGTTTTCAGAGAAATTGCAGACAAAGTATATGCTACGCGTCATGAAATGCATACACCACTGAATCATGTCAAAGCCGATGTCGGCGACTTAATTCCATACTCATTGTCGGGCAGCCGGTCAGATTTGAGTTACATTCTGAACCAATTCAATATTCCCGTCGAAGATCAAAGCAGCGGGACACCTTATGTGGTTACTACGCGAACTAATGAAGATATAAAGTTCCAAAACCGGATTATTCGCGACCAAATTGTACCAAACGTTGTGGGAATGGGCATACGCGATGCACTGCCTATACTGGAGAATTCAGGGATGAAAGTGAAATTTCGCGGGTATGGCATCATTACAGAGCAAAGCCTTAGGGCCAATGATGTTTTTCAGGAAGGACAAACCATTGTATTAACCTTATCAAATAATTTTTAGTGAAGAAGCTGCAAAATATATTAACAGGATTAGAATACTCACTTGTGCAAGGTAATACCGATGCAAATATTGAAAATGTTACCTTCGACAGCAGAAATGTGGCTGAGAATAGTCTTTTTGTCGCCATTCGAGGCGCTAAAGCCGACGGCCACAGATTTATCGCTCAGGCAGCATCGCAAGCAGCTTCAGTGGTTGTTTGCGAAGAGTTGCCCGGGCCTGTTGATGAAAATGTAACGGTTATCATTGTGGAAAACACACGTGTTGCTCTGGCTGCAATTGCTGCCAACTGGTACGATAACCCTGCCAATACAATGAAAATTGTGGGCGTAACCGGAACCAACGGAAAAACCACAACAGCTACCATGCTGTATAATGTTTTCAGAGAGTTGGGTTATCCATGCGGATTGTTTTCTACAGTTAAAATTCTGATTAACGATCGGGAAG
This sequence comes from uncultured Bacteroidales bacterium, assembly GCA_964413185.1. Taxonomy (GTDB): domain Bacteria; phylum Bacteroidota; class Bacteroidia; order Bacteroidales; family Salinivirgaceae; genus Salinivirga. The sequence goes on from CAYPSX010000054.1 coordinate 7,523, forward strand.
AAACTGCAACCCACACCACACCCGATCCATTGGCAATTCAATCCGTAATGGCTCAAATGCGCGATGAAGGCTGCGAGTATTGCTTTATGGAAGTGAGCTCGCACGCTGTTGATCAAAACCGGGTCGATTTTATTGATTTTGCCGCTGGCGTATTTACAAATATCTCACAGGATCATCTCGATTATCACAAAACATTTAAAAATTACATAGACGCCAAGCAGAAATTCTTTACACAATTGCCCTCAAACGCGGTAGCCATTTTCAATACCGACGATAAAAACGGCAAAATAATGGTTCAAAACTCAAAAGCAACAAAAGTAAGTTATGGCGTAAAAAAGCCTGCCGACTTTAAAACAAAAGTAATGAAACTGGAGCTGGACGGTATGTTGCTTGAGGTTAATGAAACCGAGGTTTGGACACGTTTGACCGGCCTTTTCAATGCATACAACTTAATGGCCGTTTACGCAACAGCCAGTCAGTTTTATCATGACAAACAAGAGTTATTGGCAGTTATAAGCAAACAAAAACCTGTGCGAGGAAGGTTTGAGCATATAAAATCTAATTCAGGAATACATGCCATTATCGATTATGCGCATACGCCTGATGCAGTGGAGAATGTACTTGAAACAATAAGCGAAGTACGCACCGGTAATGAGCAACTCATTGTGTTGATTGGCGCCGGTGGAAACCGCGATACAACAAAACGGCCACTAATGACTGAAAAGGCCTGTAAATTTGCCGATACCGTGATTTTTACTTCCGATAATCCGCGCGACGAAGACCCGGCAGATATCATTCAACAAATGAAAAAAGGCATTCCCCAAACATTCAATGGTCGTGAATTTACCATTGAAGCCCGCGACGAAGCCATAAAGGTAGCTTGCGGACTGGCGCAGCCAAATGATATCGTTTTAGTAGCCGGCAAAGGCCATGAGACTTACCAGGAAGTGAAAGGTGTTCGGCATCATTTCGATGACAGGGAAATAGTATTAAAACATATTAAATAGAAGAATATGCTGTATTATTTATTTGATTATCTACAACAAACAGATTTTCCCGGCGCAGGGATGTTCCAGTATATTTCTTTTCGTTCGGCATTGGCCATTATTACTTCGCTGGCTATTTCAATGCTTTATGGCCGGCGATTGATTAGCTTTTTACAAAAAATGCAAATCGGTGAAACTGTGCGCGATTTGGGTTTAGAAGGCCAGCTCAGTAAAAAAGGTACACCTACAATGGGGGGGCTCATTATTATTGGTTCAATATTAATTCCTACTTTACTATTCGCTAAACTTGGAAACATTTACGTGATTTTAATGCTTGTTACAACCGTTTGGCTGGGAACGATCGGATTTATCGACGATTATATAAAAGTTTTTAAAAAGCACAAAGAAGGATTGGCCGGCAAGTTTAAACTAATGGGGCAGATTAGTCTCGGGCTTATTGTTGGCCTTGTTATGTGGCTGCACCCTGATGTAATGATTCGGGAAGATACTGTGAAAGATGGTGTAAATGTAGTTACGGCTATGCAAATGCCTGATGATGTTGGTGATAAGGAATTTTATGATACAAAAGCCACCCGGACAAATATTCCGTTTTTTAAAGATAACGATGGCGATTATTCCACTGTTTTTAAATTATTTTTTGATGATGATGCCGCTGAAAAATGGGGCTGGGGATTTTTTATCCTGGTTGTGATATTCATTATTGCGGCTGTTTCCAACGGAGCCAATATGACCGACGGCCTCGACGGGCTGGCTACCGGCACATCTGCCATAATCGGAGTAACACTCGGGGTATTGGCTTACTTGTCGGGTAACCTGATTTATTCCGATTACCTGAATATTTTTTACATTCCGTTTACCGGCGAATTAGTGGTTTTTATGAGTGCATTTATTGGTGCAACCATTGGTTTTTTGTGGTACAACTCTTATCCGGCGCAAGTTTTTATGGGCGATACCGGAAGTTTAACCATCGGTGGAATTATTGCTGTATTTGCCATCCTGATTCGTAAAGAACTGTTAATCCCCATTTTGTGTGGAATTTTTCTTGTTGAGAATGTATCGGTTATCATGCAGGTTACCTGGTTTAAGTACACGCGCAAGAAGTTTGGTGCCGGACGCAGGATTTTTAAAATGGCTCCATTACATCATCATTATCAAAAACTTGGCATGCCCGAGGCTAAAATTGTAACGCGGTTCTGGATTGTCGGGCTGCTTTTGGCTGTAATTACCATTTTAACCCTGAAAATACGTTAATCAATGGATATCCAAAATAAAAATATTGTTGTTCTGGGCGCCGGCGAAAGTGGTGTTGGGTCTGCTATTCTTGCAGCCCGCCAGGGAGCACAAGTTTGGGTATCTGACAAGGGAAATATCAAAAAGAAATATAAGCAAGAACTTAATGAACATAATATTCAGTGGGAAGAAGGGCAGCATACCGAAGAAAAAGTATTGGCAGCTCAAACCATAGTGAAAAGTCCCGGAATTCCTGATCATGTTGATATAGTCCAAAAAGCCGCAGCGCAAAATATCGAGGTTATTTCAGAAATAGAATTTGCCGGTCGGTTTAGCAAAGCCTTCATGATTGGAATAACAGGAAGCAATGGAAAAACAACAACCACATTGTGGATTTACCACATTTTGAAAAATGCGGGACTTAATGTTGGTTTGGCCGGTAACGTGGGAAAAAGTTTTGCACGGCAGGTGGCCATGGAAGAGCACGATTATTATGTGATTGAGCTCAGTAGTTTTCAACTCGATGGCATGCGCGATTTTCGGTGCAACATCGCTTTACTGTTAAATATTACCCCCGATCATTTGGATCGGTACAACAATAATTTCGAAGAATACATAGCATCAAAATACCGCATCACCCAAAATCAAAAAGAAAGCGATTATTTCGTTTTTAATGCGGATGACCCGGTACTGAAAAAATATGAAAGTTTTAATAAAGGCAAGGCAACTCAATTGCGGTTTTCTACCGGGAAAGAAGTAAAGAAAGGCGCCTGGATAAAAGACGAAAAAATTATGTGGAATGGAGTAAATAATCAGTTTGATATGATATACACTAAACTTGCTTTAGAAGGTAAGCACAATGCCGCTAATGGAATGGCAGCGGGCATTGTGGCCGATGTGCTGCAAATATCGAAAGATAATATCAGGGAGAGCCTTACAACTTTTAGCGGCGTTGAGCACAGGCTTGAACCCTTTATCTCGGTACGCGGCATTGAATTTATCAACGATTCAAAAGCCACCAATATCAATTCTACCTGGTATGCTTTGGAAAGCATGCGCAAACCTGTTGTCTGGATCGTGGGAGGTGTCGATAAAGGAAACGATTACAGCGAATTAGACGAGTTGGTGAGCCGTAAAGTGAAAGCTATTGTTTGTCTGGGATTGAATAACAAGAAAATTAAAAATTATTTTAAAACCAAGGTTGCCGCTATTACAGAAGCATATAGTATGAAAGAAGCAGTAACACAGGCTTTTTATTTAGGCAATAAAGGCGATTGCGTTTTATTGTCGCCGGCATGTGCCAGTTTCGATTTGTTCGATAATTATGAAGATCGTGGTAACCAATTTAAAATGTGTGTAAGGGAATTATAAATGAAGCGGGGAATATTTGACATATTGCAAGGCGACCGGGGCATTTGGATCATTGTGTTCATCCTGGGGATTTTTTCGCTGTTTGCCGTTTATAGCGCAACCGGAACGTTGGCTTACAAACAATTTGGTGGAAATACCCAGTATTTTTTGCTCCGTCATTCCGTATTTATGCTTTTAAGTCTGGGTGTTATGTATTTAATACACATGGTTCGCTACACAAGGCTTTTGCGATTGTCGAAACTGTTATTTTATATAGCCATTCCATTATTGATTTATACCATTGTTGGCGGAATGACCCTAAATCAGGCCAGCCGGTGGATTACCGTTCCGGTGCTAAATTTATCATTTCAAACTTCAGATTTTGCCAAGCTTGCCCTCATGATGTACCTTGCCACGCTCATTGCTTCGAAGCAGCAAGTCATTCACGATGTAAAAAAAGGTTTTCAACGTGTTGTTGTTCCAATACTTTTAGTTACCGTATTGATTTTACCTTCCGATTTTTCTACAGCAGCATTAATATTTGTGAGTTCCATAATTTTACTTTATATCGGACGGGTACAAATGAAACATTTGCTTAGTCTTGCCGGAATTGGTATTCTGGCATTAACTTTCTTTATTTTAATTGTGATGGTTTCCGACTCAGAGAGCCGTATTGGAACCTGGAAAAGCCGAATAGAAAGTTATATTGATGACGATGGTGGTAGTTTTCAATCCAATCAGGCCAAAATAGCCATCGCCAGTGGGGGTATTATGGGCAAGGGGCTGGGACACAGTGTGCAACGAAATATTTTACCCCACCCATACTCTGATTTTATTTTTGCCATAATTATTGAAGAAACCGGGCTGATTGGTGCATTCATCATCATTTTCTTGTACCTGATTTTGTTTTATCGAACGGCGGCCATTGTGAAACAATGCAAACGCGTAGGGCCGGCCTTGTTGGTAGCCGGCATGATGATTTTAATGGTAATGCAGGCTTTCGTGCACATGGGGGTGAGTGTCGGAATTCTACCTGTAACCGGTCAAACTTTACCATTTGTAAGCATGGGAGGAACATCACTCCTTATTTCGAGTGTGCAGATGGGCATTATTTTAAGTGTGAGCCGGAGTTTACAAAAAGAAAAGCGGCAACCACAAGAAAAACCCGAACCAGTTGAAGAAAGTGAACCACAGTTAAACGAAAACGGAGAAGCTCATGAAGAAGATCAGGATTATAATTAGTGCCGGCGGAACAGGCGGCCACATCTTTCCGGCTTTGGCTACTGCCAATAAGCTGCGCGAGCTGTACCCCGAAACCGATATAAAATTTGTAGGGGCAGAAGGCCGCATGGAGATGAAAAAAGTACCCGATGCCGGGTATCCTATTGTTGGCTTGCCGGTTATGGGTTTTCCCCGTAGACCTTCGTTTAAAATATTTACATTTTTTAGTAAACTCATCAAAGCAATGCGCCGCGCCAGACGAATTGTCCGTGATTTTGAACCCCACGTAGCAGCCGGATTTGGCGGGTATGCAAGCGGTCCGGTACTCAGGGTGGTGGCAAAACGCAAAATTCCGTACATCTTACAAGAGCAAAATAGCTATGCCGGAGTTACAAATCGCATCCTTTCCAAAAAAGCAGCAAAAATATGTGTGGCTTACAAAAACATGGACAAATATTTCCCCACCGAAAAGGTCGTATTTACAGGAAACCCTGTTCGCAAGTCGCTGCTCAATACAGTAGATATCCGTTGTGATGCATGTAAAGAGTATGGTTTTAATCCGGACAAAAAGATTGTTCTCGTTACAGGTGGTAGCCAGGGAGCCAGGTCTATAAATGAAGCCGTGTATAAAAATATACGTTATTTTTACGATAACGATGTGCAACTTTTGTGGCAATGTGGCAGCCATTATTTCAAAGAGTTTACCAGCAGGTTAGGTTATCAGGTTGATGAACACATTTATCTGACAAAATTCATCGACAACATGAATTTAGCATACAAATGTGCCGATGTGGTGATTGCCAGGGCCGGCGCAAGCACAATTTCCGAACTTTGTATTTTGGGCAAACCATCCATCTTAATACCCAGCCCCAATGTGGCAGAAGACCACCAAACGCACAACGCAAAAGCTCTTGCCGATAATAATGCGGCGGTTCTGCTTCCGGATAAAGAAGCACAGGATCAATTAGCAGCTAAATTGGATGACTTGTTGAATAACGCCGATAAAGCACAGAAAATGGCTGCGAACCTGAAGCCATTTGCCAAAGAAAATGCCGATGAACAAATTGCCAGAGAAATTTTAAAATTAGCAGGCGTAAATGAGTAAGAAAAACTACATATTTTTCGTAGGGATTGGCGGCATTGGCATGAGCGCCCTGGCCAGGTATTTCCATTTGCAGGGAAACCAGGTGGCAGGGTATGATCTTACACAAACCGAGTTAACACAAAAGCTCGAATCTGAAGGCATAACCATAACTTATCAAGATAATGTAGAAACAGTTCCGGACGAATATAAAACTGCTGAGCAGGTTCTTGTGGTTTATACTCCTGCCATTCCTGCAAACAATAAAATATTAAACTGGTTTCGGCAAAATAATTTTGAAATTGTAAAAAGAGCTCAACTGCTGGGCAAGGTTACCCGCGAGCATCAAAGTATAGCGGTAGCCGGTACACACGGTAAAACAAGTATTTCAACTTTTACAGCCCATTTGTTGTACCAAAGCCAACAGAAATGCAGTGCTTTTCTGGGCGGAATTTCAGCTAATTATCGCACAAATTTGCTTTTTGATAAGAATGCAAAATATACTGTAGTTGAAGCCGATGAATACGATCGCTCGTTTTTGCAACTTAATCCCAAACTGGCATTAATTAGCAGTATAGATGCCGACCATCTTGATATTTATAAAGATATAGCTGCCATACACGAAGCATTTAATCTGTTTGCTGCCAAAACTGTGGATAACCACGGAAAAGTAATTATAAAAAAGGGTCTGGAAGATAAACTGAAAACAGAACAAAAATTAATTACTTATAGTGTGCAAGAGCAAGCAGATTATTGCCCGGCCAATGTTTACTATCAGGATGGTCAGTATCGCTTTGATTTTCAGACGCCAACCGGTAAATTTCATGGCCTCGAAGTAAATCTGGCCGGAACATATAATTTCGAAAATGCTATTGCAGCATCAGCCCTGGCTTGTGAAGCAGGAATTTCGGAAGATGATTTACGAAGCGGGTTGGCATCGCTTCGCGGTGTCGACAGGCGTTTCCAAATTCGTTTAAACCAGAAAATAGTTTATATTGATGATTATGCCCATCATCCGGCAGAGATTGAGGCGTGTATTGAATCGGCAAGGGCTGCCTTCCCAAACAAGAAAATAATTGTGGCGTTTCAGCCGCACCTTTTCAGCCGCACCAACGACTTTTTTAAGCAGTTCGGACATGCTTTAAATAAAGCCGATTTTGTATTTTTGCTACCCGTTTATCCGGCACGTGAAGAGGCTATTCCCGGTGTAACAAGCCAACTCATTGCCAGTGAGATGGAAAAGGATAAAGTAAAACTTTTATCCAAAAAAGATTTATTAAAAGCACTGGAAAACATCACCGATGAAGTTTTTATCAGCATGGGAGCCGGAGATATCGGCCATATAGTTAACCAAATTGAAGAAAAATTAAACAGAGGAACACATTGAACTGGATTAGAAAACATATCACCTTAGCGGGGTTACTGCTTTACATGGTAGTAACACTGGGTTTTGTGTCCGGAAAAATGGACAACGTGTTGTGCAGTAATGTGGAAATTTCTATTATCGACAGCTCCAAATACGCGTTTATTGAGCCACAGGATGTTGTGAGTTTATTAAAAACAATGGAGTTAAAAATTTGGGGATATCCTATTTACAATATATCAAGCCATTCAGTTGAAAATGTAGTGCTCAATAATATGCCAATGGTTGCAAGAAGCAGGGCATGGGCAGATATTTACGGAATTTTTCATGTTGATATTGTCCAAAGGAAACCCATTGCGCGAATTGTAACCAAAACCGATCACAGTTATTATATGGGCAGCAAAGGGTATTTGTTGCCACTTTCACCCAACTATACAACACGTGTTCCGGTTGTTTCAGGCGATGTTTATCAGAAACTGCCGGGAAATAAACCAATGAACATCGACTCACTAATAAAAAAAACCGGAGCCGATAATATGATGCTCGATGAAATTTTTCAAATGGTTTCGTATATATACAACGATAGTTTATTGAAAAGGCAAATAGAACAAATACACGTTACCAAAAATGAGTTCGAACTTATTCCAATGGTGGGAACACATACCATTGATTTTGGAACTGTTGATAACATGGAGAATAAATTTTTCAAACTCAAGGTTATTTATTATAAAGGATTTAGTAACTTAGGCTGGAATAAGTACAGCCGGGTGAATCTCAAATATAAGAATCAGGTTGTTTGTACAAAAAGATAAATATTTGATGGCACATAAGAACAGTATCATTTCAGCAATAGACATCGGGACTACTAAAATAGTTGCCATAATTGGCAGAAAAACCGATAGTGGAAAATTTGAAATCCTCGGCATAGGCAGGCACGATTCAAAAGGTGTTCGCAGAGGCGAGGTTTTGAATATTGAAGAAGCCGTACAAAGCATACAGTCAGCAGTGCTTGAAGCTGAGCATAATGCCGGGCTTAAGATTACCGAAGTATACGTCGGCATTGCCGGTGCACACATACGCTCGCAGCGAACCAGCGGTTACATTCAACTGGCTGCCGATGAAGAAGAAATTACCGAAGAGCACACATCAGCCTTAATGGATCAAATGTTTAACACGGCAGTTGATATGGGTGAAGAAATAATTCACGTGTTGCCACAAGGGTATACGGTAGATAATGCGCAAGGTGTTGAAAACCCGGTTGGCGTTGCCGGAAAACGGCTCGAAGGGAATTTTCATGTCGTAATCGGGAAAATTAGTGCGGCCAATAATATCAAAAAATGCGTAACACGTGTTGGGCTTAAGGTTAAAAAACTCATTATGGAGCCACTTGCATCGGCCAGGGCAGTGCTGAGTGCCGATGAATTTGAAGCCGGTGTGGCCATGATCGATATTGGAGGCGGAACAACCGATTTGGTCGTTTATAACGATAACTGCATTCTGCATTCAGCGGTAATTCCTTTGGGTGGATATTCCGTTACAAACGATATCAAGAAAGGATGCAATATTGTATGGCGTTATGCAGAAAAACTCAAAAAGGAATTTGGCCGTGCCCTGGTCAATAGCAGCGATAAAAATAAGGTCGTAAAAATTCCCGGGGTAAACGGTATGCCGCACAAAGAAATATCTTTTGTGCATTTGGCAGGAATTATTCAGGCACGGATGGAAGAAATTATCGAACAGGTAATATATCAACTGGATTCCAATAGCCTGCGCAATTATCTCGGAACCGGTATAGTAGTAACAGGAGGTGGGGCAGCGCTTAAAACATTGCCACAATTAATGTCTTATAAAACCGGGCAAATGACACGTGTTGGCAAGCCGCGGGTAGCCATGATTGGCGAAACAACCCACGATGTACACGATCCGTCCCTGTCTACAGCCATCGGTCTTATTATGGAAGGATACGATGATATGAACCAGGGCAAATCAAACAAGAAGGAAGAAACATTGTTTGAGTTTCAGAAAGAGAGTGCCGAGGCTAAAAATGAAAACGAAAAACAAAACGATGCAGAAAAAGCAGAAGTAAACGATAAGGACAAATCATCAAAAGGAAATAAAGGATTTACCGGAAAAATGAGAACCCTTTTTGATGGTTGGTTCGATTTAGACGACACCCAGATGTAAAATCAGGAAAACATTGGTTTATGAGTAATAATAGTTTGATGCAGTTCGACCTGCCACAAAATCGTTCATCCATCATTAAAGTAATTGGTGTTGGAGGCGGCGGAGGAAATGCTGTAAATTACATGTATGAGCAGGGCATAAATGAAGTTGATTTTGTAGTGTGCAACACCGATGCCCAGGATTTAGCTAAAAGTCCGGTTCCCGTGAAAGTGCAATTGGGAGAATCGCTCACGGGCGGACGAGGCGCAGGGAGCAAACCGGAAAAAGGACGGCAGGCAGCCATTGAGAGCCTCTCTGAAATTAGTGAGATTTTAAGCTCAAACACAAAAATGGTCTTTATAACTGCCGGAATGGGCGGTGGCACAGGAACAGGGGCAGCTCCCGTAATTGCCGAAGAAGCACAGAAACACGGAATTCTTACAGTAGGAATCGTTACCATTCCTTTTCTTTTCGAAGGAAAACGCCGAATCAACCAGGCGGTAGAGGGCATAGAGCGCATGAAAGAATATGTAGATTCGTTACTGGTAATCAACAACGAAAAACTTCGTGAAATTTACGGCGACTCCTCAGCACTCAAAGCCTTTAGCCACGCCGATGATATATTAAGCACCGCAGCCAAAGGCATTGCCGAAATTATTACCGTCGAAGGTGTAGTCAACGTAGACTTCGAAGATGTATTCACCGTAATGAACAATAGCGGTGTCGCACTGATGGGACGCGCAACCGCCGAAGGCGAAAATCGTGCAGTAACAGCCATACAAAAAGCACTCACATCGCCACTACTCAATAACAACGATATTCACGGATCGCAAAATATGCTGCTTCATATCACCTCAGGAACCGATGAGGTTACTATGGATGAAATTGGTCAAATTACCGATTTTGCGCAAGATGAAGCCGGCCAAAATGCCGATGTAATCTGGGGTCTCAGCTCCGATCCTCAATTAGGCGATAAAGTTGCCGTAACCATCATTGCAACCGGTTTCGATACCGATGTAATTCCTGAAGTTTATGCCAAAAGAGCCGACAAAATAGAAAAAGTTACCTTAAAAACAGATGAGCCGGAAGACGAGGAGCAACAGTTGTTAGAAGGAAATGATGAATTAGAAGGTGATGGAAAAGAAGAACATGTTCTCGATATTGATGAACCGCTGCAAAGCAGCGATGAGGATGAAATACCCGTTATGCCTTCGGGCGGAGATAAACCGGAATCGGAAAAGCAATTGAAACGCCAAAAAAGTTCCTCTGGAGGAGATGTGCAGTGGCGCGGAAAATCACTGCAGGAACTGGAGTCTGTGCCGGCATATCTGAGAAGAAAAACAAAACTTACAAGCAACCCGGCAACCGATGATAGCGATGAAGTATCCCGTTACACACTGGGCGAAGATGAAGACGGGCCGGAAATCAACCCCGATAACTCATATCTGAACAAAAGCGTGGATTAGGGTGATAATGGGGTAGTTAGAATGTAGAAGTTAGAATATAGTACAGTGCAATATCCGAGAATTCACCAAAAATTTACTAAATACAATTTTCTAAAAACTAAATAACTAAAAATATGAGTCTCGAAAAAGAAATAACCCAAAAGTTGAAAGAGGCCATGAAGGCCAAAGATAAAGCGAAGCTTGAAGCTATTCGAGCCATTAAAAACGCCATTTTGCAAGAAAAAACCAAAGCCGGAGCCGGAGACGAAATTGATGAGGCCACAGAATTGAAAATGTTGCAAAAACTCGTGAAGCAACGCGAAGATTCAGCCGAGATCTACAAGAAAGAAAATCGTGATGAATTGGCCGAAAAAGAGATGTTTGAAGCCAATATTATTCGTGAGTTTCTTCCGGAACAATTGTCTGAAGAAGATATAAAAGCACGCGTTAAAAAATAGTTGAAGAAACCGGTGCAACCTCCATGAAAGACATGGGGAAAGTAATGGGGTTGGCTAACAAACAAATGGCCGGCCGCGCCGATGGGAAAATGATTTCTGAAATTGTAAAACAGATGTTGCAATAACTTATTTTTATGGAAATAACGTCGGGTAGCTCCCGGCGTTTTTTGTTTAATTTGCTTATTATGGTGAATTCAAATAATAAAAAACTGATGCTCGTAACCGGTGCCAGTCGAGGCATAGGTTACAGTACATCCAAATTGATGGCAGAAAAAGACGCCAAAGTAATCATGGTTGCCCGTAATGAAAACCATTTGAATGAGGCCGCATCTTCAATCGAAGGTGAAACCATTACATTTACAGCCGATGTATCGAAAAAAGAAGATTTAGATGCCATAGCCCAGTTTGTTCAGAAAGAATTCGGCACACTCGATATCCTTGTCAACAATGCCGGCACCAACATTCGAAAGGCCACCAAAGATGTGGAAGATGGCGAATTTGAAACGCTCATCAACACCAATTTGCGCTCGGCTTACGAATTAACGCGGAAACTCTATCCGGCATTAAAAAATGCTGCGCAGGGCAATGTGGTTTTTATGAGTTCGGTTGCCGGATTAACACATCTTCGAACAGGCGCATTATACGCCATGAGCAAGGCTGCCATGAATCAACTTACAAAAAACCTGGCTGCCGAATGGGCCGCAGACGGCATACGCGTCAACGCCATTGCGCCCTGGTACATTGCCACACCTTTGGCCAAACAAGTACTCAAAAATGAAAAATACAAAGCCGAAGT
>CAYPSX010000055.1:0-19525 GCA_964413185.1 uncultured Bacteroidales bacterium
ACACAAGTTGAATGCCGCCGAAATGGCCAAATCTTCGGGTGTGCCTGTTCAAAAAGTACATAAAGGCAATGTAAAAGAATTATCTGCCTTAAAAAATCAACTTGAATACCCGTTGCTTATAAAAGCAGCTTCCGGGGGTGGCGGAAAAGGAATGCAAAAAGTTTTTACGGCTGAGAAATACATTGCAGCCTTGGAACAAACCGCTCGCGAAGCCAAATCGTATTTTGGAAATGATGAAATTTACGTAGAACGATTGCTCGTGCCGGCTCGTCACATCGAAGTGCAAATTGTGGGCGATGGAAAAGGAAATGTCATTCATCTGGGCGAGCGTGATTGCTCTATGCAGCGAAGGCATCAGAAGGTAATTGAAGAAGCTCCGGCTTTATGTTTAACACCGGCTCAACGCCAAAAAATTACACAATATGCAGTGCAGCTTGGTCAGGAAATGAATTACCGCAGCGCAGGCACAGTAGAGTTTTTGCTCGATGAAAAAGGTGAGTTTTGGTTTCTGGAAATGAATACTCGTATTCAGGTTGAACATCCTGTAACAGAAATGATTACAGGGGTTGATATTGTGCGTTTACAGCTCGAATTAGCCGCAGGTATGCCGCTGGCTCTTGTTCAGGACGATATCCGTTTCAACGGTCATGCAATTGAAGCCAGACTTTATGCCGAAGCCCCGGAAAATAACTTTCTACCGGTTGCCGGTTCGGTTTATATGCTTGATTTTCCAAAATATAATGGGTTGCGTGTAGATTCGTCAATGAATCGCTCCGGCTTTGCTCATCCCGATTTCGACCCAATGTTGGCCAAAATTATTACGCATGGAAAAACCCGGAATGAAGCTATTCGAAAATTAACAAGAGTACTTGGCGAAACCAAACTGGCCGGAATTGACAATAATTTGCAATTTCTTTCCGAACTGATTCAGTCTGAGGTCTTTCAAACCAATAATTTCCATACACGTTTCATCGAAAACGATTTCCATCATAAAAAAAATACAGAAGTACCCGTCGAAGTCATCGCAGGTTTCCTGGCCATTGAAACGGAACCCCAAATGAATACCATTATATCGCCTGACATTGGATATTTTCGTCAGGGAATTAGCAACTGGAACATTCAGGTAAACAGCAATGAATTACCTGTGCGTTTTCACAAAAATCTGCATGAATTTACCCTGTTTTCTAAGCGTAATGCACCTGTTCAATTATATGTTGATTCAGTTTCATCTGGCCAAATCAGGTTGCGGCAGAACAAGAACCCTGTAAAAATGGAATTCTTCTGTTTTGATAATCAAATCTGGATTTTTTATAAAAGTAAAACATTCTGTATAACGAGATTGTTACCTGCTTCAGGTAAAAAGACCGACTTACAAAACAAAGTGAAGCAATCCGGTTTAGCGGCACCTATGTACGGTAAAGTATTGCAAATTAAGGCGCTGGAAGGACATGAGATTAAAGCCGGTGAAACATTAATGGTATTGGAGGCAATGAAAATGGAAAACCATTTACAAGCGAGCGGAAATGCAATTGTAAAAGAAATATTAGTGCATGAGGGCGAGCAGGTTGCTGACGGCCAGTTATTAATAGAATTTGAATAAAAATCGTTAACGATGATTACACCCTATACAACAAAGCAGCACGAAGCACTGCGTTTGCGCGTGCGCGATTTTGCCGAAAAAGAAATTAAACCTTTGGCGCCTAAACTTGATAAAAAAGGTGAATTTTCAGAAGAGTTGACCCTTAAAATGGGGCAGGCTGGTTTTTTCGGTCAATATTTACCTGAAAAATATGGCGGACAAGGCCTGGATTATACCTCCCTTGTGCTTACCGTAGAAGAAATTGCGCGAATCGACAGTTCGCAGGCAGCTACTGTTGCATCGCACAACTCATTGGGTATTGGGCCGCTTTATTATTTCGGAACTGAAAATCAAAAAATGCACTGGTTGCCCAAACTCACAACCGGCGAGCATTTATGGGCGTTTGCGCTTACTGAAGCCAATGCCGGCTCAGACAGCCGTGGAACAGAAACAACAGCCGAATTAATCAATGGAAAGTGGAAAATTAATGGTTCCAAAATTTTCATTACCAATGCGTCGCTGCCAATAACCATAGGGGCTACAGTTCAGGCCGTTACCGGCGAAAAAAACGGGAAAAAGGAGCTCTCCACAATCATTGTCGATACCAACCAAAAAGGCTTCGAACGCGAACGAATCGACGATAAACTCATGTGGCGGGCTGCTGATACCGGCAAAATGTTTTTCAACAATGTAGAAGTAGCCGAAGAAAACCTCCTGGGGGAAAGGGGAACGGGAAGCCGAATAATGCTGCAAACGCTCGATTCAGGTCGTCTTACAATTGCTGCAATGGGATTGGGACTGGCGCAGGGCGCTTATGAAATGGCTATGGAGTACGCAAAGAAACGTGAGCAGTTTGGAAAACCCATAGCCAAATTTCAGGCCATTGGATTTAAACTTGCAGATATGGCCACGAAAATAGAACTGGCGCGTAATACACTTTATAATGCAGTTTGGCTGAAAGACAATAAACAACCATTTGGAAAACAAGCGGCTATGGCCAAGCTCTATTGTAGCGAAGTCGCCAAAGAAGTGGCTGATGAAGCTGTACAAATTTTTGGCGCTTATGGATTGATGCACGAATACGATATTGAGCGTTTTTACCGCGATCAGCGCATTTTACAAATTGGCGAAGGCACATCAGAAATATTAAAACTTGTAATCGGTCGGCACATTGGTGTGTAATGTTTACTTGTTCGATATTTTAGAACCAGTCAGATGTGAAAACGGAGATAAAATTTGTTCAATACAATAAAAATTTGACCCCTGAAAAAAAATAGTACATGCATAAACACGCAAGAATATCAGGTTTTTCAAAATTGAGCAGTGAAGAGAAACGGCGAATTATGGCCGGTGCAGCACTGGGTAATGAAAATCGCAAAATTGATTTTGAACGTTTTCACTTTAACGATGAAAAATTGCAGGAACAATTTGAAAAATTCAGCGAAAACACACTGACCAATCACAGTTTACCCTTTGGCGTTATTCCCAACGTTTTAATTGATGGCAAAATATACCACGTTCCTGCTGTTATTGAGGAAAGCTCCGTGGTAGCTGCGGCTTCAAAAGCGGCTTCTTTTTGGTTTGAGCGTGGCGGCTTTAAAACTATTGACCAACAATTTATTAAAAACGGCAGTATATATTTTAAGTGGAAAAATGATGTACAGAAACTTCTGGAATACGAAAAACAACTCGCTGATTATTTGGTTGATGCAACCAAAGATTTAACTCAAAATATGGAGAAACGGGGCGGGGGAATCAAAGGTGTTGAAGTGGAAGTACTAGAAAATATGTCGCCCGATTTTATCAAACTAACCGTATTCTTTGCAACTGCCGACTCCATGGGGGCCAACTTCATCAATAGTATTTTGGAGAAAATGGCAGCGGTATTGCCGGAATTTGCCAAAATAAATCACTTCAAACAACCAGACGTTTTGATGGCTATATTGTCGAATTACACACCGCAAAATACTGTAACACTCGAGCTTCGTACAAAAACAGACCGGCTCACATGGGACAAATCCATGCCACCGGATGTTTTTGCCGGGAGAATGGTGGAGGCTGTAAAAATTGCCAATATTGATGTAAGCAGAGCTGTAACCCACAATAAAGGCATCATGAATGGTTCAGATGCAGTTATTATGGCAACAGGCAACGATTATCGTGCTGCCGAAGCCGCTGTGCATTCATGGGCTGCCCGCGAAGGAACATACAAACCGCTTTCCGATGCCGGAATTGATAACGGCGAATTTTGGTTGCGCCTTACATTGCCATTAGCCGTTGGCTCGGTAGGAGGACTTACTCGTTTGCATCCAACAGCATCGCTTGCATTGGAAATGTTAGGAAATCCATCAGCCCAAATATTACATAAAACTATTGTAGCTGCCGGATTGGCCAATAATTTTGCTGCTGTTGCTGCACTGGTTACTTCCGGTATTCAAAAAGGCCACATGAAACTCCATTTAGATAATATTTTAAATGCTGAACAAGCCGGAGAGAAACAAAAAATTGCGGCTAAAATCTGGTTTGCCGATAAAACTGTTTCTGTAACAGCAGTAAAAGAATTTTTAAACCAAAATCCTGAAAATAACCTATAAATTCATACCTTAGCCAAACAATGTTAAAGTATGCGGAAAAGAGCCGCTTTAATGTGAAAACAAAAAGATATGGCAAAAAAATTCAGGTCGAACGGAAAATTAATGTTAACTGGCGAATACCTTGCTCTTAAAGGCGCTACGACCTTTGCTGTGCCATTAAAGTTTGGACAGGAACTCGAAATAGAAGAAGTTCCGCACCCCTTAATTTATTGGCGTACTTTATTCAATGGCAGTATTATTTTTCATGCTATTTTTGATACAGATAGATTTGATGTGCTGGAAACCAGTGACAAAGAAAAGTCTGACTGGATCAAAAAAGTATTCAGGGCCATCAGGGATGAAAAAAAGGATTTTTTAAGGAAACGTGGCGCAGAAGCTACTGCAAACATTGATTTACCCATGAATTATGGATGGGGGAGCAGCTCTTCTTTTATCACTAATTTATGCAAATGGGCCAACGTGAACCCATTCTGGGTTAATATGCGGGTAGGAGGCGGATCAGGATACGATATCGCTTGCGCAACCGCATCAAAACCACTCATTTATTCCAATAAAATGAATGATCCGTCGTTTGAAGAAATTGATTATAATCCTCCGTTTGAGCGAAATTTGTGGTTTATTTTTCAGGAAAAAAAAATGAATACAGCGCAGGCAATCCGGAAAATTCGTGGAAAAAAAATAAAAAAAGCCGATATTGAACGTGTTTCGGAAATTTCTCATCAGTGGGTCAATGCAAAAGATATCAACGAAATAATGGAGCTGATGAAAGAACACGAATCCATTATTAGCCGGGTGCTTGATCAACCATCAATTGCTGAAAATTATAAAGATTTTAATGGAGAAGTGAAAAGCCTGGGAGCATGGGGCGGTGATTTTATGCTTGCCGTAAGTGAAATGTCCGGTGCCGATGTAATTTCATATTTTACTGATAAAGATAAACCTACGATGTTCAATTGGACAGAAATAGTAAAAAACAATGAATAATGACGGAGTTTGGTAAAATTCAATTTCAAAACAATGCCCGGCAAACTGCACAACAAAATGGAACATTAGAATGGCGAAGTCCTTCCAATATTGCATTAACTAAATACTGGGGGAAGCATGAGGGGCAAATACCCATGAATCCTTCGCTCAGCATGACCCTCAAATATGCTTTTACACAAACTGAAGTAAGTTGGGAACCCAAAAATACAAATGAAGAAGTAGCTTTCGATTTTTTTCTCGGACATGAAAAAGCAGGATATGAATTTGAGAAACGTATAGAAAAACTTATCCGGCATTTTGCCAAAGAATTTCCCCATTTGCTTGACTATCGGTTCAATATTAAAAGTATCAATACATTTCCGCATTCAACAGGAATTGCTTCGTCAGCCAGCGGACTGAGCGCACTTGCACTTTCCCTGCTTTCTGTAGCGTTGAAAACAACCGGAAATAGCATGAACTATACAGAACAAATACGTAAAGCATCGTATTATGCACGTATGGGTAGCGGTAGCGCCTGCCGGTCTGTGGAAGGCCCATACATGATTTGGGGAAAAGGAGCACTTGACAACAGTTCCGATGAGTTTGCCGTACCTTTTGTTCCGCACCAGGACTTCCATAAAATTCACGATACCATCATTTTATTTGATAAACGCCCCAAAAAAGTGGGCAGCTCAGCCGGACATGCACTTATGAGAGAGCATCCATACCGAAAAGGACGTATTGCACAGGCAGGTAAAAACACGAAAAAACTAATAGAAGCCATGAACGCCGGCGATTTTGAAACCTGGCAGTTCATTACAGAACAAGAAGCACTTTCTTTGCACGCATTAATGATGTCATCGCCCCAACCAGTGCTGCTGCTTGAGCCAAATACACTGAAATTTATCCACGATTTATACGAATTCAGAACAGGCAGAGGGTATAAAGTTGCATTTACCATCGATGCCGGCCCCAATGTGCATTTGCTTTATGCTCCTTCAGATCGCGAAGTAATCCAGGGTTTTATAGGTAATTGGCTGCTGGATAATCATCTGCAATTAGAAGTAATTGATGATGAAACAGGAAACGGAGCTAAACAATTGTTTTAATGAATGCAAAAAAAGCAAACAACCGCAGGTTCTATGCAAAACTCATGCTTTTTGGCGAATACAGTGCTATTCATCGTTCAAAGGCACTAACTATACCTTTTAAAAACTATGGCGGCGAATTAAGTTATTTACCCGACAAAAAAAATCCATCTTTTAACCTTGCTCGTGAATCTAACCGCCAAATGCTTGAGTACGCCAAATTTTTGAAATATAAAATTGATAGTGAAGGCATTGCTTTCGATTTCAATATCGATCAACTTTTACAAGACCTGAACAAAGACCTGGATAAAGGTCTTTACTTTAAGTCATCTATTCCACAAGGCTATGGAACAGGGAGTTCAGGTGCACTTATAGCTGCTATTTTTGATCGGTATGGCCCGGTCTTTACTCCGGAACCACAAAAATTGCGCGAATATTTCAGTTTTATGGAGAATTTTTTTCACGGACAATCATCAGGTATCGACCCGCTTGTTTCTTATTATTATGAGCCCTTACTTGTTCATGGTGATGATTTTAAGATCGTTGAAAAGCCAAATTTAAGCCCGACAAACAATGAAGGAATTTTACTCGCAGATACCGGGCAAACTAGCAAAACAGGCCCGCTGGTAGAATTATTTCTCACTCATTCGAAAAATAAAAAAATTGATGCTCCTTATTTATCGAAACTGAATAACAACCTTATTGAAAACCTGATTAATGAGCAATTTGAAACATTCTATAATCAACTTAACATATTGTCTGAGTGGCAGTTG
The DNA here is from genome assembly GCA_964413185.1 of uncultured Bacteroidales bacterium. GTDB lineage: Bacteria > Bacteroidota > Bacteroidia > Bacteroidales > Salinivirgaceae > Salinivirga. The sequence goes on from CAYPSX010000055.1 coordinate 6,998, forward strand.
AAAAATATGCAGGCAATGATTCCCGCAAAAATGCTCGATTTTTGGCAAGATGGCCTAACGCAAAACCTCTGGACTACAAAACTTTGCGGATCGGGAGGCGGAGGATTTCTACTTATCTTTACAAAAAATTATGCAAGTGCTTTCCCTGTATTACAAAATTATAATATGAGGTTTATACCTGTTCAAGTTCCGGTTTAGATCTACTCAAACACTTAATTTTTGCTCCACTAAAGTTATCATAGGTTTTTGGTTAAATTATTTGCATATTTGGCTTTTTAAAACGGAAGCCGCCCGTTTGAGCCATAATTGGAACCAGGTCTGTACTTTTTATCGAAATTACAATTGCTCATACAGCTTAGGATTTAAGTGAAAGAAGATTAAAAAAATAAATAAATAACGAAATGATTTTCAGTAAACGATTGATTAAAATGAGGATACCCGGTAAAATGAAGGGTTTATTTTTTGTATGCCGGTTTGATAGAATTATGCCTGCGCACTTATTAAAATTCTTTGCTTATATGGCAGAGTTGTCAAAATGGATATCGAAACACAAAAAGGTTTGCAAAAACGATTTTTATACTCGAAAATTTGATTACAAAAAGCGTGAATTGTTATATGAACAGGTTATAACAGACTGTGAATTAGATACAAATATTGATTATCTTGAGTTTGGCGTTTCCAAAGGGGTATCTTTTAAATGGTGGCTAAACCGGATTAAAAATCCGAATGCCCGGTTTTATGGGTTTGATACGTTTACCGGATTACCCGAAGCCTGGGGGCCGTTTAAAAAAGGAGATATGGATAATGGAGATAATCCTCCTGAAATAAATGATGATCGACATGAATTTTACCAGGGACTCTTCCAACAGACCTTACTTCCGTTTTTGAGTAAGTACAAATCCGACAGAAGAAAAGTAATACACATGGACGCAGATATTTATTCTGCAACACTCTACGTTCTAACGCTAATTACGCCATTTATTAAGGCGGGAGATATACTGTTTTTCGATGAATTTAATGTTCCACTCCACGAGTTTAAAGCTTTTAACGAATGGAGTAAATCTTTTTATGTTGATTATGAGGTATTGGGAGGGGTTAACAATTTTTACCAAACTGCCATAATGATAAAATAATCCGGTTTACCTGAGAAATACGAAATAATTTTGTCAACAAAAAAAACAGCCACCAGTTATCTGATGGCTGTTTTTGTTGTATAAAAAGTTTTATTCAAATTCTTTGAATGCGGCTTTTATTTTGTCCATTGCCTCGCGCAACTGTTCTTCATTTATTACAAGTGGCGGAGCAAAACGAATGATATCACCGTGGGTAGGCTTGGCTAACACACCGTGTTCTTTCATAGCCATGCAAACGTCCCAGGCTGTTTTGCCGTTTTTCGGTCTAATTATCACAGCATTTAGAAGTCCTTTTCCACGTACTTTGGCAATCATTTCAGAACCAATGCTGTTAAACTCATCGCGGAATACTTTTCCTAAACGTTCAGCGTTTTCTTCCAGTTTTTCTTCTTTGATTACTTCAAGTGCAGCCATAGCAACTTTTGCTCCTACGGGGTTTCCTCCAAATGTTGAACCATGCTCGCCGGGTTTGATTACCAACATAATGTCGTCATCGGCCAGTACGGCAGAAACAGGATAAACACCGCCTGAAATAGCTTTACCCAAAATCAGTATATCGGGGCGAACACCTTCGTGGTCGCATGCGAGCATTTTACCTGTACGGGCAATCCCGGTTTGTACTTCGTCAGCAATAAAAAGTACATTGTTGGATTTACATAGATCGTACGCTTTTTTCAGGAACCCGTCTTCCGGTACGTTTACTCCGGCTTCTCCCTGAATAGGCTCAACCAAAAATCCTGCTACATTAGGGTCTTCAAGTTCTTTAGCCAGTGCATCTAAATCATTGTAAGGAATGGTTACAAAACCCGGAGTGTACGGGCCAAACCCGTTTCGTGCATCCGGGTCGGTAGACATCGAAATGATTGTAATTGTACGTCCGTGGAAATTATCGGCACAAACAACAATTTTTGCTTCGTTTTCTGGTACGCCTTTTTTCTCGTAAGCCCATTTACGACAGATTTTAAGTGCTGTTTCGTCACCTTCAGCTCCGGTGTTCATCGGAAGAACTTTATCGTACCCGAAATATTCTGTTATGTACTCCTCAAATTCGCCCAACACATTATTGTAAAAAGCACGTGAGGTTAGGGTTAGTTTTTCTGACTGTTCTTTAAGCGCGTTTATTATTTTTGGATGGCAATGCCCTTGGTTAACTGCTGAGTAAGACGAAAGAAAATCAAAATATTGTTTTCCGTCAGTGTCCCAAACATAAACGCCTTCTCCTTTTTCAAGGATAACAGGTAGCGGATGGTAATTGTGCGCACCATACTTATCTTCCCTGTTAATGTAATCCTGTACCGTGAAATTTGCCATACTATTGTTTTTTTAAGTATTGAACCAATTGTTTTAATTAGCGCAAAAATAGAAATGTTTTACATCTTAGCAAGCAACTTATCGATATTTCAATTATGTTTTATAACTTTTTTTCTTTGAAAAAGATAAGTGCTATTTCAACTAGTATCAGAAACAAAGCCAGGGCAATAAAATACCGCCACAATTTTTTAACGGGCTCCAGAATTTCTCTGGCATTTGCATTGCTTTCAAAAACAGCGATTTTTGTTAAATTGAAATATTGATTTCTGAGTGCATCAACAGGTATAAATTCCATTTTCGATTCTCCGGGTTGATGATTGGCCGCAATCATATTAAATACTTCATTGTTCTGCTGAAGCCGATAAAATCCGGGCTCTGGTATTTGCCCTTGTCTGATAGTCAGGTTAAAAGCATTTCTGTATTGATAGGTATAGGGAATAAATGCATTGCCTTTACCTTTAATTTCTATAGGTGATTTTTCAATATCAGATTTTGCCGCATAAATTGTAAGCGTTGTGTTTTTATTGCAAGTTATTTCAGGAATTGTGTTCTTGTTACTTATTGTTGCTGCATTGTAAAAAAGTGGCACAAATAAAGGTTGCATGGCAAAGTTGCGATTAAGAGCATCGAATGCAAAAATATACATATTCCCATTTTCGGTGTGTTGATGCAATAAAACCGGATCATTAAGTTCGCTAAGTAGTATGGGAGTTAAAAAATTTGTGTTTGATGTTTTTAGGTAATTACCAATGTATGGGAGTTTAGTGTTTTTTGGCAATTTGTCCAATGCATTTGCAAGAATAGCATGCTCTGTGTCAATGTCTTTAATCTGTACTGAATCTTTTATGAGCACTTCAAAACGGGGCATATTAAGTAGCTCCATAATCGCATTTGTTTTGAGCATTGAAGCCTTGGGTTCTGGAATAAAAATCAAGTTTGCACCGCTCTCAACATGGTTGACTAAAGCTGATGCAATTCCCGGGCTAATTTCACTGGTATGGTGCAGAATAATGGCATCGGCTTGTTCTATGTCTGTTATGGTAAGTTTGTTGACGGGTTTAAATTGATGAACAAAAGTTGAGCTGTCATCAAAAAAGGCCTGGAAATATTTCGATTGTGCTTCTCCGGTTTCCAGTACACGCGTTTTGGGCATTACATATATTCCACTGTAATAAGCATTGTCAAAATCGATTGGGAGATCTTCAATATTGGCTTCAATTCTTAGGAGACCTGTGTCGTTAAGCTCCATCGATGTTTCGTATACCGTATTTGAATGTGGATCTATGGATGTTGTTCCGGCAGATAGTAGTTTTCCGTTGACCTTAATTTTTACAGGTAATTCATTGGCTACAGATCTGGTGTGATTACTGATTTGTATTTTTAGTTGTGTTGGTTGATCGGGTATTTGTAACGGAGAGTTAAACCAGACTGAATCTATGCTGATGTTGCCCGACCCGTTTTTAATTGGGATAAGATTAACATATAAATTCGTATCTTGAAATATGGTGTCCGGAGACAATATATTACTCTGAAAATCAGATAGTACCATGATTCTGGGGAATGAGCTTTTTTCTGTAATGTTTTTAACAATATCGCTAAGTTCAACATTACCATGGGCCATTGGGGTTTCTCTGATTTTTTGGATTGCCTGTTCCGGATTTATGGAGTTATGTGAATTGCCGTGTGCAAGAAAATGTAAACTCAATGAACTGTTTCTGTCGAGTAAATCAATTATCTCAGTAGCTTTCATTTTAGCCTGCTCATAAACCGGGCCGTTTTCGTTGTTTCCTTCCATGCTCAATGTATTGTCAATCACTATATGAAGGTTACTGTTTTCGCGAATTTTATCTTTTTTAATTACCGGGCCGGCAAATGCAAGAACCAAACTGGCAATGAGAAGTGTTCTGGCTAATAACAGCAACCATTCGTATATCTTTCTTGATCTTTTTGATTGTTTTTGGATGTTTTGCAGAAAACGAAGTGAACTAAAAAATACTTTTCGGTGCCGCCGTAAATTAATCAGGTGAATGATTAATGGCAAAGCAGCAAGTCCCAATGCATACAATATTCCCGGATATAGAAAACTCATCATTTTTTAACGTTTGTTTTGTAAATTATTTGTATATGAATTCTTACTATTGAATTACAGCCTGCTTTTGGCAAATAATAATTTTTATGAAACAATTATTGGCAAATGTAATAGATATTTTGTGCGATTTGAATTTTTCGTTTGAATATTCAATCTTTAAAATATGATCAACAAAAACACTTTGCGTTTGTTTTGTTGGAAAGAAAAAGTTAGTATTATGAAAAAGAATATGGGTACAGCAGATCGAATTGTTCGTGTGATAATTGCTGCAGTAATTGCAACACTTTTTTTTGCCGACATACTTACCGGAGCGCTTGGTATTGTTTTGCTCGTAGTTGCCGGAATATTTGTTTTAACCAGTCTGGTTAGCTTTTGTCCGCTTTACACTCTATTTGGCTTTAAAACCTTTCCGGGAAAAGAAAAAGAGTAGAAACAAGTGTCATGTCAGGTATAATCTGACGTGTCAGGTATTAATCTTTCCATTTTTACTGTATTAAAAAATGATTAGAGATTTTCATGCGTGCTAGAGTAGGGGGCTGAACATTTTGGCCATACTACTTTTAAGCTTAGCGGCCATTTTGCGGTTTTGCCACTCAGCATTAGTAATAAGCGTGCTGTTTTCTATATCTTTATTGAAATACGAAGTCAGTGTATTTGCTGTTTTTTCTTCATAAATCAGTGCGTTGATTTCGAAATTTAATGAAAGGCTGCGATAATCAAGGTTAGCAGTTCCAACAGACGACAGGATTCCATCAACAATGAGAACCTTGCTGTGTATAAAGCCCTTGTTGTAAAGGTAAACTTCTATACCGGCATTCATGAGTTCTTTTACATAAGACAAACTGGCATAATTTATAAAGAGCGAATCGCTTTTCCTGGGGATAATCAGTTTTACATCTACACCCGAAAGTGCTGCTGTTTTTAAAGCTGTTAGGATGGACGAATTGGGCAGCAAGTACGGCGTTGCAATGTATATGTTTTTGCGAGCTGTGGCAATGGCGTAAAAATAGGTTTGCATAATGCCCGCCCAATTACTGTCTGGCCCGCTCGATACGATTTGCACAATGCTTTTGCTGTCGGTTTTAACTTTTGGAAAATACACATCATCTTCCGGTAGTTCTTTAGTGAGAAAATACCAATCTGTGAGAAAAACGGTTTGCAATGATTGTACTGCATCTCCCTTAATTCTCAGGTGGGTATCACGCCATTTGCCAAGTTTTTTTGTGCCGTAAATATACTTATCGGCTATGTTGATACCACCCACATAACCTGAGGTGCCATCTATTACAACTATTTTGCGATGATTGCGGTAGTTGATTTTGCTGGTTAAATATGGAAAAGTTACGGGCATGAATTTTTCGACACGCACACCGGCGGCTCTAAGTGAGCGTATTTCTTTTCGGGATAAATGCCAACTGCCCACATCATCAATAATAAGACGCACTTCTACGTTTTCCCGGGCTTTTTCTTCTAAAAGACGCAATATTTTGGTACCAATATTATCTGCCTCAAAAATGTAATAAGCTAAATGAATATGGTGTTTGGCTGCTTTCAAATCATTGATTAACCTGGAGAATTTTTCTGCACCACTATTTAATACTTCAATGGAGTTATTCCTGGAGATTATGGATTTACTGTTGTTCAGCAGTAATTTAATTACGTGAAGTTTTTTATAGGCCGGGGTGTAATCCATTATTTCCGGACGGTTAAGATATTCAAGCTGTTGAATACGAAGTTTTTCTATTTGCCTGAAATCTTCAATTCCTTTGCGCGAAAATATCTTTTGTTTCCGGTAATTTTGACCAAAGAACAGGTAAAAAACAAACCCGGCAACGGGCAAAAACACAAGGACCATGATCCATGCAAATGTTTTGGGCGGCGACTTGTCTTCTTTTATCACAAAAAATACAAAAAGTATGATCAGACCAACGTAAAACCAATATCCCCAGGTATAAACATGATCCCAGATAGTTGAAAAATAAACAAAAAATTCGCTCATCAGGTTTTGTGTTTAAATGCGAATTTAATGAAAAATCTTATGATATTGTTAGCTCAAGAGAGGTAAAACACTAAACTGAGGTGCAGATTTGTCTTAGAAGGAATAAAAAAACCGACTGAGTTATCAACCGGTTTTTTTAATACACATTATGCAATTATTGGAGCTTCATTACACACTTTTTAAAGAAACTTTTTATCCCTCAAAGCCACAAACCCATTTACATGGAGGTCTTTTTTGTTGAATGACAGCTTTTTATTGTTCTCTGTACTGATAAACTGAAAGTCGAGTTGGTTGACAATACCAAATCCTGCTGCAATGTCCCATTCCATGCACGGCGAAAAACGCGGATAAATGTGGGCTTTGCCTTCTGCCAACAGGCCGATTTTGATGGCGCTTCCTGCTGTGGTAGTGTCTACTTCGTAGTCTTTTTTTAGTTTCTCGATGTATTGAACGGTTATGTCATCAAGATGTGAGCGCGAAACAGCCACTTTAATTACATCATTTGCCGCAGGGTCTTCAGGCATTAATCGCTGAACTGAAGCGAAAATGTCGTTCAGGTTTTCGGTTTCGGCTGTAAGTTTTGCTTTAAACGAGCCGTAGCCGCTTTCTCCAAAATATACAATATCGGCAGCAGGGGCTGCAATTACTCCTCCTATTGGTACATTGTTTTCAATAAGCGCTATGTTAATGGTAAATTCACCGTTTTTCTTGATAAACTCTTTTGTACCATCAAGCGGGTCGACCATCCAAAATTGTTCCCATTGAAGCCGCTCTTCGTGTGGCGGTATTTCATGTTCTTCGCTTAAAATCGGCAAACCTGTATCTTCCAGTATTTGCCGTATTTTTTTGTCGGCCTCTTTGTCGGCAATTGTTACGGGGCTTTGGTCGGCTTTTGTCTCAACTTCAACTTCTCCTTCGTAATACTTCATCACAATTTTTGAAGCCTCAAGGGCTGCATCTAACGCATGTCTGATTCTTTCCATTTTTTATTATCTGATTTCATTGGTTATTTTAAATTCGCCGCCAATGATTTTAAAAACGCTCCATTTGGTGCCTCGTGGCCCTCTTGGTACTTCTACTTTTCCTAAAAACTCATTGTTGGCAAATACTTTTACGGTTGCTTTTGATGCTCCCAGGCTACCTGATGAACTTTGTGCGCGATCTGTCCAGTTATGTACAAAATATTCGTAGCTGGCATTTTCATCAATATCTGAAATGGTGATGGTTTCGGGGCCATAACCATCCATATCGTCGCGGTCGAGGCGCCCTGTGCCATCGCTTAAAACTTGCGTGTCGCGGAATGAGATATGGTACACATTTTCTTTTACCATGTGTGCATCGAGATCGGCCGGGGAGTCTGACCAGTCAAGAACAATACGCATAGATCCGATTTCTAGTTTTGGCGACATGGAGAAGCGGTTGAAAAAGATCATGTCTGCCACAATCTCGACTTCAAACTCTGTTGTAATGTAGCCTTCTTTTTCGAATTTTACTTCCAAATAACCATCGGGTTGATTGGGAAAACGTACCTTGCCTTCTGCATCGGTTGTGTATTCGCCGATATCTTTGATTGTAATTGTGGCTCCCTGTAAAGGGTCTCCCGTTTGTGAATTAAAGAAACGGAGGGTCTGGTTGTCACTATCCATCAGTTCCATCTCATCGTCGAGTACGCCTTTCATTTTGTCTTTTTGTGCATAACCGGAAAGTGCAACAAACATTAGTGCAATAATAATGATAAAAGTGTTTTTCATATTTCTAATATTTTTAAAGGTTCATTTGCTTTAAGTTCTGACTTATAGTATAATGCTTTAAGTGTCTGATTTTATTATGTTTAATTTCATTAATTTATCGTATTTAAATCCAACCTTGTAAATAATAATAAAAAATGGCTAAGTATTCTCTGATTAAAACAATTTCGTATTTTAAATGATTCCAAAACTGGTACCGCAACTGTTGATTGGCGCCAATATCGGGAATATAGTTCTTCCCATCTATTTCATTGCTGTTAAAATCAAGGTTCATACTTATGCTCCGCTCAAAGCAGGCATAGCTCCCAACTGATTCGAATCCTAAGTTTTGGAAAACTTTTACTGCTCTGAAAATGTGTGATGGAGAGGATACTATAATTATTTTTGATGTCGATTCGGTGATGTGTCGCTTTTTTATTTCTAAAGCCTGCCACCTTGTGTTGGTGCCGGTGTTTTCAAATTGAAATCGCGTGCTGTCAATACCTCGCATTTGGAATTCTTTGTGTATATCGTAAAGCATGCTCTCTTTTTCGTCCTGTTGACCGGGAAATGCAGCAATAATTTTGGCCTTAGGGTATTGATGAGCCAATTGGGCGGTAAAATATAGTCTTAACAGACTACTTTTTCCGGGAAAGCCGGAACCTCCCATAAACACAATATATTCTGGTTTAAAGTTATAAGCACTCCCTGGTTTCGATAAACTATATAATCCCCAAAAAGGCAATGAAGTAAAACTTAATGCAAAAAGCAGTCCTGTTACGCAAACCCAGCTAATTACAAGAATAAAGGCAATTTTTTTTACTATTTTGAGTGATTTTTTCAAGTATCTAATCCTTTTTGATCAATTTATCTGCATTAAAAAACTAATCAGGTTATTCGTAGATTCTTTTTTTATTAAGTGCGTTTCTGTAGCGTCTGGCATTTTGGTTGTGTTGCCGGAGTGTTTTTGAAAAAACATGTTTTCCGGAAAAGTCATCTTTCGCGCAAAAATAGAGATAATTATGCGATTTTTTATTTAATACACTGTTAATAGCCTGGATGGATGGCAGGTTTATGGGGCCGGGTGGCAAACCTCTGTATTTGTATGTGTTGTATAGAGATTCTATTTCTAAATGTTTGTGCAGTACTCGTTTAATTGAGAAGTCGCCAATTGCGAACACAACTGTCGGGTCGGCTTGCAATGGCATTCGCCTGTGTAATCTGTTGAGGTAAACTCCTGCAATTACCGGGTATTCCCCGATAAATGAACTTTCTTTTTCGACTATTGAGGCCAATATGGCTACTTCTATGGGTGTTAAACCTAATTTTTTTGCTTTTTTGCGCTTCGTATCTGTCCAGAATTTTTTGTATTCGCGCGAAAATCTTTTGAATAAAGCATCGGCTGAAATATTCCAGTATACTTCGTAGGTGTTGGGAATAAACATGCAGGCGAAGTTTTCATTGGTGAAACCAAATTTTTGGGCATAGGTTTCATTGTATAAGCGTTGAGCAATGTCCAGACTGTCGAGTTCGATTTGACCGGCGAGTTCTCCTGCAAGTTCTTTTTTGGTTCGTACATTGTGAAATGTAATTTCTACCGGTGATTGTTGGCCAGAGCGAAGTAGTTCTACAAGCTCACGGTTGTTCATTCCTTCGCTAATCAAATATCTGCCAGGGTACACATGGCTGGGCAGGTTCATTTTGTTTGCTACCCATTTAAAACTGTCAATATCAAGCACAATATCCTGCCGGGTTAGTCTTACCAACAGGGAGTCAAAGTTGTCTCCTGTGTAAATGTAAAACGAATGTTTATCGTTTTCAGTGTTCACATTCGATTTGTAGATGTATTTCCATGCCATCCAGCCTGTTACAGTAAACGCTATTAGGCAAATAAGGACTATTATAAATAAAATTCGTTTCATCATACCATATTATTCGATAACAGTTCAAATATATTCAATAATTTCATTGCAAAAAGTATAATAATTACAATTAATATGATGCGGATAAAACGGGCGCCCCGTTTAATAGCTAGTTGCGAAGCCACAATTCCGCCAATTAAATTGCCTATAGCTGCAATGAGTCCAAGGTGATAATTAATTTCACCATTCAACATAAAAACAGCCAGGGCAAATGGTGCATACAAAAAAACAGCCAGAATTTTTATGGCATTGGCTTTTACCAGGTCGTATCCTGCTGCCAGCACTAAAACAGCCAGTAAAATTATTCCTACACCAATGTGTATAAAACCGCCATAAACGCCGGTAAGGAAAAACAACAGGTATTGCCACCATCCCAACCGCTTATTGTTGAGTTTTTTTTGTCCTTCAATCCATTTGGCCGGATCAAATGAGATAAAGACTACCATTAAAATCAGGACTACTGCCAGCACTTTTTCAAAAATATCGTGCGGAATAGATACGGCTATTTGTGCTCCCAAAATTGATCCTAATACAATGGGCAGGCTAATGAAAAAACCTTTTCGGACTTCCAGTATTTTGGCTTTTTTAAATGTTAGCGTAGCTGCCATAGTTTGCATAATTACACCAATTCGGATCGTTCCGTTGGCCACATTGGCCGGAAGTCCCATCAACATAAAAAGGCTATACGTTATAACCGTTCCGCTACCGGCAATTGTATTGATGATGCCGACTAAAAAACCGGCACCAACAAGAAGGGATATTGCTTCCCACGACCAGGGATCGAGATTCAGGAAAAATTCAGTGAGCATATTTTGGCGTGCTGGTAAAAACGGCTCCGGGTTTGTTGCGGAGCCGTTTTTTCAATGGTTATTATTTTTTTTCAGGGATTTTTTTCAGTATATCCAATAATAAATCCCAGAATTTCTGAGTGGTTTCAATATCAATTTTTTCATCGGGTGAATGGGCATCACGAATGGTGGGGCCAAACGAAATCATGTCCAGGTAAGGGTACTTCTCAAGGAAAAGCCCGCATTCAAGCCCTGCATGTATGGCACGCACAACGGGATCGTTTTTGAAGAGTTTTTTGTACGAACTTTCCGTAATTTTCAGAATGGCAGAATCGGTATTGGGTTGCCAGCCAGGGTAACCGTCGCTGTGGCGTACATCTGCTTTAGCTAACCTGAAAACTGATGCTACGCTCTCTTTGGCATCGGTGCGGGCCGATTCTACGGAACTGCGCTGCGATGTAACGATATCGATCTTGTTTTTACCCGGCATTTTTACACTGGCCAGATTCGTAGATGTTTCAACAAGTCCTTCAATGTCACGACTCATTTCGAAAACTCCGTGTCTCACGCCGTGCAAGGCATTTATAAGCCTGAATTGAGTCTTTTTGTCGATTAAATTTTTCGGGCTTTTTGCTTTGTCCAAAGTTATTTTGAGCTTGGGTTCTGTTGTTTTTAGTTCGTTTTTGATATCATTCTCAAATTTTGTAAAGAAAGCTTCAATATCTTTTTTGTATTGTTCCTCAACTGTAAAAATTACAGTCGCCTCTCTGGGTATCGCATTGCGAACTTTGCCGCCATCGAAACTCGCAAGACGAATTTTAAATTTTGTTTGAGTGTGTTGTAAGAATCGTGTGGCAATTTTAATGCTGTTACCCAGTCCTTTGTGAATTTCATCGCCACTGTGCCCGCCTTTAAGCCCGGTAATGTTCAATTCATAAGCTTTGTGATCCTTTTTGGCCGGCTTTTCTTCATAAGTAAAAGTTGCCAGTGTGTCTATTCCTCCGGCACATCCAATAAAAAGCTCGCCTTCATCTTCAGAATCAAGATTGATCAGGTATTTTCCTTTAAAAAAATCGGGTTCGAGTGCAAAGGCACCTGTCAGACCGGTTTCTTCATCAACGGTAAACAAGCACTCAATGGGACCATGTTCAATTTTGTCATCTGCAAGTATAGCTAATTGTGCTGCTATTCCAATTCCATCATCTGCGCCAAGTGTGGTGCCGTTGGCTTTTACCCAGTTTCCATCAATAACCGGTTCAATCGGATCTTTGTCGAAATCGTGCTTTTTGTCTTTGTTCGCTTCACAAACCATGTCCATGTGGCTTTGCAAAACTACGGTTTCGAGGTTTTCATAACCTTTGGTTGCCGCTTTTGAAATTAAAACATTACCTGTTTTATCCTTTTGATGCTTCAAGTCATGCTTTTTTGCAAAATCAACAAGATATTTAATAATTTTTTCTTCTTTTTTTGAAGGTCGTGGTACTTGGCAAATTTCTTCAAAGTATGACCACACAAGGTTAGGTGAAAGTTCGGTTAGTTTGTTCATTTTTTTTAACGCA
>CAYPSX010000056.1:0-19454 GCA_964413185.1 uncultured Bacteroidales bacterium
TCGAAGCCGCATGAAGAAAAATACGTTAAGAACCGAGCCATGACATGATCTTTACACTTACAGCAATAATTACAAGGTACTCACAAAAAACTGCAAACAAGATTTAACCAGTTCATGGCGAGCTACATTTGACAATTAAAATAAACTATAACCAAATGAAAATCTGCTTATTATGACGTCAAAATTTGCGCTGCTTGAACTCCGATTTTTCCTAAAAAAAATCGGAGTGAGTTCGCAAACTTTTAGTCATAATGAGTAGATTTTTAGTATTTTTCTGTAAGCGGCGGGGTTTTTTTGATTCTTTTTTTGACCTGAAGCAAAAAAAGAATAATCAATTATGGGTCATGCATTGCTCAAAACAGGAAATTAAGTATGACATTAGCTTTGTGCGGTAGTGTCTGGACTAAAAAACGATTTAACTCGTTATTTTTAAGGAGTTAAGTTTTTTAACGAGCATGCGAATATCAACAATATTGAGCCCGTTTTCCTCTTTCGATCTTGCAAAAATATTTTGGTAACCAAGGCGCGTAGCTTCACTAATGCGCTGCTCTAAACGGCTCACCGGACGAATTTCGCCGGCAAGGCCAATTTCCCCGGCGAAGCAGGTTTGAGGGGAAATTTCCATATCGAGGTATGATGATATTATTGCAGCTGCCATGGCCATGTCGATTGCTGTGTCAGCAATGTTTAACCCTCCGGCTATGTTCACAAACACATCGCGTGTACTGAGCTTTAAGCCGGCTCTTTTTTCAAGTACGGCCAGAAGCATATTCAACCTTTTGGGATTGTATCCGTTTGCGGTGCGCTGCGGAGTTCCATAAGTGGCGGGACTCACTAGCGCCTGAACTTCTACCATTAGCGGCCTGATGCCTTCATTGACCACGGCAACGGCTGTTCCGGTAAGCTGTTCGTTATAATGTTGTACTAAAATCTCGGAAGGATTGCTCACTTCACGTAAACCGGTTTGCTGCATTTCGAAAACACCGATTTCTGCTGTGCTGCCAAATCTGTTTTTTGTAGTACGTAGCAGTCTTAGCTGACCGGTATGCTCTCCCTCAAATTGCAATACAGTATCAACCATGTGTTCTAAAACTTTGGGGCCTGCAATATTGCCCGATTTGGTAATATGCCCAACCAAAAACAGTGGAATATTCAGGTATTTAGCCATATTGATCAATTGGTAAGCTGACTCTCTGATTTGGCTTATCGTACCCGGTATAGACTCCAGGTTGTGGCTTTGCAAGGTTTGTATGGAATCAACAATTACTAAATCGGGTTGCTCTTTTTGAAGCTGATCGCTGAGTTTTTCTACAATAAGTTCTGTACTTATGAGGCAATTCTCCGTGATGGCTCCAAGCCGGTCTGCGCGATCTTTTATTTGTGCTGTGCTCTCTTCCCCGGCAACGTAAATAATTTTTTTTTCGGGGTTTTTAAGGGTCAGTTGTAACAATAATGTTGATTTTCCGATTCCCGGTTCACCGCCTATTAGAATAACAGAGCCGGGCATCATACCGCCGCCGAGCACACGATCCAGCTCGCCAATTTGCGATTGGATGCGTAAATGCTTCTCCGGGGATACATTCTTAAGCTTGGTTAGTTTGGGTTTATCGTCTGTGAAAGAGTTTCTTGTTTGTTGTGTTGATTGTTTTGGGCCGGCAGAAACAACTGTTTCTTCCATGCTGTTCCATGCATCGCATTGCGGACATTTTCCCAGCCATTTGGGAGATGTTGCTCCGCAAGCCTGACAAATGTATTGTGTTTTGGTTTTGGACAATTTAGAGTTTTATGAATTCTCTTCTGATGAAAGGTGTTCCGGTTTCATCTCCAAGGAATTTCTCCCGTGTAATGGTCAATAAATTCCGCTCTATATTATCTACCCAATACTCTCCTCTTACCGGGTAACCTCCAAGGTTTGGATCATCAACATCAATTATTAACCGAAACTCAAAGCTCTCACGTTTAAACTCATACGTTCCTACGCCTGTAGTACTTAATGTTGTTTCGCCGGTTTCAGGGTCAATAGCATGTATCTCTATCGAAACATTATTATCATCTTTAAATGTCCAAATATATTTATTCGCCGGATCCACAACCCTTGGCACATCTTCCCATTTACCTACTAAATATCCGGTTTTTTGATCTGTGCAGCTAAGTGCAAAAATTAGAGCTATAAACAATATGGGTAAAACTTTCTTCATAATATCGAGCATTTTTTGTGCAAGCTAAAATTAAAAATAAATTTTCAGAAATCAAGAAGATTTTGATTAATAAAATCTTAACGATGACGAATGACTTTTTCCAGAATAGATGTTGTGCTATATCCGGGGGTAAGTTCGATGGTGACAACTTTGCCTCCTTTTTTCGTAACTATATCGTATCCAACTACATCTTCTGCTTTATAATCTTTTCCCTTGACCAAATAATCGGGTTGGACAACTTTAATAAGCTCATAGGGTGTTTGCTCATCAAAAACAATTACTGCACTTACAAAATGCAGGGCTGCTAACATGGTCAACCTCGATTTTTCATCTTGCAAGGGTCTGGCCTCGCCTTTTAACTTTCTAACAGAGTTATCACTGTTTAAACCAATTATCAAATGTTTTCCCAAATCAGCCGCTTGTGCCAGATAATCGACATGACCTTTATGCAAAATATCAAAGCAGCCATTTGAAAAAACAATTTTTTCATTCTTAAATCGCCAAATACTCAACAAGGGCTGAATTGTTTTCTGTGTATGGATTTTACCGGCAATGATCTCCTGCTGCGTCATTTTTGTTGTTTTTTGTATTTATTAAAAATGGGTAATGCTATGTATGACAACGACCCCATGCCTATAATCATAATTATTTGAGCTCCCCAAACGATAAGAGCAAACAGCCGGGCATTCTCAGGCGTAGCGCCATAAATTACCAAACCGGAAATAATCATAAAATGATATGCCCCAATACCGCCCTGAACCGGTGCCACCATGCCGTAGCTGCCTAAAATAAATAGTGTTAGCGCCGCCAGCACTCCATGCCCCTCCATAAAGTCGAAACTAAAGAAACAAACGTAAAGCATCGCAAAATATGCAAACCAAATTGCAAATGTGTAAACAATGAAAAGAAAAATATTGTCGACACCACGCACGCTCAATAACCCTTCTTTAAGCGTGTCCATTTTTTCATTAGCGCTTTTAAAAATTTTAATATGGTTGAGCCGATGACGGAAAAGAAAGTACACAATCAATATGGAAACCCCTATAAAAGCGAACAACCCGATAATCCAGCCCGATTCCAATAAATTGCGAAGATTTTCTGACACTGCCGGATTTTCAACAACAAACTTTTTAAATACATCAAATTGCAGGATAATGCCCAATCCTGTAATTCCAAAAAGCATGATAAAATCAATGGCTCTTTCAGATATTATGGTACCAAAAGCAGTAGAAAGTGGAATTTTTTCATATTGTTTTATAACAGCTCCCCGCGTTACTTCTCCTAACCTTGGAAATGCCAAATTTGCAAAATAAGAAATCATTACAGCAAAAAAAGAGTTGTATTGCGATGGTTGGTATCCCAAAGATTTTGCCAGCAGCACCCATCTTGCTGATCGGGCTATATGGCTGAGGATGCCCAAAAAAATACTCACATAAACCCAAAAAAAGTTCACATGGTCAAGGCCCTTTAGCAGTTCTTGGATATCCTGATCCTTATATACTTTCCAAAAAATAAAAATTCCCAGACTTATAAAGACCAGGAACTTTATGGTATTACCAACTATTTTTTTCAACGTTCTATTATTTTACAACTTTATTCGTTTCAACATCGGGAAAAACAAAGGTTGGTTTGAAAGATTTAGCTTCTTCAAAATCCATTTGGGCATACGAAATAATGATGGCGATATCGCCAACCTGAACTTTTCTTGCAGCCGGGCCATTGAGGCAGACGGTTCCTGAACCCCGCTCACCTTTTATCACGTAGGTATCAAGTCGCTCACCATTGTTGATGTTAACTACCTGTACCTTTTCATTTTCGATGATATTGGCAGCATCCATCAGGTCTTCATCAATGGTAATGCTTCCTACGTATTGAAGGTTAGCCTCTGTAACGGTAACCTTATGTAATTTAGATTTTACAACCTCAATAAGCATAATATTAGGTTTTTTGTCGGTACAAAGTTAAAACGAATATTTGATATTATCAATCAATCTTACATCTCCGCAAAATGCAGCTATGCAACCTATTTTATCACAATTTTCCTGCCAGTTTGCCACAGGTTGCAGGGTTTGCCGGTTTACAACCTGAAAATACTCCACCTGCAAAAGCTCATTTTCGTTGATTTGTTCTTTTACCCGGTTTTCAAGTTCTTTAACAGCCATTTTTCCGGCTTTTTCTAAAGATGCTTTCAGAACCCGGTTAATCTGCGCTGCATTTTCCCTTTCCTGCGGGTTTAAGCGCCGGTTTCTTGAACTCATGGCCAAGCCATCAGGTTCCCTGATAATAGGGGCGCCGATAACTTCCAGCGGATAAGCAAAATCTTTAACCATTTTTCGGATTATGGCCAGTTGCTGAAAATCTTTTTCACCGAAAATAGCTTTGTCGGGTTTTACAATATCGAACAAGCGGCTTACAACTTGTGCAACTCCATTGAAATGTCCGGGCCTGTGTGCACCTTCCATAACTTTTTCAAGTTTCCCAAAGTCGAAATTTCGCTTATCTTTTTCCGGATATATTCCTTTTTCCGTGGGCGTGAAAACAACATCAACATCCTCATTTTTAAGCATTTTCATATCATCATCCAACGTGCGGGGGTATTTCCGAAAATCAGCGGAGTCATTGAATTGTGTGGGATTAACAAAAATACTAACGACCACCACATCGGCAAGTTCCGACATTTGCCTGACCAGGGACAAGTGTCCTTCGTGCAAAGCTCCCATTGTGGGTACAAAGCCAATAACTTTCCCTTCTTCTTTCTTTTTCGTGAGCAATTGCTGAAGCGGTATTATTTGGTTGAATTGTTCCATTTTTCGCAGTTTATCCATCTAAATTTGAATAAAATTGATCATTCGTTAGATACGATTTATGGGAGGGCAAATGTAAAACTATTTTTTTTGAAAACAGGCAACTTTAATTCCTTACATAAAAAACATTTTACTATGCCCAAAGTTTCATTAGTGAGCAGTCCTGACAATAAAAAAACAGGATTACAGCAATATGTTCATCTCCAAAGCGTTTATTGAAACGTTAAAGATTGCAATTGTGTTGAAATATTTATTAATTTTGCAAAACTAAATCGACACTAATACCTGATTGAAGATGGAAAAAGCAAAGGTTTTATACATTGCGCAGGAAATTACCCCGTATTTGCCTGAAACGCAAATGTCAAAATTGACCAGATACCTGCCTCAGGGTATTCAGGAGAAGGGAAAGGAAATCAGAACATTTATGCCCAGATACGGCAAAATTAATGAAAGACGCAATCAATTACACGAAGTAATCCGCCTCTCCGGCATGAATCTGATTATCGATGATACTGATCATCCGCTGATTATCAAGGTAGCATCAATTCAGGCTGCCCGTATGCAGGTTTACTTTATTGACAATGAGGAGTATTTTCAGCGAAAAGCTATCCTGAAAGATAAAGATGGCAAGTATTTTGCCGATAACGATGAACGAGCAATATTTTTTGCCCGTGGCGTACTGGAAACCGTTAAAAAATTGCGGTGGTCGCCAGATATAATCCATTGTCACGGCTGGATTACCAGTTTAGTCCCATTGTACATAAAAAATCTATATAAAGACAATCCTCTTTTTAATGATGCAAAAATCGTATGTTCGCTTTACGACGACGATTTTGATCCGGCACTGAACAAGATGTTTCACAAAAAATTATCCGATGAAGGATTTAATCAGGCCGATATCGATCACGTAAAAGAAAAACCTGATTATGTAAACTATATGAAAATGGCCATTGACAAATCCGATGCTATTATCCAGGGAAGCGAGCAGGTAAATAAAGACCTGACCGGCTATGTCAATGAAAAACAGAAACAGTTTCTCGATTACCAGGGCGGAGAGGACTATGTAGATGTTTATGATGAGTTTTATAACCAATTGTTGAATAAATAAACGAAAAGTTTTATATGAATTTTGTTTTTCGGGGGGTGATTTTGATCTTTCTGACTGTCGCACTGATAGGTTGCAAAGAAAGAGACAATATTTTAGGAGAAAATTATTTGGATAGCCAGCTTGAAGTAAGATACGATACAATAGATAACGTTACTACAAAGTCTGTTCTTTATAGCGACATCATTCGGTCGGGAGTCTGGTTTAGTCTAATTGGCGATTATCACGACGAAATATTTGGCGATCATAAAGCCTCAACAGCCATAAGTTTTGTGCCACAAAGTGAAAGTCCAGATATTGGAGATAATCCTGTTGCAGACAGTCTTGTGCTGCAACTTCAATACACGGGTATTTATTACGGTTTTGACACCATTAACCCACAAACCATTAAAGCCTATCGCCTTATTCAGGATATTGGTGATATCGATAGTACCGATATGTCTAATTATGAACAAAACGGAATTGCCGAATATTATGATCCAACTCCAATTGGACAGGCAACTTACCGGCCAAGCACAGATTCAGCTTCTGAATATTTACGGATTAAACTCAATAACAATATTGCCAACGAGTTTATGACAAATATGGAAACAGGGCTAAATGACGAAACATTTAACGACGAAACATTCAAGGAATTCTTTAAAGGAATATATCTGGAAAGTGATCGCACAAGCGGCGACGGAGCCATTATGTCTTTTATTACCGATGTGGCAACATCTCACATTAAATTATATTTTCACAACGATGAAGATACGGCATTAACGTTTCTCCATAATCCCTTCAATTCTGAAGATGCTGAAATACAAACCCACAGATACAACTTTTTTGATCATGATTATTCAAGCGGAGAGATAAACAACTACTCGGCGGGAGATAATGAATTTGCTGTGGATGATTCTCTCGTATTTGCTCAATCAATGCGAGGAATCAACATGAATATTGATGTAAACATGTCCGATTCTGATATTTTTTCTGATGAATTAAGTAACGAAAACATAGTAATAAACCGGGTTCTGCTTCAACTTCAAACCACCCGTCGCGATGGGCCAAACGACAGCACAGAATATGCGCCGCCGGCAAATTTTGTTTTATTAGAATTGTTAGATCAGGAAGAAACACAGACTATTATAGATTACTTTATCCCGGAATACGGAAGATCTTCACCTGTGCCATATAACAGCGAAGACAAAACTTATGAAATTATACTAAGCGGATTTACCCACGAAAAGCTACAAAATGGACAAAAAGAATACAGCTTAAAATTTCAACCCTCATCAATATCAACTACGGCCAATCGTGGAGTGTTTTTCGGATCTAATGCTGCAGATTACAACAAAAGACCCAAGGTAATTATCACATATTCCCTGGGAACAAACAATTAGTGCTTATGTGTGGAATTGTAGGATATATTGGTAGCAAAAAAGCCTACCCAATACTAATAAACGGATTAAAAAGACTGGAATACCGCGGCTACGACTCTGCCGGTGTAGCTTTGCTCAACGGAGGAATTAACGTATACAAAAAAAAGGGGAAAGTTGTCGATCTTGAGGAGCATATTGGCGGCCAAAATGTTGACGGAACCATAGGAATTGGGCATACACGCTGGGCTACACACGGTGAGCCTAACGACACAAATGCCCACCCACACCGGTCTATGGATGGTAAATTTGTACTCATTCACAACGGAATAATTGAAAACTACGGAAAACTAAAAAAATCATTGGAAGAGAGTGGCTATAAATTCACTTCAGACACAGATACAGAGGTTTTAGCCAACCTGATTTCGTATGTTTATAATGAAGGAAAAGTTTCCGTAGAAATGGCTGTTCGTTATGCGTTAAAAAAGGTTATTGGCGCATACGGTCTTGTTGTTTTCAGTACCGAAGAGCCCGACAAGCTTATTGCCGCAAGAAAAGGAAGTCCGCTGGTTATTGGTGTAGGTAAGGGCGAGTATTTTCTGGCTTCAGATGCAACACCTATAGTTGAGCATACCAACAGCGTCATTTATTTGAATGATGACGACCTTGCCATTGTGAAAAAGGATGAAATGATTCTTAAAACCATTCACGATAAAAAACAAGAGCCCAAGATACAAAAACTTGACCTTGACATAGGTGAAATAGACAAAAATGGTTACGATCATTTCATGCTCAAAGAAATTTTTGAGCAATCACGTTCTATTTTGGATACTTTTCGTGGCCGCGTTGCCAAGGATAATACAGAAATCGTTTTGGGCGGACTTTACCGTGTAATTGACGATTTAGTAAAAGCGCGACGAATTCTCATCGTGGGTTGCGGAACATCATGGCACGCAGGTCTGGTTGGCGAGTACCTCATTGAAGATTTGGCTCGCATACCCGTTGAGGTTGAATATGGATCGGAGTTTCGTTATCGTAACCCGGTTATTTCCGACAAAGATTTTGTAATTGCCATCAGTCAAAGTGGAGAAACAGCCGACACACTGGCTGCCATACGCATGGCAAAAGAAGCAGGCGCTACTGTTCTCGGAATTTGCAACGTTGTAGGCTCCAGCATACCACGCGAAACAGATGCAGGTGTATACACGCACGCCGGCCCCGAAATCGGCGTAGCATCGACCAAAGCATTTACAGCTCAAGTTACTGTTTTGGCCATGATGGCCATGGTGCTAGGAAACAAACGTGGCGTATTGTCGACTGAAAATTACAACGAACTTATACACGATTTAACAGAAGTACCCGCCAAAATTGAAAAAATACTGGAGCAAAATGAAAAAATCAGGAAAGTTGCTGAAATTTACCAGCATGCCACCAATGCCATTTACCTCGGACGCGGATATTTGTTCCCCGTTGCATTGGAAGGTGCCCTGAAACTTAAAGAAATATCATACATTCATGCTGAAGGATACCCGGCTGCAGAAATGAAGCACGGCCCCATCGCTTTGATCGATGAAAATATGCCGGTAATTGTAATTGCCACAAAAGATAAAAGCTACGATAAAATCGTAAGCAACATTCAGGAGGTAAAAGCCCGGAACGGAAAAGTTATTGCCGTGGTTACCGAGGGCGATACCACTATTCGCAATATGGCCGATCATGTAATGGAGGTGCCGGATAGCTCTCAAATGCTTTCTGTGCTAACTACCGTAATTCCGTTGCAATTGTTTTCTTATCACATTGCCGTAATGCGTGGTTGCCATGTTGACCAACCCCGAAATCTGGCAAAATCTGTTACAGTAGAATAAATTAAAGATTTTTTACATACGAAATAAATGAATCGGAGCCCCATTTGGTGGCTCCGGTTTCTTTTAACACCAAATTAGCATTTCTATCGATAAGGAACGATGCCGGAATTTTTTTACTGCTAATCATAGGAGCAGCAGCATTCAACTGTTTATAAACCGGCAAATTATATCCTTTTTGTTGTAAATAGCCATTCACTTTATCCAATTCTTCGTTTACAAGAATGATGAGATGAATATCGTTTGACGTTTTTTCGTATAACTCTGCCAAGGCCGGCAATTCGGCAACGCAATGATGGCACCACGTAGCCCAGTAAGTGAGTAATACAGGTTTATCCAACATTTGACCAAGCTGATATGCAACACCGTCATCGCCCCGATAAGTTAACGTCAGTGCCGCTTGTGAGAGCTTTTCGGGTTGAGTTTCACCAATATCCGGCGAAGTCATAACCACACGTACAACCAACGCGCCAACTTCGCGTCGCCACGATGGTACCAACATGACTACAATCAGGGCCACAAGAAAAATGTCAGATATTATGGCTGATTTCTTACGCGATTTATATTTATTCCACCGATCTTTTAAGTTCATTTATTCAAATTTTACGGCTATGGAGAAATCCAATCGCCGTTGTCTTTAATTAATTGTATAAGCTCATCAACAGCTTGAGCGGATGGAATGTTTTTGCGAACCGGATTTTTTCCTTTGTACAAAGTAACTTTTCCGCGTGCAGCACCTACGTAACCGTAATCGGCATCGGCCATTTCGCCGGGTCCGTTTACAATGCAACCCATCACACCGATTTTCAAATGGTAAAGATGCGATGTGCGCTCTCGTACTTCATACAGTACCTTTTCAATATCGAACTGTGTGCGCCCACACGATGGGCAGGCGATGTATTCCGTAGATGTGCTTCGTGCCCGCGAGGCCTGCAAAATTTCAAATGCAATGGAACGCATCAAATCTTCATTGTTCAGGAAGGGATTGGTTATCCAAATCCCGTTGCCAAAACCATCGATGAACAACGGTGCTATATCTGCTGCGGCTTTTATGGCAAGTTCTTCAGATTCATCGTCGATATAATTTCTTTTGATAATTACCGGATGATTGAAATTGTGTTGGTTCAAATGAAGGAAAAACGATCGCTGGTCTGCAGTTCCGTTCGGATGCGTTGTTTCAAGGATAATCACCAGATGTTGATCGTTTTTGAGTATCTCGATCATTTCTTCGGTAAGTTCCTGTGTGCGCAAATACACCCATTTTTCTTTTAACCGCAAAAGTTTGTATAATTGAACGTACTCAGCCCTGGATAAAATTGGAATGGAGTTTTGTGAAGGCTTTCCTTCAATATCAGATTCATAAAGCAATCGAAGATTCTCTGGCAAAGAGGTTTCTATTTGGGTTGTCTTAACAAAAATATAATCAGCAGCACGCCTGGAAACAATCCATTGTCGGTTTTCATATTTATAGCCCAGTTTTTCTATTGTTTCTTTAGTAACGGTTTTTAAATGCCGCAAGTCCACAACAACTGCCGGCAATTCAACATTTACAGACAAATTGTTTTGGGCTGGTCGTTTTTTAAATTTGAATGGATCGTAGATTACCTTTAAGGGTTTTTGGACTTCTGTGGATGGCCGGTTTGCAAAATGCCGAACCAAAGATTTGGCTACGGGGATTTCTGCCACCGGATTTTCGGTTAGTGATACCCGAATAGTATCGCCCAACCCGTCGTTAAGCAGCGTGCCGATTCCTGCTGCAGATTTAATGCGGCCCGGCAAGCCATCACCAGCTTCTGTAACGCCAAGATGAAGCGGAAAAGCCATGTTTTCTTTATACATGCTTGCTACCAGATTTCGATAAGCCAACACCATAACTCTTACGTTACTGGATTTTAGCGAAACTACCACATTGCTAAATTCATTTTTTTTGCAGATGCGCAACATTTCCATTGTTGACTCTACCATACCTTCCACCGTGTTTCCGTACCGGCTCATGATACGATCTGAAAGGGAACCGTGGTTGGTTCCGATGCGTAGTGCAGTATTGTATTTTTTGCAAACTTGAATAAGTTCTACGAGCTTATTTTCCAAATTAAGCAGCTCTTTTTCCCACAGCTCATCGGTATATTCAGTTACATTGAAAGTTGCACGTTTATCAACAAAATTTCCGGGGTTGATGCGAACTTTTTCAATCTGTTTGGCAGCAACGATGGCCAAATCGGCATTGAAGTGCACATCTGCTACAATTGGATTATCAAAACCCTCTTTTGTGAGGTTTTCGCGAATTTGAGGCAGGGCAGCGGCATCATCTTTATGGCGCAGCGAGTATCTTACTATTTCGCCGCCGGCACGAAAAATTTCTTGGGCCTGGGCAACTGATTTATCAATATCGGAAGTCGGCACATTGCACATGGATTGTATGCGAACCGGATTTTCGCCACCTACGGATTTTTTCCCAATATGTACCTCTTGTGTTTTATGGCGCTTATATTGAAAAATATTGTACGGAATATCAATTTTCATTTTACGCCCTCTTTTTCAGGTTTTCATAAATTTTTATAGACAAGTCGAATAATACGATACGTGTATTTACATTTCGCGAAATATGAAAAATAGCTTCGTCTATTTCCCGTGAAATGAGGTGGGCACGTTCCGGGCTGATGAGTTTATGAAAATTCTCTGAAAACTTTCGCTCCTCATCAGTCATGTGTACCATTTGTTCCAAATGCAAATTGAGCGCCATGTTGTTCCGTACCAAAAAAAGACAATATTGCAGAAAGTCCATGAGAGAATCGCGCGATAGCGTTTTAAGGTCACTTACAATATTGTGTATAGCTTCGATATTGAACCTGTAGCTTTCGCGAAAAAAGTCGGCAAAGCGGTTCAGATTTTTGTCCAGTTCTTCTTCATTATAAATGAGCGAAACAGCTTTGTTGAAATCGCCATCGGCAAACGTGGCCAGTTTTTGTGCATCTTCATCGGATTTTTGATAGTGTTTTTTTAGTCCTTCGGCAATTTCGTCAGTTTGAAGTATTTGTGTCCGAACTAATTGTGAGCGACTGATGATTGTAGGTAATATTTGCTCCGTACGATCGCTGATAAGCAGGAAAATGGTCTTTTCGGGCGGCTCCTCCAACGATTTCAGCAATTTATTGGCAGTTTGCATGTTCACCTTTTCCAACATCCAAACAATGAAAACTTTATATTTGCCACCATAACTTTTCAAGCTTAACTTGTGCATAAGTGATTCGTTTTCGCTCACAAAAATTCCGGCTTGTTTATTTTCGGCGTTTAATTTTTTAATCCAGTCCAGATAAGTAAAATAGGGTTGCTCGTGAAACATTTCCCTAAACTTTTCAATATAATCTTCACTTTTGGGTTTATCAGTAGAGTGTTTTTTGATAACAGGATAAACCAGGTGAAGGTCTGGGTGTTCAAGATTATTGATCCGTTTGCACGATTGGCATTCTCCACAGGCATCGGTTTCAGACGGGTTTTGGCAAAGCAGGTACCTTGCATAGGCCAGTGCCAATGGAAATTTTCCGGAACCCTGCGGCCCGGCAAACAACATTGTATGGCTTATTCTCCCTGAACGAACCATTTCAGTCAATTGTTTTTTAACCTGTTTTTGCCCAATTACATCTTCAAACTTCATTTCTATTTAATTTTATTTTCCTTTGTATTGTTGTCTTTTCGAAAACGTGTGCGTAAAAAAAGTTTCGCGTCATCAACCTTTCGGCACTTTATATGTTCTAATTTTAACGTGTGTAAAAAAAATCTAATAATTGCGGTATGCTGATTTTTTTATTCGTGTAAAGGTAGAAATTTTGTAAATTTGATAGATCAATAACCCATTAATTAAACCAAATTTGTTATGCAAGACATTACCACTTATGATTTCAAAAATAAGAAAGCTCTCATCAGGGTTGATTTTAATGTGCCCCTGAACGATAAATTTGAGGTGACAGATGACACCCGCATTCGCGCTACAATGCCAACAATAAAAGAAATATTGAAGCGTGGCGGCAGCGTAATATTAATGTCGCACCTTGGCCGGCCAAAAGGAAAAGAAGACAAATTTTCACTAAAACATGTAATTCCGTCACTTGAAGAAATTACCGGAAAAAAAGTTAAGTTTACCGAAGATTGCATAGGAGATGAAGCCGTTGCCGCCAAAAAGAAATTAAAACCGGGAGAGATTTTACTGCTGGAAAACCTGCGTTTTTATGGAGAAGAAACTAAGGGCGATGCAGAATTTGCAAAAAAACTGGCCGAAGGCGCCGATGTATACATAAACGATGCTTTTGCAACTGCACATCGTGCACACGCGTCAACCTCAATAATTGCAGCACTTTTTGGTTCAAACAAAATGTTTGGAAAAGTAATGACCAACGAAATTCAACATCTTGATAAAGCATTAAATGCTCCAAAAAAGGGTTATACAGCAATAATTGGCGGAGCAAAAGTTTCAAGCAAAATAATTGTTATAGAGCAACTTCTAAAAAAAGTAGATAAACTTGTTATAGGTGGTGCCATGGCATACACATTTATTAAAGCCAAAGGCGGTAATGTTGGCAAATCGATGGTAGAAAATGATTATCTGGGTACAGCCAAGAAAGTAATTGATGCAGCAGAAAAAAATGGTACAGAAATAATTTTGCCTGTTGATTCTGTAAATGCTGATGAGTTTAAAGCTGGTGCCAAAACAAACGTAACGGCTGCCGATAATGTAGCCGACGATTTTATGGGAATGGATATTGGCCCTGAAACATTGGTCAAATGGAGCGATTTAATATCAAAATCGAAAACAATATTGTGGAACGGCCCGGTAGGCGTTTTTGAAATGGAAAAATTTGCCCGCGGAACATTCGGAATAGCCCGCACAATAGCCGATGCCACAAGCAAAGGAGCCTACTCACTTGTTGGTGGAGGCGATTCGGTTTCAGCATTGAACAAATCAGGCCTGGCCGATCAGGTTAGCTACGTTTCAACCGGAGGTGGAGCCATGTTGGAGTATATCGAAGGGAAAAAATTACCCGGAATTGCCGCTATTGGTTAGTGTCAAGGAAAATATAATCTGACAGGCTAAGTATTGGCCTTTATATTTTTATCGACGTTAAAAAATGTTTACAGAACGCTGCGCACATTTTTTGCCTGGCTAAAAACGAAAACCCCTTCAACTTACACGGCATTTCGCACTTGACATGGCACAAAAAAAACTACGAGAAGGGAAGTAAAAAAATGCTTCCCTTATTTTGGTTAAAACTAAAAACATTGTAGCTTTATTAAACATTTTATTCATTTTCCTTTTATATATTTTAATGGGGTATCTGTTCATCTCCCGTAAAGTTTTATCTTTACGAAATGAAATATCCGGCAGATCAAATGGAATTTGAAGAAATGTTTAAATCGGAGCAAGCCTGTATTGATTACTTGGTATCATTGAGATGGCCAAATGGTTTTGAATGCCCCCAATGTGGCTCAATACGATTCTGGAAAAAGAACAAAGGACGGTACGAGTGTTCTGGTTGCCATAAAGAAACGACAGTGACAAATAATACAATGTTTCATAAAAGTACCAAGCCCTTACGGATTTGGTTTCATGCCATTTGGTGGATGGTTGCGCAAAAAAATGGTGTTAGTGCAAAGGGATTGCAAAAAGTGCTTGGCTTAGGAAGCTATCAGACTGCGTGGACTTGGCTGCATAAGTTCAGACGATTAATGGTGTTAAGCGGCAGAAGCAAGTTAGAGGGTATTGTTGAAGTAGACGAAGTCTTTGTTGGTGGCAAAACTCCAGGGAAACGTGGCCGAGGTGCAGAAGGGAAAAGTATAGTAGCTGTAGCTATCGAAGTCAAAGGACGAAAAACTGGCAGGGTCAGATTGGAAAAGATTCCTGATGCATCAGCCAGTAGTCTGAAAGACTTTATTGAAAGAAATATCGAACTATCGTCAACCATTATTACTGATGGATGGCCTAGTTATTCAGAACTAGAAGAGCTGGGGTATTTTCACAAAGTCCAAAAGCCTACGGCAAATGAAGAAGACGAGGAAATATTGCCTAATGTCCATCGAGTGGCTTCATTACTAAAAAGATGGCTGCTTGGAACACATCAAAGCTATTTGAATAAAAACAAGTTGGGTTATTACTTAGATGAATATGTGTTCAGGTACAACAGGAGAACATCAAATAGTAGAGGTTTATTGTTTATGCGGTTACTTGAGCAGGCTGTTATTGCAGAGCCTTTAACATATGATAAAATTATTAATGAAAATCACGGGTGTTGATCGGATACCCCATTTATATTTTTTTTATAGAACTGTTAATGATGCTATTATAGCTAATCAAAATAAAATGTTAAAAAAGATTCGTTTCTTATTTCAATTTTACTGCCTATTGCTACTAATATATTGAAACTAAATTGTTGAATACAAAATAGCCTGATAGTTTTTTATACTTAACAAGCTTTTCAATTTAATTTCGTTTATATTAAAATGCATTAAAGCAAAATTGCAAATAGATGAAAATTTAGAAATCATGAACCATTTGACTGAGGAGCAAATTGCCATGACCGCAGATTTGCAGTCAGCCGGCAAATATAATGAAGTACCTGATGAAATCAGGGAGCACCTTTCCCATTGCGATCAATGTGCCCTTGAAGTGGTCATGGTAAATCAAATCATCCAAAATGAATCCAAAAAAAAAGTAATACCTGGTAGGTATCGCACACTCACGTACGCGCTATCCGCAGCTGCATTGCTTATACTAATAACTTTCAGTTTTTTCTTCCGCAATTTGAATCCGTCAAAAGAATCTGTTACGCCCAACCAACAAATTGCCATTAATGAAGATACTGCAACAAAAGAAGATAAACCAGGAGATGATACAATAAAAACTGTCCAAAACAAAAAAGAAAAATCACAAGAAACCCCTCAGCTTGCCAAAAAGACCGTGATAAGAAAAAAGAATAAAAACACACAAAAGAAAGAACAAAAACAACTGGCAGTAGCTGAATACAAAACAAATGCACAGCTTGAAAAATTAGTTGCACGATACCAAACAGCTAACTTAAGAGCGGCAGATTTATTAAATTACGACAAAGAAATAAAATACCCCAAAAGAAAAACCATCCAGGTTCCAAATGACCAACATGCATATCTTATAGAAATATACAACAATAAGGGAGAGATGATTAGCGAGGTTTCTGCTAAAGATTCTACCATCAGCCTTCCGAAATTAGAAAAGGGTCTTTATTACTGGAAATTAATGAATGAAGAATTTGATCTGATTTATGTTGGACGTATAAAAGCTACAAAATAGTTAAAAAACAACAATTACGGTTTTTTAACAAGCCCACCTCTTTGCCTGAATAAGCCATTATCTTCAATTCACTTTTTTTGTATTCCGCTCTTTCTTCATATACAAAAGTTTTAATACAACCTTTTTTGTATATTTGAAAATGCACCAGGGAATTAAAGTAAATAGATGACATCACCACGAAAAGCCAAAGATGAAAAGTTGTTGGATATTTTTATCCAAACCCGCAACCTTGACATACTCGGCGAGCTTTACAGTCGCTACACACATTTGGTTTATGGTGTTTGCCTGAAATACTTAAAAAATCGTGAGCAAAGTCAGGATGCTGTTATGGCTATATTTGAGCGACTTATTACTGAAATACCGCGCCACGAAATAGCCAACTTTAAAAGCTGGTTATATGTAGTTACTAAAAATCATTGTTTAATGATTTTACGTAGCGACAAAACCGGCAAAGAAAAATTTGAACAATTTTCCCGTCAGTTTTCTATGGAATCTGCCCCAGAAATGCATCCTATAGATGAAGCACCGGAGCAGGAAATCGAAAAACAGCTACAATTGTGCATAGAAAACCTCAAAGAAGAGCAAAGACAATGTGTACAATTATTCTATTATGAGAAAAAAAGCTATAAAGAAATAGCGGGAAATCTGGAAATTGATGAACGCAAAGTAAAAAGCCTGATACAGAATGGAAAACGTAACCTGAAAATTTGTCTGGAGAAAGAAGGAATAAAACATGCATAAGCGAAAATTAACATATCGAGAATATCAACGGTATTTCAATGGCGAAATGCAACCCGATGAAGCCCATTCATTTGAAAAAGAGATGATGAAAGATGAGTTTGACCGGGATGCTTTTGATGGTTTGTCGCAATTAGATGAAAATGAACTCAGTGCAGATGTTGATGCATTGAAAGCACGCCTAAAAGAAAGAACAAAAACCACACGTAAAACAATTCCCTTATGGTTTAAATATGCTGCCGGCTTAGCTTTGCTAATCGGACTGGGAGGAAGTGCTTTTTATATTTTTAACGAGAAACTCAGCCACGATGTTGCTTACCAGGAGCCTATTATGGAAAACATGGCTGCTTCAGACAGTGTGCCCGATAAAAAGAAAGTGCTTCCGGATGAAAACGCACCCATAATTCAGCAAAAAAGTTACGAGGAAAAATTATCGGAAAAAGAAGATACGGAAAAAACGAGAAAAAAAGCCAGGAAAAAGATACCCGAGACCATGGTCGAAAGCGATATTTCAACATTAGACAAAATTGAGCAGGATATAGATGCAGAACCTGTCGGGAAAACTCAAGATGAAGTGGCTTTGGAAGAAGAAACTCCGGTGGCAAAAGAAAAAGGATACCTTGAAAACACACAAAAGCAAAAAAAAGTAATCGCCGAGATAATTGCTGAAGAGGAAGAAGCTGAACAAGATGAGCAATTCTTCGCAGTAGAATCGGCCAACAAGGCGATGCCCACCCGCAAAAAAACAACTGCTCAGGCCATGCGAAAAAAAACCACAACAGAAGCCATGCCGCCGAACCAATGGAGCTATGAAAACTACAAAAAGCAATTATTGGCACTCATTTTAAAAAACGATCTTGCTGATTACAGCAAAAACTATCGTTTAGAAATTACTTTGCAAATTGGTAACGAAGGTGAAATTCGCAAAATTAAAATCAAGGGTGCTCCGAATAATTCTTTTAAAAATTTGGTTGAAAAGGCAATTAATGAGATTGGCAATTGGCAACCTGCACTGCATAAAGGAAAAGCCCAAAAAACAGTTATGAAAATAAATTTAGACGTAAATTTACGTTAAAAATAACAAGGTCTTAATATACATATATGTTGTGGTTTGTTTTGCAGTAGAATAAGTGTACAACTATCCTTCAAATTTCTATTTTGACTTTTGTTTGAGAAATTACAACGATGTGTCCCGGCACGCTAAAATTAGCATATAGGTTTTATTACCTGTTGCACACCTCAAAAAAGATACTAATTTTGCGTGAAGATAACTGAAAAATGAACGTTCTAAACCAGTCAAAAATAATCCAACCAGACGAACTTGTTACTCTTTCCAAAAAAGTTGTGGCAAGGTATGTGGCTAATCATTCTGTCCCTCAACGGGATAAGGAGGATGTGGCTATGACTATCGTAAGCAACTTTCTTGCCGCGGAAGAAAAAATTAGCAATTCGTTCAAAGGACAATCCAAAACCACAACCTATTGCATTGCTATAATCAACCGCATGTGCTGCGAAATAATCAGGAAAGACTATAAGCAGTGGAAACAGGTTCAGCAAACCGAAAACTTCATAACCGATAATGAAGGCACAAATGCTTTTGAATCTTCAAAATCGGCCATCATCAAATCTGAAATACACCGTTTTAACCAAATTCTTGAGTTTTTTAATGATGAACAATACAAAATAATTGTTTCCCTAAAATATATTCTCAATATTCCTTTCACCCAAAGCGAAGTCAGCGATTACGCCGGACCGGATAATTCAGTTGTTTTTGAGCAACTTGACAACAGCAAAGATGAAGCTTTGGCCACGCGGTACCAAATTTTGGCCGAAATTGTCAACAAAACCGAGGGGCGAAGTGTTAAAGGAGATGCCATTCGTATGTGGCTCAATAAATCTATTGATACAATTATCAGGCGAATGAACGCTTCAGGTTCCAGTAATTACAACCGCGAAGCTCTCGGAATTTTGTTAGAAATGCGCTAACATAGTAAGTTCACTTTATATCGCCTCTAATTAGTGCGTGTAAGAAAACTCCAATAATTGCATTTCGGCAAGCTCAATGTAACAC
>CAYPSX010000057.1:0-19313 GCA_964413185.1 uncultured Bacteroidales bacterium
CTAATCAACCAGATAGAAAATGATCTTCAAAACATCAGTCAACAAATACTGGAAAACCAAATTATAATAGAATCGTTAAAAGATGAGCTTAAAAGCATTAAAGAAGAATACGCAAAATTGGTTTATTATGCCTACAAAAATCGTAATTCTTATGATCGGTTAATGTTTATTTTTTCCTCAGAAGATTTTAATCAGGCCTACCGGCGCTTAAAATATCTTAGGCATTATAACCGTTACAGACGCAAGCAAGCCGAAAGTATTTATGCAACACAAACCATAATTGAAGATAAAATAATAGAACTAAACCACGCCCGGGAAAATAAACAAACCATTCTTGCCAGGAGACAGGAAGAAAAAGAGATTTTGTCTGATGAGAGATCAAACCAAAAAACAGCTGTAAATCAATTAAGTGCCAAAGAAAGGGAATTAAAGGAAGAGTTAAAGAAAAAGGAGAAAATGGCCGATCAACTTCAAAATCAAATTCAACGATTAATTGCTGAAGAGATAGCCCGGTCTAAGCGTAGTAATAGTTTTGATTTAACTCCGGAAGAACAGCTTATCGATAATGACTTTGGAAGCAATAAAAGTCGTTTACCCTGGCCGGTTAAAAGAGGAGTCGTAACTGAAAAGTTTGGAGAACACCCACATCCTGTTTTAAAAAATATCAAAATTCGGAATGACGGAGTTGATATAAGTACAAATGCCGGAGAAGTAGTACGAACAATTTTTGAGGGAGAAGTGAGAAAAATCTTTAAAATTCAAGGATTAAATAAAACATGTATAATCAGACATGGAAAATATCTTACTGTATATAGTAATCTTGATGAGGTTTTTGTAAAAGTTGGAGAGAAAGTTGAAAGTAAACAAACTATAGGTATAGTTCATACCAATAAGGAGGAAGGAATTGGAACCTTTAAATTCCAGGTTTGGAGAGAAAACAATAAATTAAATCCCGAAAAGTGGTTAGCTCGAATGCGATGACACACATAGATGCTATACATAAATACCTAAATAGATCGAGAAATCTATATTTTATTCGCAGTACAATAAAGGGAATTTTATTATTTACCGTTTTTGTATTGGTTGCTACCTTTATGCTTTTTTTAACCGATTTAGCCATACATTTTCCTTATTCAATATTGAAATGGATCAGGGTTATTTTTGTTATTTTCATAGTAACGTTGTTCATATATTATCTGATCAGGCCGCTCTGGTTTTGGTTTGTACAAACGAATTATTATTCCAAATACTGGATTGCACAGAAAATAGGGGATAATGATCCGAAAATTGACGATAAACTTGTCAACATTCTCGAACTGGAGAGTTTAGACAAAAGCAACTTGTTAGTCCAGTCAAGTATTCTGCAAAAAAGTCAATCACTGAATCTTGAAAAAGTCAATCCGTTTTTTCGGTTTTCTGCCCTATATAAACAATTATATGCTTTTATATTATCAATAGCTGTTTTTGCATTACTCGCATTAATTAGCCCTGATACCATAAATTATACCACTCAGCGAATATTTCCATTTAAAGCTATTCAATCTGCATTACCTTATAAAATTCAAATTAAAAATAAAGAACTGGAAGTAAAAAAAGGAGACGATTATACCGTACGAGTCGGGATTACCGGTCATATATTGCCAGATCGGTTATTTATTAATTATGGAAACCAAAATTATTTATTGAATGATTCTGCAGGTGAATATACCTACACTTTCCAAAATGTTCAGCAAGATCTTTTCTTCACTGTAAAAAACAACGAATTTGAGAGCCAAACATACAAATTAACATGTATACCTGTCCCGGTATTAAAGAAAATAAGAGTTAAAATTCATCCTCCGGACTACACGCAACTTGAAAAAAAGGAAATAGAAGGAAGCGGCAATTTTACTTTTGCTTATGGCAGTAAAATATCATGGATAATCTCAACCTTCGATACTGACTCCATACTGTTTGCTACCGATACCATCCAGCCAATGCAGGCAAACAAAAATGATTTTAGCTTTGAGATGCAATCATTTTCTGAATTTGATTACAAAATAATTCCCAAGAACAATTTTATCGCAGGTCCGGATACCGTCGCCTTTTCTGCTCAAATTATTCCAGATCAATTTCCTACCATTCACTTAGAAACAAGTCATGTTGATCCGCTTGGTAAATTTGTTTTTGCAGGGAAAATACAGGATGATTATGGTTTTCACAACTTCAGCTTAGTTCTGGAAAATCAAGATACCATACATTACATAAAAATCCCCATAATTAGTAAAAACCTCACACAAGGCTTTCGTTATACGGGGCATTTGAACGATTATAAGGATATAATTAAAAATAGCGAAGTAAAAATGTATCTTGAAATACGCGATAATGATCCTTTTTACCCTTATAAACCAGCAAAATCTACAACCGTATTTGGAAATTTGCCAGACAAAAAGTCCCTCCAAAAAATGGAGAGCGCAAAATTGCAAAACCTGAAAGATAAATTGTCTATGGGCTCCGAAATAATGAAACAGCTCAATAAAGAAAGACAATTAATTCGAAAGAAACTATTATCAGAGGAACTGGGAAATTGGGAAAAGAATCAATTATCGGAGCAAATACAAACTACAAATCAGGAAATAAAGAAACTTAGTGACCAGATAAACAAACTAAGAGATGAGTTAAAAGAAATTGAATCTAATAATATTCCTGAAAATTTGGCAGAAAAGAAAAACCAACTAGAGGAGCTACTAAAAAAATTGATGGATGAAGAGTTGCAGAGTCTAATGAAAGAATTAGACAAACTTCGTAAAGAATTGATGGAAAAAGACAAAAAGCCGGATTTCGATAAATTCGACATTTCAATGGAAGATTTGGAGAACGAGTTGGACAGGAACTTAGAGATGTTGAAAAGATACGAAGTGGAGAAAGCCAACCAGGAGGTAATCGATGAAATCAAAGAATTAAGCAAAAAATATAACCAGGCTAAAGATACTGTTCCTGACGAATCGTATAAAACCGATAGTTTAAACAAGCAGGTTGAAGAAGCATTTGAAAAGCATCAGGAAGCCCTTGAAAAAAATAAGGAACTCAAAACACCTTACGAACTGGAAAATTTTAAAAAAGAAAAACAGGAAATATCAGAAAAATCAGAATCTATCGAAAATCAACAAGAATTATCAGACCCGCAAAAAAATCCTTCAGAAGATTTGCAGCAATTGGCAGAACAAATGCAAATGAATATGAATATGGCCATGCAACAACAGCAGGGAGAAGATGCAGCTATGATTAGGGAATTATTAGAGAACTTGTTGCAATTTTCTTTCTTACAGGAAGATTATATAGAAAAATTTAATCAAAGAAATGAATATAATTTCAACGAACTAAAACGAGATCAAATAAGTCTTAAAGAACGCTTCTCCGCAATTGAAGACAGCCTTCAGGGTTTAATGGAAAGAAATGCTATGGTAGCCGGCGCTATTGGAGATCAACTTGAAAATATTTATTTACATTTCAGTTTAATTGACGAAGAATTTAAGCAGGAGCGCTTTAAAAGCATCCAAATAGACCAGCAGGTTATAATGGAAAGCGCTAATGAATTAATACTCATGCTTAATGAGTCGTTAAAGCAAATGCAAAATTCCATGAGTGGAATGGGAGGGAATTGCAAAAAACAAGGAAAGAAAAGCAAGCCCGGCATGGGGGACATGAAGAAACAACAAAAAGGATTTAAAAAATCTCTTGAAGAAATGATAGATCAACTAAAAAAAGGCTCCTCTCCTGGAAAAGGAAAGGGTGGTAATAGTAAAGAGCTCTCCAAAATGCTTAGCCAGCAAGAGCAAATGCAGCAGCTGCTTCAGGAAATGATGCAATCAGATGGCGTTGGTAAATCTACTCGTCAAATACTGAAACAAATCAATAGCATGGTTGATAAAAATATAGATGATATCATTCAGCGAAATATAAACGACAATATGCTTAAGCGACAACAAAAAATTATGACACGCATGTTGCAGGCCGAGAAAGCAGAAATGGAACGAGAAAAAGAGAAAAAAAGAGAGGCAGAACAACCAAATGATTACGAAATAAGTAACCCTGGAGGAAATATTCAGTATAAAGGGGAACAGGAATTGCAAAAAGGTATAATTCAGAAGCAGGAAATCCACCTGAAATATTTTTTTCAAAGAAAGTACGATAAGTACGTAAATAAAATTGAAAATAATTAAATTCGTAGTGTAATAATTGATCAGATGAACAAAACAATTTCTTTTGCCTCAGATATTAAAAATATTTGTGTTGTTGAGCAATTGATTGATGACATAAACCGGAAGTTTAATCTGGATAAAGATATTTATGGGAATATTTTAATCGCCGTTCTAGAAGCAGTAACCAATTCTGTTATACATGGCAATAAAAGAAATCCGGACAAAAAAGTAAATCTGCAATTTGAAGCTACGGAAAAAGAATTTCAATTTATTATAGAAGATGAAGGCCCCGGTTTCAATTATGAAAACGTACCGGATCCAACTAAACCCATAAATGTAGAGAAACCCCATGGACGTGGGATATTTCTTATGATTAAACTTTCAGACGATATTACTTTCGAAAATAAAGGACGCAGAGTAAAACTCAAATTTGTCCGGTAGTACTTTCCTTAAACAATAAAAAGAATTTATAATGATTGAGTTTACAGCAGCTGATAAACCTTTTGGTTTATATTCAGGCGATTTTACGCATCTGGAAAATTGGATTACACAAACTATAAAACAAGAAGAAAAATTGGTAGGTGAAATAAATATAATTAATTGTAGTGATGAATATTTATTAGAAATAAATAAAAAATATTTAAACCATAATTATTATACCGATGTTATCACCTTTGATTATGTAGTAGATAATATTGTATCAGGCGATATATTTATTAGCGAAGACCGTATTAAGGACAATGCTAATGAAATGAGTAATCCGACACAGGACGAATTTCTACGAGTTATTATCCATGGGGTTTTACATCTTTGCGGATATGATGATCAGACCACACAGGAAATAAAAATAATGAGAGAAAAGGAAAATCATTATCTGGAAAAATATTAATATGTTACCAAAATACGATATAATTGTAGTTGGGGCCGGGCATGCAGGATGCGAAGCTGCACAAGCAGCTGCGAATTTAGGTTCACAAGTCTTATTAATTACTATGGATTTGAATAAAGTAGCCCAAATGTCATGTAACCCTGCAATCGGTGGTATAGCAAAAGGGCAGATCACAAGAGAAATTGATGCGTTAGGAGGATACCAGGGTCTGGTTACAGATGCCAGCCTTATTCAGTTCCGAATGCTTAATAAAAGTAAGGGTCCGGCAATGTGGTCGCCGAGAGCACAAAGCGACAGAATGCTTTTTTCAGAAACCTGGCGACTTTACTTAGAAAAAAA
Source organism: uncultured Bacteroidales bacterium (assembly GCA_964413185.1). Lineage (GTDB taxonomy): Bacteria > Bacteroidota > Bacteroidia > Bacteroidales > Salinivirgaceae > Salinivirga. The sequence continues at coordinate 5,410 of CAYPSX010000057.1, forward strand.
CGATAATTTAGACCTGTTTCAAGATACTGTTGTAAATATTGATGTTGAAAATAGCGAAGTCAAGGGAGTTAGAACACAGATGGGGTTTACATTTCAGACAAAATCTGTTATCCTTACTAATGGCACTTTTTTAAACGGATTAATGCATATAGGAAAAGTCCAACTAAAAGGAGGGAGGTCAGGAGACCCTGCGAGTGAAGGTTTAAGTGAGAAGCTTCTGGATTATGGTTTTAAAATACAAAGATTAAAAACCGGAACTCCTGCCCGAATAGATGGAAGGACTATTAATTTTTCCAAAATGGAAGAGCAAAAGGGAGACGAAGGAGGTGGAGTTTTTAGTTATCTGAATACGAACAAAGTTATTACTCAACAGCGCTCCTGTTTTATAGCACATACTAACAAAGAAGTTCACGAAGAACTTAAAGAGGGCTTTGAGTTTTCACCATTATTTAACGGCACAATACAAAGTATCGGCCCCAGATATTGTCCCAGTATTGAAGATAAGATCGTCACATTTGCAGATAAAGACAGGCATCAATTATTTATTGAGCCGGAAGGGCTAAGTACAATAGAATATTATGTTAATGGATTTAGTAGCAGTTTGCCCTGGGAAGTACAATTACGTGCCATGCAAAAAGTTCCCGGATTAGAAAACGTCAAATTTTTACGCCCCGGGTATGCAATAGAATATGATTTTTTCGACCCCACGGACTTGTACCATACTTTAGAAACACGATTTGTTTCTAATTTATACTTTGCCGGCCAAATCAACGGCACTACCGGCTATGAAGAAGCAGCCGCCCAGGGGTTAGTTGCGGGCATAAATGCACATCAGAAGCTTAATTCTCTTAAACCGTTCACACTAGAGCGCGATCAGGCTTACATAGGCGTACTAATCGACGATTTAATCACAAAAGGCGTTAACGAGCCTTACCGAATGTTTACAAGTCGTGCAGAATATAGAATATTATTACGCCAGGACAACGCAGATGAAAGATTAACCCCACTTGGCCGTGAACTAGGTCTTGTTTCCGAAGAGCGGTGGGAAACGTACCAGGCAAAATATTCCTTAATTCATGATTTAATTCAGAAAATAAAAACAGTTAGTATTGCACCAGATGGTATTAACCCATACCTCATTCGTAATGAAAGCTCAGAAATAAATCAAAAAACAAAGGCAGAAAAGCTTATACTTCGACCACAGGTGCATTTAATTGATATTATTCACTTAATATCCAAACATACATATTCCAAGGAAACATTAGAGAGTGCAGAAATCAATATAAAATATAAAGGGTATATAGAAAGAGAAAAAAAAGGAGTCGATAAAATCAAGAAACTGGGACGAATTATAATACCAGCCACGATAGATTACAACCAATTTAATTCTATAACAATAGAAGCCAGACAGAAACTTTCAAAGATACGCCCTAAAACCATTAGCGAGGCAAGCAGAATTAGCGGCGTTTCCCCGGCAGATATCAACGTTTTACTTGTTTATATGGGAAGATAATGTTCCACGTGGAACCTTTGCTCTAACTTAAACCAATGTTCCACGTGGAACATTGGTTTTTTGTTTAATTTATGGTTTACATAAAGCATATGATAGGTCTGGTAATAAATCAAATAGGATGAATTTTTTTACCCTTCGGCTCCGCTCAGGGTTCGGTCGTACAATTTTGTAGCGACCCGTTCATTGAGCGGAGCCAAAGAGAACTAATCGCCCTCTTTCTTACCAGAATTATTTCTACACCCTTCGGCTTCGCTCAGGGTTCGGTCGTGGAATACCGTACGGACACGTTCACTGAGCGCAGTCGAAGTGAACAGATGAAAGATGAAGACGACCTTACTTGAAATATTTCCACACCCTTCGGCTTCGCTCAGGGTTCGGTGGTGCAATTTTTACACGGACCCGTTCACTGAGCGGAGCCGAAGTGAACAGCTCGCAGACGGATTTCTAGGAACAGGAAACATTAGCCCACCCCTCGGCTCTACTCAAGGTTCGGTATTACAATTTTTTTACGGAGACGTTCCCTGAGCGGAGTGGTTGCTGAGCGCAGTCGAAGTATCGAAGTGAACAGATCGAAGCATCAGCGAAGGAAACCAAAATACCTTGCATTATTTCGCTAAAAGCGTTAACTTGTGTTTTGTATTTTATTATAAACCGAAAAATAAATATTATGCAAATCACAGGAAATATTATCGATGTAATTCAACAAAGGATATTTAAAGGTGAACTTTTAATTAGTCAGGACAAGATAAAAAAAATCAACGTATTAAAAGATAAAGCTGAAGAAGGATTACCATACATTTTACCAGGGTTTATCGATGCACATGTCCATATTGAAAGCAGTATGGTAACACCTATGTATTTTGCCAATCATGTGAAAAAATTTGGGACACTGGGTGTAATTACAGATCCGCATGAAATTTCAAATGTTTGCGGTGTCGAAGGTTTCGATTATATGTATAAGGAAGCAAGAAATTCTCCAATCGATATTTATTTTGGTGTTCCTTCCTGTGTGCCTGCTACGCCTTTTGAAACTTCGGGAGCCGAATTTAATGACAAAACTATTGACCATATTTTTACGAATTATGAAACGGTTGCTCTTGCAGAAATGATGAATTTTCCCGGGGTAATCAACCGGTTTCCCGATGTCATTAAAAAGTTGGAAATAGCCAAACAACATCGAAAACGAATAGATGGACATGCTCCTGCACTCAGAGGCGATGATCTCCAGGTGTATATTAATGAAGGAATTTCTACCGATCATGAATCTTTTTCTTTGGAAGAAGCCAGAGAAAAAATTCAAAAGGGAATGAAAATACAGATTCGAGAGGGTAGTGCCGCCCGTAACTTTAAATCGCTTAACCAGTTAATAAGTGAATTTCCAGATCAGGTTATGTTTTGTACAGACGATGCTCATCCCGATACATTAAAAACAGGTCATATTGATACTATTGTCAAAATGGCGATCAATGAAGGGCATGATCTTTTTAATATACTTAAAGCTGCCACAGTCAACGCAGTTAAACATTATAATTTGAATATTGGGTTGTTGCAGGAGGGAGACAGGGCTGATTTTATTGTTGTAAATAATTTGGAAATGTTTCACGTGGAACAATCGTGGCTAAAAGGCAAGCAGATTTATTCAAAGGGAGAAAAGCAGGTTAAAATTCAGAGCGACAATCGCGTAAATAATTTTAATGTTGATAATATTGTAAAACATCATCTTAAGGTAAGAAGTGCTAATAAACCGGTGAAAGTAATACAAGCTATTGATGGAGAGCTAATTACTAAAAAGATGACTACCACTTTACCTGTGAAGAATGATGAACTTGTTCCTGATGTCGCTAATGATATCTTAAAAATGACCGTTGTAAATCGGTATAAAAAACAAGTTGACGTAAAACTTGGGTTTATAAACGGATTTAAACTCAAAAAAGGAGCTTTGGCCAGCTCAATTGCACACGACAGTCATAATGTTATCTGTGTTGGCACAAACGATGATGATATGGAAAAGGCCATCAATTCCATAATCAACCATAAAGGTGGAATTAGCATTAGTAACGGCGAACATACCAGCATCGTTCCATTACCTGTAGCAGGACTCATGGCCAATAAGCCCGTAGAAGAAATGGCTAAACAGTATCTCACGCTTGATAAAGAAGTGAAAAAACTTGGCTGCACATTTCAAGCACCATTTATGACCCTGGCTTTTATGAGTTTATTGGTCATTCCTTCCTTAAAGCTAGGCGATAAAGGTTTATTTGACGTAGATAAATTCGATTTTGTTTCGCTTTACGAGTAAATGTCAACACCCTTCGGCTTCGCTCAGGGTTCGGCGGTGCAATCATTTACCAACCGTTCCCTGAGCGGAGTGGTTGCTGAGCGCAGTCGAAGTATCGAAGGGAACAGATCAGAGTTGAAAGATAATTTGAACACTTTCTCCACCCTTCGGCTCCACTCAGGGTTCGGCAATGCAAGTTTCCAGAGAACTGTTCACTGATCAGAGTTGAATTACTTAAAAGTTTTCATAAAACACAGAAAATCAACCATATATATTGTTTTCGAGCGCTTTTTTTAGTACCTTCGCCTTGGAAATGCCAATAACTTCTCCAATATCTTCTATACTGGCCTTTTCAATGTTTTTCAATGTTTTAAAATGCGCATACAATTTTTCAATAGTTTTACTCCCGATTCCCGGAATTTTTTCTAACGATGATTCAGCAAAATGCCGGCTGCGTTTGTCTCTGTGAAAAGTAATACCAAAACGGTGCGATTCGTTTCTGATGTGTTGAATAACGCGCAATGTTGGTGAATTTTTGTCAAGATATAATGGAACGGGATCATCAGCAAAATATATTTCTTCCAAACGCTTGGCTATGCCAATAATGGCTATCTTTCCTCGCAAACCCATTTCTTCCAGACTTTGCAATGCTGCATTTAGTTGTCCTTTACCTCCATCAATTACTATCAATTGAGGTAAAGGTTGATCTTCTTTCAGTAACCTGCTGTATCTGCGGTGAATAATTTCTTTCATCGACCCGAAATCATCCGGACCTTCTACGGTTTTAATATTGAATTTACGGTAATCGCGCTTGGCAGGTTTTCCGTTTTTAAAAACGACGCAAGCGGCTACGGGATTAGTTCCCTGTATGTTACTATTATCAAATCCTTCTATATGTTTTGGCGGCTCTTTAAGCCGGAGATCCTTTTGCATGGTTTCCAGTAAACGGTCTTGTCGTTCATTTGGATTGGCTTTTTCTGCTTGTTTTTGCCGCGCCAGGGCAAAATATTTTGCATTACGCTCCGATAATTCAAGTAGTTTCTTTTTATCGCCGCGTTGTGGAACATGAATATTCAGATTAGGATATTCTATTGGAATCGAACAAATTACCTCTTTAGAATTACTATGTACTTTAGCGCGGATATCTGTAATGGCATATTCAAGAATGGCTTCTGGGCTTTCGTCCAGCTTTTTCTTTACTTCAACTGTGTGTGATTGGATAATTGCACCGTTGTTTACTTTTAAATAGTTGATATAAGCTGTTTTGTCGCGGTTATACAATGAAAAAACATCAACATTATGGATACTTGAGCTTACAATTGTCGATTTACTTTGATAATTTTTAAGTAACCGCAATTTTTGTTTAATATCTTCAGCTTCTTCAAACTGGTAATTTTTTGCCAGGCGCATCATTTCTTTTTCAAACCAATTAATGGCCTCTTTAATATTTCCTTTTAAAATTTGACGAATATGGTCAATATGCTCCATGTATTCTTTTTCACCTTGTAGTCCTTCGCACGGCGCTTTGCAATTTCCAATATGATATTCCAGACAAACTTTAAACTTGTTTTCTGCAATATCTTTTGTGTTCAAATTCAGGCTGCAAGTTCTTATTTTATATGTTTTGTGGATGAAGTCCAAAATAGCCCTCACCATTTTTACCGATGTATACGGCCCAAAATATTCAGAACCGTCTTTTACAACTTTTCTTGTGCTGAATACCCGCGGAAAGGGTTCATTTTTAATGCATATCCAGGGAAATGTTTTATCATCTTTGAGCATCACGTTATAGCGCGGCTGATGTTTTTTTATCAGATTGTTTTCCAACAGAAGCGCATCTTCTTCACGAGAAACAACAATGGGTTTTATATCGGCAATCTTTGAAACCAAAATCCGTAATTTTGCACTGTCATGTTGTTTTGTGAAATAAGAGGATACCCGTTTTTTCAGGTTTTTGGCTTTTCCCACGTAAATAATCCGTCCATCTACATCAAAATATTGATATACACCCGGTTTTCCGGGCAGGCTTGAAATAATATTTGCAAGATAATCGTTCTTCATTCGTTCGTGTAATTGTAAAAAAATTTATGCCAGAGCAGTTTGCTAACATGCAAATTAAAAAAACCACCCATAAATGTGGTGTATATCATGAAAAAATTCTATGTTCGTTAATTAATACAAAAATCATTCTTGTTTTAAGAAATGTTTTAACAGACCTTCGGCACAGACAAAAGAATAGTTTGATTCAGAATGAACCATAAATATACATGTCAAAATTAAAAAGCATTAAGGCACCCATCAAAGAAGATATGGCTGCTTTTCAGGATTATTTCAAAAAATCCATGAAAAGCGCTACACCTTTACTTAATATCGTTACAGGTTTTATCTTGAGAACCAAGGGAAAACAACTCCGTCCCATGTTGGTTTTTTTAAGTGCCGGAATGCATGGAAAAATCAATGAATCTACACATCATGCAGCTGCCCTAATAGAACTCATGCACACTGCTACTCTTACACATGATGATGTTGTGGACGATTCAAATTTCCGAAGGGGCTTTTTCTCCATCAATGCATTATGGAAAAATAAAATTGCCGTACTTATTGGCGATTATCTTCTGGCCAGAGGGCTGCTGCTTTCCGTCAAACATAAAGAATATGAATTACTCGAAGTTGTTTCCACAGCTGTCGATGAAATGAGCCAGGGCGAATTACTGCAAATAGAAAAAGCCCGTAAACTCAACATAAACGAAGAAATATATTTTAAAATAATCGAGCAAAAAACAGCTACGCTAATTGCAGCCTGTGTAAAAGCCGGCGCAAAATCTGTGGGCGCCAGCGAAGAAATTGTTGCTGATATGGAACGCTTTGGCCTTTGTCTTGGAATGGCATTTCAAATAAAAGACGACTTGTTTGATTACGAACCCAATGGAATTTCCGGAAAACCATCTGGCAACGACATCAAAGAAAAAAAAATGACTTTACCACTCATTCATGTAAAAAATAAAATGTCGGCAAAAGAAAAACGGAAAATTATACGATTGGTTAAAAAGAAGAACAAGGGTAGGAAAGAGGTTTTGGAATTAATCGATCTCGTTAAGCAGAATGGGGGAATTGACTACGCACAACGTAAAATGAATGAATTTAAAGATGAAGCCCTGGGCATACTCGATAAATATCACGATAATCCGTATAAAGAATCATTGCGCGAGGTTGTTCTTTATACAGTATCCCGCAAGAAATAAAAACCAATCTTAATAAAAAATGAAGTATTTATCACTAATTTTAATTGTGACAACTATTGCTGTTTCTTCTTGTACAAAAGAACCGGCAATACAGCCAAAGAAAACGAACAGTTCCGAGTACATGCTTTTAAGTACAGCGTGGTATCAACTATCAGCCGAGCAAAAGGCTTTGTACCATCAGGCATACAATATCGCTAAAATGCGTGTGGACCAAATTGCGGCAAAAAAGCACAATAAAAAACCAGCTGTGGTTTTGGATATTGATGAAACAGTACTCGATAACTCGCCCTACCAGGGGTGGTGTATCGAAAACGACAAAACTTTTACCGATTCTTCGTGGAATCGCTGGGTGAGAAAAGAGAAAGCTGAAGCATTAACCGGGGCAAAAGACTTTACAACTTATGCCACAAAGAAGGGGGTAGAAGTAATCTACATCTCAAACCGACATGTTTCGCAATTGCAGTCTACAATCAACAATCTAAAAGAAAAAGGATTTCCAAACGCAAGCGCGAAATATATTTTATTAAAAGACTCTACGTCAAATAAATCATATCGAAGGGATAAAGTAAGTGAAAAATACGAAATAGCTCTACTCATGGGAGATAACCTGGGCGACTTCGACCACTTATACGATAATCGAAATAATCAGAACGCCCATAAAGTGCTTCAAAAGCAAAAAGAATTGTACGGAAAGAAATTTATAGTTCTTCCCAACCCAATGTATGGGAAATGGGAGCGCCCTATTCAGAAGATGGATGGAAAATATGTTGAAAATTTGAAAAAGCAATTAAAGTCCTTCTAAAAAGTTTAATTCAACACCAACATTGCGATCCGCCATTGGTAGGGTCGCAATGAATTTTTTTAAATCCTGTTGGAAAATAACTCACCAACCCCTGCGCGATATTCCGGCAAAGATTTCGCCTTCTTAACTTTTTTATACAGCTTCTTATTGTTCGGAAAGTTTTGAATCCAGTACTCCCAAAAAGATTTCATTTTCAGAATGATATGCGCGTCTCCTGAAAGTTTTTGTTCATATTCATTCAACAATAAATCATGAAACTGATACAAAAGTTCAAACCTGTTTTCCGGATACGTAACACAATTTTCTTTTATCATCAATGGGAGCCAGGGATTAGCAATCATTCCCCGACCCAGCATCCAGTTCTTAATTTGTGGAAACCGGTTCCTTATTTTTTCATAATCGGCTACACTTTGAATATCACCGTTATAAATTATTATATGTGAAGTTAAATCCAAACACCTTTCAAATCCATCAATATCCACCGTTCCTTTATAAAGTTGTTTCCCAATTCGAGGATGAATCGTAATATTTTTTATCGGGAAACGATCTAATCGAGGTAAAATTTTAAAGATGTCAGTTTCGTTTTCATTGCCCAGACGCATTTTCATAGAGATTTGAATATCCGTCTGAGAAATAACTTTTTCCAGCACATCCTCAATTCTATCCGGATAAAGTAGCATTCCGGCACCCATTCCTCGTTTGGTAACCATCGGATAAGGACAGCCCAGGTTCCAATTTATTTCGTTGTACCCCAAATTTTTAACTGTATTTGCCACAAGTAAAAAATCATCAGCTTTATTTGTCAAAACCTGCGGAATAATTTGCATTACCCCATTATTTAACGGATCAATATCTTTCAGATTAGCCGGTTTAATTTCTTTTTTTCCGGTTAGACGGATATATGGTGCATAAAATAAATCTACACCACCAAAAATTTGGTGATATAAATTTCGGAATCGAAAATCGGTTAAACCTTGAAGAGGCGCTGCGTGGATGATGGGGTTCATACTATAATTAAAAAATAATGAAATGAAACAAATGAAAATTGTTAATATAGAAATTATACGATAAATTTGATTAATAGTCTGCTAAAATTAACCTAAAACATACATGAATATACAATCAATTAAACCCCTGCAGGAAAGAGCAAAAGAGTTACAATGCTTATATGCAGTGGAAAGCATATTGAAAGACAGAGATCTAACACATGAGGAAGCTTTCAATAAACTTGTTAAAGCCATTCCCGAAGGCTGGCAAATACCTGAGTTTTGCCACGCAATTATCAGCTATGAAGATAAGATTTTTTACAACGATGAACAAAAAGTAACTGACTTAAACCTAACTGCAGAAATTGTTGTAGATAATACGATTGTTGGCTCGGTAACCGTATTTTATAAAGAACTCCCATATCAAAAAGAGGTATTCCTGGCAGAGGAACAAAAGCTGTTAAACAATATTGCTAATCGTATCAGCCAATTTATTTTTTACGACAAATTAGAGAAAACAGTAGATGTTTTATCAGAGAAAGTTGATCGTAAGGATAAGAAAAACTTATTGAATGAGTACAAAGATGAGTATTGGAAGTGGAGATTTAATATGGCTGAAAAAATTGCCTCATGTACAGACTTTAACTACTACGGAATTCGCGCTCTCTATCTCATAGGTAGTACAAAAGAGGCTACTGCCGGTCCCGCAAGTGATATTGATCTCTTAGTTCATTTCACGGGGGATAAATTTCAAGAGAAGCTCTTAAGATCATGGATGAGCGGGTGGAGCTATGCTTTAAATGAGAATAATTTTGAAAAAACCGGATATGATGATGCTGAAGGACTTATTGATTTGCATATTATAACAGACGATGATATTAAGAAAAAAACGAGCTTTGCCGTAATGATTGGGAATATCAATAATCCGGCACGGCTACTCAAAAAAATAGAATAATTAATGAAGTGTTTTTTTGTTTCAGATTTGCATGGAAAAATTGATCGATACGAAAAATTGATCTTGAATATCAAGATTGAACGACCTGATATATTGTTTATTGGAGGTGATATCTTACCAAATTTTAACTCTTTCATAAGGCCAAAAAATCAGGATTTCATTAATGATTACCTGATTCCAAAATTCATAGAACTTAAACTGGAACTTGAACACAAGTATCCTAAAGTATTTATAATAATGGGGAATGATGACCCGAAAATTGAGGAAGAAAAAATATTGCAAGGAGAGCAAATAGGTATTTGGGAGTACCTGCACAATAAGCGAACGGTGTTTAATGGATATACTTTCTATGGTTATGCAAATGTTCCACCAACACCATTTTTACTAAAAGATTGGGAAAGATACGATGTATCAAGATATGTGGATCCGGGATGTGTGCATCCTACAGAGGGAGTAAGGTCATTTAACGAAACAGAGGATATTAAATATGCAACTATTACCAAAGACCTCGCCTTGTTAGCAGGAGAAAACAATTTGGGGAAGGCCATATTTTTATTTCACTCACCTCCGTATAAATCAAACCTTGACCGGGCAGCCCTTGATGAAGTAGTCATTGATCATGTGCCCGCAGATGTGCATGTAGGTAGTATCGCCATTCAGCGATTTATTGAAGAAAAGCAACCATTGCTTACACTTCATGGCCATATTCACGAATCCTCGCGAATAACAGGGAGTTGGAACGACAAAATTGACAAAACCTTCATGTTTTCAGCCGCTTTAGAACCCCCGGAATTAGCGATTATAGAATTTGAACTTAACCATCTTAATTTGGCCAAAAGGCTAATAATTTAGCGTAGGATAATGCTCAAATTTTACGAGGACAATTTCATTATCATTTCTCACCAAACCTTCCGTTGTTGCCATCAGTTGCTGTACAAAGTGTTTCATCTATAATTGTTAACCGAAGACACATTAAAAAAACAAACTCTATATAAGCGGAAAGGGGGCATCCCATAATGGATACCCCCTAACCTTGAAAAGCTAACTAAAAATGGAGTTTGTTAAAACTAATTAACTCCTTGATCAAGCATTGAATTGGCAATTTTTAAAAATCCGGCAATGTTTGCTCCTTTTACGTAATCTACGAAACCACCCGATGTTTTTCCATGTTTAACACAAGATTCATGAATGCTACGCATAATTGAGTGTAACTTCTCATCAACCTCTTCTGCGGACCAATTATATTTCATTGAATTTTGCGACATTTCTAATCCTGATGTTGCTACACCTCCTGCATTTGCTGCTTTGCCCGGACCAAATAAAATTTTGGCATCTAAGAATGTTTTAATAGCTTCAGGTGTACAACCCATATTTGAACCCTCGGAAACAGCTATCACACCATTCCGAATTAATGTTTCAGCATCTTCTTGATTAAGTTCATTTTGAATAGCGCAAGGGAGTGCTATATCAACCTTTTGATCCCATGGTTTTTTACCTGGGCGGAATTCAGCATTTTTAAATTTTCTGGCGTAAGGTTCAACGATATCATTATTCGATGATCGCAACTCTAACATAAAGTTAAATTTCTCATCTGTATTAATTCCATCAGGATCATAAACGTAGCCATCGGGCCCCGAAATAGCCACTACCTTTGCTCCTAATTCTGATGCTTTTCTAACTGCGCCCCATGCAACATTTCCAAATCCGGAAACAGCTACTGTTTTGCCTTCGAAAGATTCACCCTTGGTTGCCAACATTTCTTTTGCAAAATATACATTACCAAATCCGGTAGCTTCAGGCCGAACTAAACTACCACCCCAATTAATACCTTTACCGGTTAATACACCGGTATTTTCTCTTGCTAACTTCCTATAGCTGCCATATAAGTACCCAATTTCACGGGCTCCTACACCAATGTCGCCAGCAGGCACATCTGTTTCAGGTCCGATAAAACGCCACAGTTCCATCATGAAGCTTTGACAAAAACGCATTACCTCTGTGTCTGATTTTCCCTTAGGATTAAAGTCTGATCCTCCTTTACCGCCCCCCATAGGTAATGTAGTTAAGGAGTTTTTAAAGATTTGTTCAAATCCGAGGAATTTTAACCCGCTAAGTGTTACGCTTGGGTGGAATCGTAAGCCACCTTTATATGGCCCAATAACGTTATTAAACTGAACGCGGTAACCAATGTTTACGTTTACTTTGCCATCATCGCCTAACCAGGGCACCTTAAAAGTTAATATGCGATCGGGCTCCACGATTCTTTCAATAATTCCTGCAGCTTCGAATTGTGGGTTTTCATTGTAAACATCCTCAATTGATTCCAGTACTTCTCTTACAGCTTGGAGATATTCAGATTCTCCTGGGTGTTTTTTCTCAAGATCAAGCATTATTTTATCTACGTTCATAATTATATTTTTTAGGTGAATACTAGTAATCCTATTTTTGTTGTTGTTATATATCGAATTAAAAAAATTTGTATTAGTATGATTATGTAGGCCTATGCTAAATAATCTCCGTAAAATTCAGGCTGATATTCTATCTCTTGAATAGTCATTCTTACCGTTCCTTTGGGCGCATCAAATAAAACTTCATTTCCAACTTCTTTACCAAGCAAAGCAGTTCCCAGTGGCGAGAGAACCGAAACATATCCATTTCTATAATTGGCTTCTTTCGGATATACAATTTTTATTGTATTTTCATTTTTAGTTTTTTTATTTAATAGTTTAATTGTCGAATTCATCGTGATAACAGTTGAAGAAATTTTTTTTGAATCTATTTTCTCGGCTCTTTCAATTTTTAAAGCTAAATTGTCAAGGTTGTTTACATCGGCTTCATACCTTTCTCTGGCATGAAGTATCGCCTTTTTTAAACGAGTATAGTCCAACTCTGTTATTTTTATGTTATTCATGTCTAATAAATTTTTATGATTTACATTGATTTTTTATAGTTGTCTATTTTTATTATTAAATCGCAAACGAACTATTAAGCATCGTAACCGATACAAATATAAGAACAAAGAATTATCTTTTCAAAGCTTTTTATAGTAATTAATAATTCCGTTCGTGTGTTTTATAGCAGTTGAGATGATTTTTTACATATGATTAGGTTGTTGTAAAACAACAACTTATGGATGCGTGACTTTAATGGTTTTTGTTTTGTGTTGCAGGGAAAACAAATTTTATAATTCATATAACTATATCGAATGCGATGTTCTTTAATTATTTTATATTTGTATGATAACTCTAGATATAATGAAAGGGAAATACGAAACAATTAAGCAAATAATTGATTTATGGGAGACCTTCGAAGAGGAGTCGGTTGGAGAGAGTAATCTTTTAAACTTCTCGAAATGGATGACAGATCAAATAAATGAAGAATCGATCGAGAACACAGAGCTTGAACCTAAAGTTGAAAAAAATGCAATTTCAGAGCAATCTCAGTTTATTGAGACATTAGATATGGGAACGCGTTTTGAAGAATATATTATTAGAATCGCCCGTTTTAAAGAATTTTATATCAGGAAATATCTCTCTGACCTTCCTATAAACTCCAGATTGGAATATACTTTTTTGTATACAATTGATAGATTTGGTGAAGCCAGGAAAACAGAACTGATTAATACTCATCTTGTTGAATACACTACAGGAATGGACACAATCAGTAGATTAATGAAAAATGATTTATTATATGATGTTCAAGACCCAAAAGATAAACGAGCAAGGCTGCTTAAGTTAACGGAAAAAGGACAAGAAATACTAAGAGCCGCAACTAAAAGAATCAATGAAAGCAGAAATATGTTTTTAGCATGTGTTAACCCTAATAAATGGAAAAAAACACTCCCCGTGCTAAGAGAGATTGAAGAGTTTCATACAGATATCTATATTAATCATTATGATAAACCGTATCCGGAATTATCAAATTTAATGGACTCATTAAAACATTTCTATACATAAGGTTTGTTGATTAATCAGGAATAAAAACCATGGAAAAATGCCTTTAAAAAAGCAAACCGAGATTTTCTAGAAATCCGTTTAATCGGGCTTTCTGAACAATCTCGGTTAATTTCTTGTTTGTCTCTTTGACTGGTAGTAGTTGACCCACAAGGACTCGAACCTTGAACGGCTG
>CAYPSX010000058.1:0-19001 GCA_964413185.1 uncultured Bacteroidales bacterium
TGAGCAAAACTATCAGATTAATTGCGACACAGTTTTTGAGTAACATAGTATTTTTAGTTGCAAACCCAACGAAATAGTGTTTGTCCATAATGTCCGATATCTGCATTTCGGCAAGCTCAATGTATCACGTTGTTGCTCAAATTTAAAATCCTCACATACCCTATGTATGCTGCGGTTTTAAATTCTCACACGCTCCCGATAAAATGCGGGACAGGCTTTGATCTCGAACATTCTGAACTAAACACTTCACTTTATGGACAGGCTCTAAATAGTCGGTTGAGAGTTTGTTAAACGTTTGAATTAAAACAAAAAAGAAATATTTTGTTAATAGCTAATATGTACTAAATTTGCCGCAAAACAAAACAGCTTAAAATTACACTCATGTTCGAACATTCAAAACTCCCCGAAGATCACGTCTTTAACCAACGAAATCGCGGTCAGAAAAAATCAAAAGCCAACATGGAGGCCCAGCGAAAGCAGCTGGAAGGCGATACGGATATCCCCAGCCTCATGCAACTTTTTGCCGATGATGAGAGCGAAGAAAAACAGGTGAAGTCCGCCTGCGCTGAAATTATGGCAAACGAAGAAGAAACAGATGCTGCGGGCGCAAACGCTGCGCAGGGCAAAATGGCGGAAGCCGATATGAATAGTCACAGCCCAATGCAATTATTTACCGGGGAAGAGCAGGAAAAACATTCAAATTCTGCTTCAAATGGAATTCCATCTGATAAAAGGATCGGTGAAAACAGATCAAAAACTTCAAAGGCGCTTGAATACAACATTTCCGGAAAAGTAAATGATGCCTCTTCTAGTGGAAGTAGCTATGGTGTAATTTATACCGTAATAGCGGAAGATACAGTTTACCATATTGCTAACCGGGTTTTTAAAGGTGTTATTTCTATAGATGACATTTTAGCGATTAATCCTGAAATTCTAATGTTAACGAATGAGAAAGGAGAAAAAAATCCCCAGATACTTATTGGACAAGAACTAATAATTCCTTTAAATATCTACTCATCCTCGTATAATGCTTTGGATATTCAAAAGGGCCAAAACAAAACATTATGGAAATCCTCCTATGGATTCGGTTACTCAAAAACGAAATGGGATGATGTACTTTTCAACATAGGTAATTTTGGACAAACCGATCACGATGCTGCTTTAGCAGGGCAATTAAGAATCGCTTACCAATATGGAAAACATGATCGCAGAAATGGCTATGCAAATATTGTTGAGTTAACTACATATCTTAATTACCCGCGTATTAGTTACTAAAAAAATAAACAGAAATAGATGAAAAACAATCAGACAAAACAAGGTTTAATAACGCTTATTACAGGTTTCTTTTTTTATACATTATTGCTGAATGCTCCTAAAATCTTTCAAAACCTTGCTCTTGTAGGCGGCTACATTGCAAACCTTACTGGTAGTCAGTTAATATTATTGAAAATTGCAACCTGGGTTCTTGTAACCATAGCCATTTTGATATCAATAATTATTGTATCGAAACCTGCTTATAAAAAAAGAAATGATCATCGATTAAATAATATTTCTAATAGAAGAACATTATTGATTTTCGGCATTTTTGCAATATTCAGCATGATTGCATTGTTTTTCACTAATAAGTTAGAGAGCTATTATTTTTCTTGTTATATGGACACCAACACTAATAATTTAAGTTCAGCCTTTATCAATAAAATATATTTTTTCGACGGATATATGCACGCTGGCCTGGTTAGTGCATTGCTCATTACTTTCATTATAATTTTGGCTAAAATTAAATGAAAATAATAGAGCAAAACTACCAAATTAATTGCGATATAATTTTTGAGTGATATAGTTCCTATCAAACTTGTTACCTAGAATTATACAAATATCCATAAATTGTATTTTTGTGCAATAAATAAAAAGGAAGCTAGTGTCATGTCAGAATATTTAAAACAGCAAAGGAAAAACACATTCACCCAACCCAAATCAAAATACTGATTTTGTATCTTTAGATCAAATGTTGAATCCCCTTAAAAGAATGGCAAGGAATTTACAACTATTGGCTGATCAAAAAGGGTATAGGAGTATTTTTAGTTTTATGGGCTTTGTAGTTTGATATTTTTACACAAACTTGCTTAAAATTACTCCCAATCAAAAGAAGACTTTGGACGCATGATGAGCTACGGCTCGAATATGCGTAGTGCGGGATTTCATGGCTCTTCACTATCAAACCGCTACGTTGTTTATTAAATGTTTTAAAGTTCAAATTTACCAAATCGCCACGCATTACGTATATTTATTGTTGTGTTTTCGTGCTCCATTATCTACAATCTCAATATGAGTTGAAAAGACAAGTTTTCCCCGTTAATGTGTCTCCTTGGCTTTTGCCTTGTAAAACCTTAGAAGCACTAAATCGGGATGTGCTTGGCTGTGCGGCTGGTATCGGACATTTATCGGACATTATCTTAGTTTATCGGACATTTTTCAGACGTTCAATTTGTAATATGTTCCCTTCTTTTCTCCTTCTTTTTTCAAAATATTAAGTTTAATCAGTTTTTCTAAATCCCTAAAAGCTGTTTTTTCCGTTACTTCAAACATATCTCGATAAATGCTATTTGTGATTTTCCCCTTCTCCTTAACAAAAAGGGCAGCTTTTATTTGCCTTTCATTTAATCCTTTGTCAATCAGATATTCTTCTGTGATTACATTCTTAAATAAAGTTACGCTAATACCTCCTGAAGCATTCTCAATTAGTGGCTCAGGCAATCCTGCTGCTTTACATTCATTTATGATTTTAATTGTGCCACGACCCCAAGCCTCAATTAAACCACCTTTGAAAAATGCACTTGCAACCTTTTGGTTATGAGGACGAGATGAATGTTTCTTTTTCAAATCTTCTATGGTCATGTTTTCAGGCAAGCTACCTTCATTCCAAACAATTATTTTATCATCATAAACACTTATCTGAATAGGTGCTCCCATGTAATTTCGGTGAGCAATTGCATTTATAATTACTTCCCTGATTGCTGCATAGGGGTATTCCCAATTTTCCACTCGTTGCAATCCTTTATAAGAAATAGGAGAAATAAGAAATTTTTTATCCAAAACATCAAGGACTTTATCACCTAATTGGAAAGCATTTCCTTCTACCACTTCCTGATAACGCAAATCGTCATCGGTTGTTCCAAATCGCCCAATCTTAACAAAAGCATTGATAAAAAAGCGACATGGATTTTTACCGAAAAGTAAAATTGCAGAACGTTTTAATTTACCATCTTCAATTAGTAACAAGTTGTCAAGAATTAGTTCTAAATCTTCCTCATCTGCAATAAATGGCATTCTTTTGCTTGTTTTCGCTCCCTTTTTGAATGCTTCAATCGCCAATGGGTCTATATCTTCAAGCTTTGCTTTGGGTTCAACTATATCATCCCATGTTTTACCCGCTTTTTTCAGAAGAAACTCATTTAATGAATTTCCTTTCAATTCTTGTTTTGTACTACCGCTTCTGTAATGATATTTTCCTTGATAGGAAATAGGTACATCGTAAGGCTTAATATCTATTTCAACAAATGCTTTACTTTCTTCATGAAATAAGTTCACGTCACATATAATTCCTAAGCGAGTTTGAATTTTATTGGGTAAATCATCCATTAGCCTTTTGGCTCCATCGAGACCAACAACTTCTCCTTTATCATTCTTGCCGATGTATATTTTACCTCCTTGTGCATTAGCAAAACCGCAAATCCATTTCAAGTATTCGTCTCGCCAGCTTTCTTTCCATTCTATGTTTTGACTTTCTGCCATTTTTACTTTAGTAATTTCTTATAATAACGTTTCCGTTGTTTAAACATCTTTTCAAAATAATCAATTTTGGAGTCTCTGTAATCAAAAATAACAGGAGGATTCTCTGAACGCTGAATTCTTCCAATATATTGAATTAGCTTGCCTTCAAAAGCAAACGGATAGACTATAAATAGACATTCCAAATTGCTTATATCAATTCCTTCGCCAAAATATTGACCAGTTGAAATTACAATTTTAAAATGACCTTGTTTAATTTGTTCTATCTTACTTTTCCTTGAAGATTCCGAATCTTCTCCATGAATTGTTATTGTCTCGTATTTATCTTTTAAATACAAATTTAGAATATCAACGTGAGCTTTTCGTTCAGATAATATGAGGATGGTTTTGAAGCGATTAGCATTTTCTTCAATATCTTTTAATATCAAAGAGTTTCGCTGGGTATCATGAACAAGAATCCGTGAAATGGTTTCGTATTTATCTATTTTGTAATCGAAAGGAGCAAAAAGTTCCGTTTCCTTTATATTTATTTCAGTTTTTATATTTTTCTCAGCCAGATAATCTGTTTGGTTAACTTGATGCAGTATATTCCCAATAAAAACAAAGATTAGTTTTTGGTCATTATTTTTCCGCTTTGGAGTAGCCGTTAAACCATACAGATAAAAGACATTGAAATTTACAATGGCTTCTCTAAATGATTTTGCCGGAATATGATGACACTCATCAATGATGATAGTACCAAATGCATTTGATATTTCAGAATAATCTTCAATCCTTGATAGCGATTGAATCATGGCAATTGTAATATGCTTGCCTATTTTCTTTTTCTGATTTCCTATTTGTCCGATTTCTTTTTTTGGAATTTTTAGAAAATCCTGAATTCGTTCAATCCATTGGTCGAATAATTGTTTACGATGGACAATTATTAATGCAGGTTGACGCTTTTCAGAAATTACTTCAAGCCCAATCACAGTTTTTCCAGAACCGGGAGGTGAAACAATAACACCAAAATCCTTTTCTCTTACTTTTTCAATAGCCAGTTCCTGATGGTCTAACAATTCAATGTTTGAATCAAAGTCAATCGAATCTTTTTTCTCTCTTTTGTCAATTATCTTATATGGAATTGATTCTTTATTGCAGAATTGAACTAAACTTGCTGAGAATCCTCGTGGAATCATAACTTCATTCTCAGATTCTTCGATTAGCTTAAAGAACTTTTCAGTATTAAAAACACTCTTTCCAAGATTCTTTTTAGCCAAATAATCAGAATTATAGAAATTCAACTGCTCACGTAAAAACACAATCAGCTTTTGACTTAACTGTGCTCGTTTAAGATAAATCTGATTGCTTATTACAATTTCAAGTTGGTAATTGGCTTTTCCATTTTTAGATGAAGAGACAAAAACCTCCTGTGGTTTTGCATTAAAAAATTCTTCGTAAAGGTCTTTTAACTTCTGGACAGAAACCTTTTTAATGGTTTCAAGATATTCCCATTGGTTTTGATAAGGCTTAAATGATTCTGGATTTATAAAACACGAGTTACCTTTTTCTAAAGACTTACCTTGTAATGGTAGTGCAATTAAATTTCCCATTCCTTTACCAGAATGATAATTCTGATTTGGGAATAAGCGGTCAAAACTAGGTTCTTTTTCAAAATGAGATATAATACTTGAGTGGCGTAATAACTCAAACATGATTCTCCTACTTTGTTCTGCAGGAAATGCTTGTTCGAAGAATATCCACAAATGCCCCCCATTTCCAGACCTTGAGCGTTCAATGTATGCTGATAATTTAAACTTTTGGCAAGTTTCATATAACCTTAAAATAGTCTCCTTCCAGTTTTGTTTATCAAAATCAACAGCTATAAAAAATGAAGTATTGTCTTCTAAAAGTGGATAAATTCCATTAGTTTCTTTGCCTGAAAAATGTTTTTCAATTGCTGTGTCATCAAATGGTAGATATTCTTTATTTTTATAATCCCTAAATGTTCCCCCTTGAGCTTTATGTTTGTTGTAATCTGTCCAATCAACTTTATAAGCAGGCATATAACCACTACGCCCTTCTTTCTCCCACCGTACGGCATAAATATCGGTTCTCCCTTTGAAAAGAGATTTATATAATTCGATATTTATAGCTTTATCTGTCATTTTACAAATATAGCTTTCTTATGTGGTTTGGTAAAATAGCTCTTCCCGATAAAGTGTTTTCTTGGCTTTTGCTTTGCAAAACCTTAGAAATACTAAATCGGGATGTGCTATTGCGGGTTGGCTTTAGCTGCACGGTCTCTCTTTGCATGAAACACAACATCTTTCTATCAACTATAACCCCGCAATCATTGCTCATATCCACTCATTTCCCGGAGATATGCGAACGTTTCATGCCCGCTTATCCGGTTTCCATAAACGTTATTTTTACGGCTATCGGGTCTTTCCAAATATAACAAGGTTTGTTAAACAACGCAAAGAAATGCATCAAAAAATATGAATTTGGGCTGCAGGCTGCTGCCAGTGCGGACGGCGAGTTTGTGGCGGCGCAGACAAACGGGGTCAGCTTTGTTCGTAATGTTTGCTAAATTTATCAAAGGAGACCTAATGAATTATCAATTAAAACAGCATCATTTCCATCCACACCTAATTACCGCTGAAACCCTGTCTGCGCTTCGTGTTTATCGGCCATGTTTTCTTCCTTGCAAAATTTTCTTATTGCTTAAGATACTTTTGGCAATTGAGAAAAATGCTTTTGATGAGTTTATTCACTGGACACCCCGACTTTATGAACGGACACTACTGAAAATGAGATACTAAAAAATGCTGAAAAAATCTGGTTTAAGATGAAAAAAAAGAGAAGTTTTAAAGAAAAAATATCCGATATTTGGCAGGTAATTTGTTAAATGATGAAGCCCTGTAAACAAATAAATGTAATGGGATACATCATGAACTTGTTCATTGAAAAATTGATACACTTTTAAAGAAAATAAGCGTGAAGAACACCTATTTTGATCTCATTGAGCAAAGCTACTATTTCCCCCAGGAAGGTTTTGACCTGCGGGATGGTTATTTACATTTTCATGGTATATCGCTTAAATACCTGATTGAAAAATATGGAACACCGTTTCGATTTGTTTATTTGCCAAAAATTGGTGACCAGATAAAAAAGTCCAGGAATTTATTTAATCGTGAAATCAAGAGAAACAATTATAACGGAAGGTATTACTATTGTTACTGCACAAAATGCAATCATTTTCATCATGTAATAAACGAAGCCTTAAAGCATGATGTGCATCTCGAAACATCGTCTTCGTTTGATATAGATTTGATTATCAGCCTTTTTAATGACAAAAAAATTGATAAAAGCCGGGTTGTTATCCATAATGGCTTTAAATCAGACGAATATATTCAGAAAATTATTTACTTGCGTGACCTGGGCTTCAAAAATACCATAACCATTCTCGATAGTACAGCCGAAGTTACGCGCATTGAAAAAATGCTGGGTCGCAAGAAACTTAAGATTGGTTTACGCATGGCCATCAACGAAGAACCCCAGTCGGCCTATTATACTTCCCGTTTGGGAATCCGGCATACAGAAGTAATCGATTTTTACAATCAAAAAATCAAACCCAAAAAAAATCTGGAGCTGAAGATGTTCCACTTCTTTGTTGATTCAGGAATAAAAGACAGTCTGTATTACTGGGGTGAATTTCAAAAAGCCCTCAAGCTGTATATCAATTTGCGGAAACAATGCAATACACTCGATGCATTTAACCTTGGAGGAGGATTTCCAATACGCAATCAGCTTGGTTTTGAGTACGATTACGAGTATATGATTGGCGAAATAATTAAAAACATCAAAGATGCCTGTACCAAAGAGGAGGTGCCCGACCCGGATATTTACACCGAGTTTGGAAGGTACACTGTGGGCGAAAGTGGTGCAATTATTTTTAAGGTTTTGGAGCAAAAACAACAAAACGATACCGAAAGCTGGTACATTATCGATAACAGTCTTATGAACACCATTCCCGATGCCTGGTCCATACACGAAAAGTTCATTCTTTTGCCCGTTAATAAATGGAATAACGAATATCAAAGGGTGAATATAGGAGGTATTAGTTGCGACCATTCCGATTATTACAACTCCGAGGACCTGAACCAGGAAGTGCTTTTGCCCGTTCATAAGAACGAGGATAAGGAGCCGTTATATTTGGGTTTTTTCCATACCGGGGCATACCAGGACTCAATCAGCGGCTATGGAGGAATTAAACACTGCCTCATTCCTGCCCCCAAACATATTGTTATAGATCGCGATGAGAAAGGAAATATTGTCGATTATGTTTATCGCAACGAGCAATCACCACAAGCCATGTTTAAAATTTTAGGATATAACAAATGACCGCCCATTTTGCAGGTATAGACAAAGAATTTGCCGGATTCGTCGATTCCCGCATACTTTTACAGCCGGTTCCTTATGATGGCACCAGCACATGGGGCAAAGGGGCCGATCGTGGTTTTGAGGCTTTTCTCGATGCAGCCGAAAATATGGAGCTGTACGATATTGAAACCAATTCGGAGGTCTACAGGCAGGGCATTCACGTACTTAACCCCATAACCGAAAGCAGTTCACCAGAAGACATGACACTTGCTGTTTACAATAAAACCAGGGAACTTCTTGAAACCGGTAAATTCCTGACTTTTTTTGGTGGCGAGCATTCCATCTCAATTGGAGTGATGCAGGCTTTTTACGAAAAATATCCCGACATAACTATTTTGCAACTCGATGCTCATGCCGATTTGCGACCGAATTACGATGGATCGGAATGCAACCACGCCTGTACTGTTCACCAGGCTTCGAAATATGCCAATCTTATTCAGGTCGGGATACGCAGCATGGATATTGCAGAGAATGAATTCCTAAACCAGGATAAATGTTATTTTGCACATCAAATAATGGATAACCAATCATGGATGGAAAAATCCATAGGTCAAATGACCGGTAAGGTCTATATTACCATCGACCTCGATGTGTTCGATCCGTCCGTTATGCCGGCCACAGGAACACCCGAACCCGGTGGAATGACCTATTACCAGGTCACAAACTACCTGAAACAGGTTTTTAAACAAAAAGAGGTTGTTGGTTTCGATATTGTCGAACTTGCGCCAATCAAAGGGCTGAAACATCCGCAATTTTTGGCGGCAAAATTGTATTACCAGTTATTAAGTTATAAATTCCATCTCCATGACAAATAAAGGACCCATTTCGCAATTCATGCTTGATCATTACAAGCATTTTAATGCCGCTGCAATGGTTGATGCGGCCAAAGCTTACGAAAAACATCTCGCCGAAGGAAAAAAGATGATGGTAACACTTGCCGGAGCTATGAGTACAGCCGAACTGGGCAAGTCGTTTGCAGAAATAATCCGTCAAAACAAAGTCCATATTATCTCGTGCACGGGTGCCAACCTCGAAGAAGACATCATGAACCTGGTGGCCCACAAGCATTACAAACGTGTACCCAATTATCGCGACCTTACACCAAAAGAGGAATGGGGCTTGCTTGAAAACGGACTGAACCGGGTTACTGATACCTGCATTCCGGAGGAGGAAGCTTTTCGTCGTTTGCAGCAACATATTTTCGATATCTGGAAAGATGCCGAAACAAGAGGTGAGCGGTATTTCCCACATGAGTTTATGTATAAAATGTTGCTTTCCGGGGTACTGGAGCAGTATTACGAAATCGACCCCAAAAACAGCTGGATGCTGGCAGCAGCCGAAAAAAATATTCCTGTTGTTGTTCCCGGATGGGAAGACTCGACCATGGGCAACATTTTTGCCTCATACTGCCTCAAGGGCGAGCTGAAACCATCGACCATGAAATCGGGCATTGAATACATGACCTGGCTCGCCGATTATTATACCGAAAATGCCGGTAACCAGGGAATCGGGTTTTTCCAGATCGGCGGAGGTATTGCCGGCGATTTTCCCATTTGTGTTGTTCCAATGCTTTATCAGGACATGGAACGCACCAACACCCCGTTCTGGAGTTATTTCTGCCAGATATCGGACTCAACAACCAGTTACGGATCGTATTCCGGTGCCGTACCCAACGAAAAAATCACCTGGGGCAAACTCGGCATCGACACACCCAAATTTATCATCGAATCCGATGCCACCATTGTGGCTCCGTTGATATTTGCCTATTTGCTGGGGTGGTAGTGGTTATCAGAAAAAGCACCACCAAGCCCTAATTGAAACACCGTCATTGGTAACGTAGCCGAAACAAGGACTCTGCCATGGTAGCTTCAAGATTATCCTTAATAAAGACAAATTCGCTTAACACAGCTGTTCCTCCGCCATAATTCTTCATTTCTAATCCTGAACGATTACACCCCATTAAAAAGGGGAAGCCGTATTGCAGCAACCCCTCCTATTCCGGCCTAAAAAAACGGGTAGTTTTCTTGCCAACAAATTATTATCAAGTATAAACACTTGGGTTTAAATCTATATCAAATTATTTCAAGTGGCATTACTCTTGCATTTCTTATAAGAATAGCATTGATTAATAGCTTTTTAACAGAAAACTTACAATCGATTTGATTATGGGATTACGATCACTGTTTGCAAATAGGGCTAATATAAAATATCTGTATGCACAAGATGACAAAAACACATTTCAACATATTATTAATAGCAGATGATCCGGGAGATGTTTTTTTTATCCGGGAAATCATTCAGGATATACGTGAATACACATACGATATAACACATGTTTCAAAAATATCTGAAGCTGCTACCGAATGCAGCAAAAAAAACTTCGATGTTGTATTGACCGATTTGGGTTTGCCCGATTCATCGGGTATAGAGACCGTAAACAAGGTTTTAGCACTTGTCCCCTCAAAACCTATTGTTGTGCTAACAGGTTTAAATGACGAAAAAGCAGGAACAGAAGCTATTCTTGCAGGAGCTCAAGATCACATTATAAAGGGACAAAATAGTGCCGCTTTACTCTCTAAATCAATCAATTATTCATACAGGCGCCAACAAATCAAAAACCAACTAAACAAAAGCGAAAACCGGTTTAGAGGCATTGTCGAAAACATGGAAGATGGTATTGCACTTATTGAAAATAAAGCTATAACTTATGTAAACAAAAGGTTTGAATTGATGACCGGATACACCCAACAAACACTTAAAAAAATTATTGAGGGAAAAGGTGATGAAAACAACACTATTGTAAATTATATCAATAAAACAAACAAGTTTGACCAACCGGTTGAGGATGAAAAGCTATGGATAACCAATAAAAACGGCCAATCGTTTTATGTTCAATGCAGGGTAACTACTAATTTGGGACAAGAGCATTCAAAGTGTGTCATTTTAACAGATAATACAGAAGCATGGAAAAACCTGACCATGAATGACTTTACCAATCAACTTTTAAATTTCAATATTATTGATGCGAAGGAGAACTACTTTAAAATTTTACACAAAATACTGAGTCAAAAATTCATAAATAAACACATTGCCTTCGGATTAATTGAAAATGAGGAGGTTGATTTTTTTAAATTTGAAAATAACTCAATAGTCTCCACCACCATTCCTAAAGAAAAATGCCCGGGTCTTGCATTAATAAGCGCAAAAAAAGATGTTGCTTTCAATACTGAAGAATTAAGAAATGCTGTAAAGGAGAAAGATTTTGAATTTCCATTTGGAGAACCCTGTTCGTTTATGGGTGTCGGGTTAAAAAATGATGAAAGGTGTATTGGAATAATAAGCATAAGTGACCCGGTTCACGACCAGGCTTTTGACGCTAAAGACTTAAACTGGGTGCAGTTAATTGCCAAACAAACATCGTATGTTATTCAAAAAAACAAACAAGACGAAAAAATCAAACAATTTTCCAGCTCTGTAGAGCAGAGCCCGGCTTGCGTTGTAATTACAAATATTCGGGGAAATATAGAATATGTCAATCCATTTTTTGAGAAAACTACCGGTTATACATTTGAAGAGGTGTTAAATAAAAACTCCCGAATTTTGCAATCCGGACAAACCCCCGAAAAAACTTACAAAGAACTGTGGGATGCTATTACAGCAGGCAAAACATGGAAGGGAGTTTTTGTAAATAAAAAGAAAAACGGGGAGATATTCTATGAGGAAGCCAGTATTGCCGGAGTAAAAAACAATGACAATCGTATTACGCATTATGTGGCTGTAAAAACCGACATTACAAACAGGATTTTAAGAGAAAGGGAGTTAGAAGAAGCCAAAATTCATGCCCAGGAAAGCGACAAATTAAAATCCATGTTTCTTACCAATTTGAGTCATGAAATAAGAACACCTCTAAATGGGATAATGGGTTTTTCCAAATTACTGGGCAAACCGGATATATCCAGGCAGGACATTAATAAATATGTAAAAATTATCGAAAAAAGCGGGCGGTTATTGCTGAGTACTGTTCATAATATCCTTGACCTGTCAAGTCTTCAGTCCGGACATATGGCAGCCCACAAAACCAACTTCTCATTAAATGACTTAATAAAGGATGTTTATGAAGAATATACGCCTCTTTTCCAAAAAAAGGGACTTAAATGGACGTTGAAAAACGACATTGAAGCGCAAAAACCACAAATTATTACAGATAAAGATTTGCTTAAGAAACTATTAATGCACCTGGTAAATAATGCATTGAAATTTACTAATGACGGGCAGGTCGATTTAGAAATGGGAATACTTGAAGATAAATTACATATCAATGTCTGCGATACGGGTATAGGTATACCCCGGTCACATAAAGAAAAAATCTTTGACTGTTTTGTACAGGCAGACATGAAAGAAAACAGGGTACACCAGGGCCCCGGAATTGGATTAACCATTGCAAAAGGAATATCAGAAATTCTTGAAAGTGATTTGACATTAGAATCCGAAGAAGACAAGGGAAGCAAATTTTCCATATTATTCCCCCAATCCATGGTGAAGATAAAGGAAATAGAAACTACTGACAATACTAAAAAAACTAAAATTACAGAACATTCCAATGTAAAAGTTTTAATAGTTGAAGACGACGATGTTAGTGCTTTATATCTTGAGACACTGCTAAGGGATTTAAAATTCACTACTATAAGGGCGATTGATGGCCTCGAGGCCACTCGTGTTTTTAAGGAAAACAGGGATGTTGAAATGATTATAATGGATATCAACCTTCCGGGGCAGAGTGGCCTGAAAGCAACAGCTCAAATACGAAAAATTGATCCCAATGTAATAATAATTGCCCAAACTGCCTATACAGACAAACATAACATGGAAAGTGCATTATCTGTTGGATGCAACGAATTTATGACAAAACCAATCATAAAAGAAGATTTGGCAGATATGCTTCAGAAATATTACGAACTCGATGTCACCTGACCCTGACACGCCAGTTTTTTCAAATGCAAAAAGTAAAAGAATTCAATTAAAAAAAGAAATGATGCACATTAAAACATATTCAACAACACTAATAGCCATCCTTTTATTTGCGTTGAATTCTTTCGGGCAAACTTCATGGACAGGCGAAAGCAGCACCCGCTGGAAAGATTCAGATAATTGGACAAGCGGAGTTCCAACCACTACTTCCGACATTATAATTGGAGATGCTAACTTTACAGGAGCGAACCAGCCCGAAATTAAAGGGAAAGCCGTTCAATGTAATAGTTTTACCATTGGCGATGGAGCTGTGGTTTCAACACTCACATTAAAAGCAAACCTGACCGTAGCTCAGGATTTGGTCATCGGAGCCAATGGCACAATAGACCATGCACAGAACAACAGGAGTATCAATCTAGCCGGCAACTGGAGTAATTCCGGTACTTTTACATTCAGCGCATCAGGTGTACAGGTAATTTTCCAGGGAACCGCGCAGAGCATCATCGGAGCAACTACCTTCAATGATGTAATAATTAGCTCATCTTCAACCACAACTTTAAATTCCAATATTACCATAAATGGAGAAATGCAAGTTGACGGGATATTTAATCCAACAGCTTCTTATGCGGTGGGAGGAACGGGCGACCTGATTGTGAATTCAGGGGGCTACCTGAAAGTAATGACCGAAAACTTTTCCACAAATTACACAATTAGTGGTACCATATCTTTAAATGAGAATAGCTATGTTGATTATGCATCAGCAGATATTACACAAAATATTTCTGCCGCCCTTACATACTGCAACCTTAAAATTTCAGGAGGAACAACAAAGTACCTGACAGCTAACCTGCCCCCATTATACTCGTCTAATGGTTATGGAATGATTTATATTGAAGATGGCACACTCGATATGCAAACCTACACAGCCGACCGTGGCGCTGCAGTCGGTGGTTTTTTTACCATTGCCAGTGGTGGTGTTTTAAAAATTGGCGGAACCAATGGTTTTCCGGCCAACTATAATAATTTGAATTTAGCTACAGGAAGCACTGTTTATTATTACGGGAACAACCAAACGGTATTAAACACTACCTACGGAAATTTAACATTTCAAAGCACCAGCGGCGATGTGGTAAAAACAATGCCAACTACACTTTTCGATGTATTGGGTACTTTTACCTGCGAAGCCGGCAGTGGTTCAAGCGTAACATTTACCGCAGGAAGTGAAATAAACTTTTACGGAAATTTTATCCTCGATGCCACTTCAACATTTAATGCCGATTCATACATCATTAATTTTAGTAGTGATATTCTTAACAGTGGTACAATTAACGGGAATACATCAACATTTCATTTTGAAGGCAGTAATTGTACGATAGCCGGTAGTGGAACATATACGCTGAACAACGTAATTAGTTATGCTACAGGAACAACCGCCACAGACACCACAAACCTTGAGATAACCGGCGATTTAGTAGTCGACGGTGGTAGTTTTACGCACAGCAATGGCGGCACACTTACAATGAGCGGAACCACCAAACAAATACTGGGAACGCCTGTAGTTTTATCCGATTTATCTGTTACAGGTTCAATTACCGGAAATGGAAACATCGAAATAACCGGCAATCTCGCAGTAGATGGCACGTACGAAAGTGCAACATCAAGCTTTGTAAATATGAGTGGTTTACTTAAGACCATTAGCGGGACGGGAGACATCACCTTTTACGATTTAGATATAAGTGGCGATGTGTCTACCAACCGTGACTTTACAATAGAAAATTACTTCAACATTCAAACTGATGGAGCTTTTGAAGCAACCAGCGGAACGGTTTATGTCGATGGTGATGCAGCTTTTTCGGGCAATGCAAACCTTTACAACTTAGAAATTCTTGCCACAAAAAACCTGGCTCTGACCAGTAGCTCAAATGTAGGCATTGCAAATGCACTAACGGCAACAGGAACTTTTGATGCATCGAGTTATTCTCCAAACACTGTAGATTATAACGGTGCAGGCGCTCAGGATATTACAAACGTAACCTACAGCAATCTCACATTGAGCAACGGTGGTGTAAAAACGCCTTTAGGTAATTTTACTGTTGAAAAGGATTTGACCATACAAAATGGTGCCACACTGGATGCATCAACATTTACGCTTACTGTGGAGGAAGACTTTACAAATTCAGGAACTTTTACAGCCAATACATCTACCATAACTTTTGGCGGAGATTATTCATGCAGCATTTCGGGCGAAACCACATTTAACGAAGTTGTAATAAACAAAACGCTATCGTCAACCTATGTGAATTTATTAAACAACATTACAGTAAACAACATCGACCTTACATCGGGTAATATCGACACCCGAAATGATACCATCACCATAACCGGCACACGTACAAACAGCGGTGTAATTATTGGTACCATTGTGCGCACACATACGTTTAGCGATGCTACCGAATACCATTTTGAAGGGCCCTATAACTATATCAAATTCTCCAGTCCTTCGGGCATCGACTCTGTAATTGTGAATGTAGATATTGGTTTTGTAACAGATTTTGACATTCTACAGGAGTGTATAACACGAAAATACACCGTATCTGTTCCCAATGGAACGTACACCAATGCCGATTTTCTGTTTCATTATGAACAAGAAGAGGTCAACGCTTTTATAGAGCCTGATCTGGTTTTGTACCGCTACAATTCAGTTACAACCAGCTGGGATAGTATTGGTGCCGATATACGCGACGATGTAAACAATTATGTTCAAAAGAATTCAATTGCAGAAATCTCAGGGCCATGGATTGCTACAGGCGAACGGAATATTGTGCGTTGGGATGGATCAGAAAGCACAGACTGGAATACAGCCGGAAACTGGACAACCATATCGGGTAGCGACATGAGCAATCGTGTACCTACTTCGGACGATGTTGCACAGGTAGGGTATGACACCTACACCAATGAGCCTGCACTTTCTTCTAATGCAAACATTGGAGCACTGCGTTTTGGCGACAGCCAGGAAGCTACACTATCAATCAATGGAAACACCTTGTCTATAACCGGCGACATGAGAGGGATATGGACGTCAAACGCCCACCACACAATTAACACCGGATCGGGAACAATTGACGTTGGAACAAACCTGAGTCTATCTGATGATCAGGCCAACCATTATCTTACGTTAAACATTGGAACCGGCTCGGTAATCGTGGGAAACAATGTTCAATTTAACGGCTATGGCGAAATTAATTTTACCGATGCGGGTTTACTAAAAGTTAGCAAGGACCTGAATTACAATTCAGGAACGTTTACACCCGGCACGGGAACAGTAGAATACACCGGCTCTAACCCGCAAGAGGTTGCAGCACTAACGTATAACAATCTTAAATTTTCGAAATCGAATGAGCGTGCAAGCATTGATAGTACAACAATTGTAACCGGGGATTTAACACTAACCACAGGAGGGCAGCTTGTTCTAAATGACACATTAGCCGTTTATGGCGATGTTACAATTGGACCCGGAACCGAAATATCAACAAACAATACCTATTTAAGTGTACAGGGAAACTGGGCAAACAATGGAACCTTTAACCCCAGAGATGGTACGCTATGCTTTAACGGAACAGGTGCTCAAACCGTAAGTTCAACAATAGTTAATACCCTTAGCGTAAACAAATCATCCGGCACACTTACCTCAACAGGAGATATTGCTGTAAAAAGTAACTTAACCATATCTGCAGGAACCTGGGACATGAATACCTACGAAGCCAATCGCATAGCGTTTGGAGGCTCTTTCACAATGGCTGACGATGGTTATTTAAAAGTATCCGGAACAAAGAATTTCCCGAAAGCTTTTAACACAATTGAGCTGGATACGCTCAGTACCGTGGAATACGCCGGAACAGTAGCACAATCTATAGATTCTGTTACTTACGGAAATATAATTTTTTCGAACGGTGGAGCCAATGAAAAAACATTAACAGGCAACATGAAAGCCAATGGGGATTTTACCATTAATTCCGGAGCAACAGTAGAACCGGGATCGAACACCATTGAACTTGCCGGTAATTTTTTGAATAGTGGCACCTATAATCCTGCTACAAGCACATTCCTTATCAATGGAGATACCAAAACATTTTCCGGTTCAACAACAGTACATAACCTCTACACAAACACCGGCTCATACACCTTTTCATCAGGGCCTTTCACCATCGAAGGAGACTTTTTCATAGATGAAAATGCCGCTATCGACTTTGCTGCTGTAACACTAACGCTTGAAGGTGATGCAACCAACAAAGGCACACTTACCAGCGATGGAACGGTAACATTTACAGGCACACAAGTGCAAACCGTGCAGCTCATAAATTCAATCAACAGCTCTGGTGGAGTCATTAATTTTAACGGTTCTGTAGCACCGGTTTTCAGCTCCAATAGTTCACCGGAATTTGCAGTTGTAAATATAAACAATACGGCCGGGATAAGTCCCAGTGTACCC
The DNA here is from genome assembly GCA_964413185.1 of uncultured Bacteroidales bacterium. Lineage (GTDB taxonomy): Bacteria > Bacteroidota > Bacteroidia > Bacteroidales > Salinivirgaceae > Salinivirga. The sequence goes on from CAYPSX010000058.1 coordinate 17,672, forward strand.
TGGACAGTATACCTGGCAATAAATATTGGCGCCGGTGCAGCGTTTAATGCCGGGCCACATACACACACGATTTATGGCAACTTTGTAAACAACGGAACTGTTACAAGTGATGGTACTATTAAATTTACACCCGCCCCAGCTTTTAGCGGAGGTGCAACAATAACACTTGATGGCACAGAATTTACATCCAATGGAACCGTAGAATTTGGAGGAACTGTTCCTTTAACCATTAATTATTCCAGCCCTGCATTTTACGATGTAGACATTACCAACACGGATGAATCAGGCGTAACATTTTCAAGTGGTATTACAATCCCAAACCATTTGCACATATCTGAAGGGGCAACACTGAATGGGGGAGCTTCACAAACGTTGACTATTGGTAGTAATATTGACAATAACGGAACCATCTCCGGAGAAACATCAACGGTTGTTTTCCAGGGAACCCCTTCAAGATTGCAAGGAAGCGGAACAGGCAACTATCACAACATTACTATTGATGGTGGAGCAGAATTGCAGCTCAGTAAGGAAATCAACATTTCAGGAGACTTTGTAAACAACAACACCTTCACGCCCAATGGGAATGGAGTATGCTTTAACGGATCTACAGCATCTTCTATTGAAGGAACTACAAGTCCGGCTGTTTTTGATGATATGGAAATTAATAAATCATCGAACTCCGTTACGCTGAATGTGCCGGCTACAATCAACAGCAGCCTAACAATGACCAGTGGCAGGCTCAATACGTCAAGCTCCAACCTTTTAACCTTAATAGACGAAGCAATAAGTTCTTCGGGCAACTCATCGAGCTACATTATGGGCCCTGTTAAAAAAATTGGGAATGATGCATTTGTATTTCCGGTAGGATGTAACGCCAGATTCGCACGTATAGGCATTTCAGCTCCGGCTAACGCAACAGATGCATTTACCGCAGAGTATGCTGATTCTGGCTACGTAAACACGGTGGATTTAACAGCACCATTAAACAATGTGAGTTTGGATGAATTTTGGACACTCAGCAGAACAACCGGAACCAGCAATGTTCAGGTTACATTATACTGGGAGAGTGCCTTAAGCGACATTACAGATTTAAGTGATTTGAGCGTAGCTCGTTTTGATGGCTCATCGTGGGTAGATGAAACCCAAAACGGCGGGACTACTGGAACTACCACGACTGGTTCAGTTACAAGCCAAACCATAACCGCTTTTAGTCCGTTTACTTTTGGTTCGAAAACAGCAGATGAAAATCCGCTGCCTGTTGAGTTTTATAGTTTTTATGCCAGAGAAAATCAGGGTGCAGTTAACCTGGATTGGATAACCTTAAGCGAAA